>NZ_JBHRXS010000007.1:0-10604 GCF_042648545.1 Chenggangzhangella methanolivorans
AAGGAGATGGAATCAGCACGCGCTCGAAAACGAAACCCCGTTAATGGGGACGCTCCCTAGAGCGTCGACAGGATCCGCGTCAGCTTGGCGTCGAAATCCATCCGCATCAGCGCGATGCTGCGACGGACCAGGTCGTGGTCGTACTCGCTGGCGAGCTTCTGGGCGATGTGGTTGCGGCCGAGAGGCGTGTCGTTGAAATTGACGAGCAGGTGGGCGTGGCCCACCTGCTTGAACAGTTCCGCCACCTTGGACTTCAGCTCGTCGAGGTTGTTGATCGTCCCGATGCAGGGCCTGGACCGCTTGAGCGCCAGGATGCAGCCGTGAAAGCGCGCGCTCACGACGCCGGTGCAGTCGTCGATCGCCTCTGCGAACTCCGACATCAGCCGCGTCTCGATGATCCGGGCCGAGGCGAGGGTCTCGAGCGCGCCTGACGCGCGGTCGGTCGCGGGGAACATGCTGATGACGCGGTCGCGCCGCTTTATCTGCTCGGCGAGATGCCGGAAGACCTTCTCGTAGCGGCCCGTCTGCTTGCGCGGAACGACGCCGAGGCGCGCGATCTCGTCGGGCGCGCGGGACGGGAGGTGGTCGAGCCTGGCGTCCATCAGGATCGGATCGTTCAGCAACTCGACGTCCTGGCGGACCTCGCCGAGCGACTCGCACGAATAGGTGTCGCGCCCTGTGACGACGCTCGCGGCCTCGACCAGCGCCCGGCATTTCCCCACGACCTCCTGCGACGCGCCGAGGCCGAGGAGGATGATCGGAACGCGGATCTTCGCCACCCAGTCAGCGCTCTGGAGCGGTCTGTGGACCGAGGCGAGCAGACCGCCGCCGCCGATCACGAGCGCGTCGAAGCGGTTGATCTGGTCGGCGTCGTAGATCGCGTCGGCGGAAAGGACGTGATCCTGCGAGGAGAACTCGTACTGCTTCTGCGAAGAGCTGTTCGAGGTCGCGTAGACGTCGATCTCCGGCGCGAGGGTCCGGATGTGATGCTCGACCGAGGAGGCTTGAAACTGATCGCCGATGTTTCCGTTGCCGTAAGCGCCGTAGATGAGAACGTTCTTCGAACCAGATCGCATTTTGAAACCTGAGAGAGAAATCTAAACGCGGCGCGATCGTCGGATCGACGACGTCGCGCCTGTGGTCGGAAGAACCGTCGTCTTCTTGCTCGTCGAAAAATAGCGCGGGGCCGATGAAGGTCCTGTGATGCGTCGAGGCTCGTCGCGTCTTTCGCCGAGCTTTGCGCGCCGCAGCGTTTTGGAGACGTTCGCCGTCATTAGCCGAGTTCCCGGGCCCCGCCTAGCGATGATGCCGGGCGCCGATCCGCGCCGCGCGGCGCGGATCGCAGTGGCGGCGCGGATCGATCGTCTTTAATCCTACGTCGAACTGCGCTTGTCTGAACGCGCGGGGGGAAGGGTCGCGGCCTGCGCGTCCCGCCGGAACGGAGCGACGCGTGATCGAAGTCCATCCCACGGCCAGAGTGTCGCCCATGGCCGATATCGAGGACTCGGTGCGCGGCACCCGGATCGTGTTCGGCGAGGGCGTGGTCATCGACTCCTTCGTGAAGATCAAGCCGGCCGGCGGCGTCGGCGACATCGTCGTCGGCGCGCACACCACCATCAACTCCGGAAACGTGCTCTACACCGGCCATGGCATCGTGATCGGCAGCTATTGCGCGATCGCGGCGAACTGCACGTTCGCGCCCACCAACCACGAGTTCAAGAGCCGCGACGCGCGCATCCGCGACCAGGGCTTCCGGCCGAGCAAGGGCGGGATCCGCATCGGCGACGACGTCTGGATCGGGGCGAACTGCGTCATCCTCGACGGCGCCGACATCGGCGACGGCTGCGTGGTCGGCGCCGGCTCGATCGTGCGCGGCGTGCTGGAGCCTTACGGCGTCTACGTGGGAATTCCGCTTCGACGGGTCGGCTCTCGCTCATGAAGGCGACCGTCTTCGGCGCCAGCGGATTCGTCGGCCGCCATCTCGTCGCGACGCTGCGCCGCGACGGGCACGAGGTTTATGTCCCCGGGCGCGACGAGACGCTGGCCTGCGACCGTCCGCTCGGCCACGCGTTCTACTGCATCGGGCTGACGGCGGATTTCCGCACGCGGCCCTTCGACACGGCGCGCGCGCATGTCTCGATCGCCACGGAGCTTCTGGACCGGGCGGACTTCGAGAGCTTTCTCTACCTCTCCTCGACGAGGGTCTATGCGAAAGCGCGGTCGGCGGACGAGGAGGCCGACCTCGTGGTCAACCCGAACGATCCGTCCGACCAGTACAATCTGTCGAAACTGGACGGGGAGGCGGTCTGCTTCCGCTCCGGCCGAAGCGCGGTTCGCGTCGCTCGCCTGTCCAACGTCGTCGGCTATGATCCGGACTCGCCGACGTTCCTGTCGGATCTCATGCGCGAAGCTTCGACGGGCCGCATCACGTTGCAGTCCGATCCTTCGTCATCGAAAGACTACATCCTGATCGACGACGTCTGCGAGTTGCTGGCCAAGATCGGATTCGGGGGAAAGCGAGCGCTCTACAACGTGGCGAGCGGCGTCGACATCACCAATGGCGCGCTAGTCGATCGGCTGTGCGAATTGACCGGCGCGACCTGCGACGTTAAGCCCGGAGCGCCGATATTGCGCTTCCCAAAGATTGCGGTTGATCGTATTAAATCTGAGTTTGATTTCAATCCGCGCGACGTAATGAATTATCTTCCGAATTTGCTGGAGTCTGTAGAGCTTCGATGAAACATGAGACTTGGGGGTCGGCGTCGTTTCATTGAATTGTGGTCGGGTCTGCTTTCTCTTGGGGGCTCATGGACAATGCAGCGTGCGGCGTCGAAAGACGAAGATAGACTTGCGGTAGTGGGCGCCGGCTCAGGCGCGCGGCGGTTTTTGATGTTCTGGAGCTTGGCACAATGACTGTGACGATCATCGACGAGGGCGCCGGCACGGTCACCGTGCGTGAAGCCGACGGGGCCGAACGCGTGCTCGAGATCGCCGACGCCGCGGCGTTCGACGCCGCCTCCAAGGCCTGGCTCCGGGTCGGCTGGGACACCAAGCACGTCTACAGCTTCACCTGGCTCGGACGTCCGATCATCCAGCTTCCCGAGGACATGATCCGGCTCCAGGAGGTCATCTTCAACCTGAAGCCCGACGTCATCGTCGAGACCGGGATCGCGCATGGCGGCTCGCTGATCTATTACGCCTCGCTCTTCGAGATGCTCGGAAAGGGACGCGTGATCGGCGTCGACATCGAGATCCGTCCGCACAACCGCAGCGCGATCGAAGAGCATCCGATGTCCAAGCGCATCGAGATGATCGAGGGTTCGTCGATCGCGCCCGAGACGGTCGCCGAGGTCAGCCGGCGCATCAAGCCGGACGAGACCGTGCTGGTCATCCTCGACTCCAACCACCTCCACGGCCACGTGCTGGAGGAGCTGCGCGCCTACGGGCCGCTGGTCAGCGTCGGCTCCTATGTCGTCGCCACCGACGGCATCATGGAGCAGGTGGTGGGCGCGCCGCGCTCGACCCCGGACTGGACGTGGAACAACCCCAAGAAAGCGGCGAACGACTTCGTCGCCGAGAACCCGGATTTCGTGATCGAGGAGCCCTCCTGGCTGTTCAACGAAAGCGTTCTGACCAACCGGATCACCTATTGGCCGGACGCCTTCGTGAAGCGGGTTCGCTGACCTCGCCGCGCCGCCCGTCGACATCGATCGCGGGCGGCGCGTCTGGTTCTCCCCGCCGCAACCGGAAGATCAGCGCCTCGCGTCGCGAGGCAGTTACGGAGACTGCGCGTTGAAGGCCGTCATTCTCGCCGGTGGGCTCGGAACCCGTCTGTCCGAAGAGACGTCGCTCCGACCGAAGCCGATGGTCGAAGTCGGAGGGCGTCCGATCCTCTGGCACATCATGAAGATTTTTTACGCGCACGGCATCAGCGACTTCATCATCTGCCTCGGCTATCGGGGCTATATGATCAAGGAATACTTCGCCAACTACGTTCTCCATCAGTCCGATGTGACGATCGACGGCGGAAAGCATGAGGTCACCTACCACCAGCGCTACGCCGAGCCGTGGCGGGTGACGCTCGTGGACACCGGCCCCGAGACGATGACCGGGGGGCGGCTGAAGCGGGTCCGCGACTATCTCGACGACGACGAGCCCTTCTTCATGACCTATGGCGACGGCGTCGCCGACGTCGACCTCACCAGCCTCGCGGCCTTCCACAAGTCGCACGGGCGCGAAGCCACGGTCACCGCGGTCGTGCCCCCGGGCCGTTACGGCGCTCTTGAGATGGACGGCGACGCGGTGCTGCGCTTCATGGAGAAGCCGCCCGGCGACAACACCTGGATCAACGGCGGCTTCTTCGTCCTCGAGCCCAAGATCATCGACCGCATCGAGGGCGACCACATCTCGTTCGAGCTCGAGCCGCTCGAGGGCGTTGCGCGCGACCGGCAGCTCATGGCGTATCGGCATCAGGGCTTCTGGCAGGCGATGGACACGCTGCGCGACAAGAACCAGCTCGACGGCCTGTGGGCCGCGGGCAAGGCGCCCTGGCGGATTTGGCGGTCCTGATGGCTGCGTCCAGCGTCGATCCCGCGTTCTGGAGCGGTCGGCGGGTTCTCGTCACGGGCGACACCGGCTTCAAGGGCGGGTGGCTGGCGCTCTGGCTTCACAGCATGGGCGCCAAGGTCAGCGGCATCGCGCTCGACCCGGACCAGACGCCCAATCTCTTCACCCTGACGCGGCTCGCCGAGCTGATCGAGCACCGCACCGTGGACCTGCGCGACCGGGCCGCGACGCAGGCCGCCGTCGAGGCGGCCGATCCGGAGCTGGTGCTGCATCTGGCGGCGCAGCCGCTCGTGCGCGAATCCATCCGCAATCCGGTCGACACCTTCGCGTCGAACGTGATGGGAACGGTGCATCTGCTGGAGGCGCTGCGCGGCCGCGCGGGGCTGAAGGGCGTGCTCACCGTCACCTCCGACAAGGTCTATCGCAACTCCGACACCGGGCGCGCCTTCGTCGAGGGCGATCCGCTCGGCGGGACCGATCCCTATTCGGGATCGAAGGCCGCGTCCGAATGCGTGGCCTACAGCTACGGCCGCAGCTATTTCGACCGCGCCGGCGTTCCGACCGCGACGTCGCGCGGCGGCAACGTGGTGGGCGGCGGAGACTTTTCGGTCGATCGGCTGGTGCCCGATCTCGTCCGCGCGATCGAGGCCGACGAGCAGCTGGTGCTGCGGCATCCGAGCAGCACGCGGCCCTGGCAGCATGTGCTCGATTGCGTCGCGGGCTATCTCACGCATCTCCAGGCCATCTGCCTCGACCCGTCGGCGCCGCGGGCGCTCAATTTCGGTCCCTCCGACGAGGCGCTGCCGACGGTGGGCGAAATGGCGACGGCGCTGTGCGAACGGCTCCAGGCCGGAAAGGGCTGGCGGCACGAGCCGGATCCGAACTCTATCGAGATGAAGCTGCTCCACATCGACGCCTCGCTGTCGAAGCGCGCGATCGGATTCGCGCCGCGGCTCGACTCGAAGGCCGTCATCGACCTCACGGCCGCGTGGTATCGGGCCTATTTCGACGCCGCGGACCTTCGCGACTTCACCCTGCAGCAGATCGCTAGCTATGGACGGTAAGATGCCGGACGCCCCCTCCTGCCGCTTCTGCGGCGCCGCCCTGACCCGCACCTTCGTCGACCTCGGCGTGATGCCGCTCGCCAACAGCTACATCAAGAAGGCCGATCTCGAGGCCGGCCGCGAGCATCCGCTTCCGCTGCACACGCGGGTCTGCGAGGAGTGTCTTCTGGTTCAGGCCGACGATCCGATGGACGCCGCCGAGATCTTCGACGACAGCTACGCCTATTACTCGTCCTATTCCGACAGCTGGGTCGAGCATGCGCGGCGTTACGCGGTCGCGATGATCGACCGGCTTGGCCTCGGGCCAGACTCGCTCGTCGTCGAGATCGCCAGCAACGACGGCTACCTGCTGCAGCACTTCGTCGCCCGCGGCGTGCCCGCGCTCGGCGTCGAGCCCGCCGAGAACTGCGCGCGCGAGGCCAAGACCCGCGGCGTCGAGAGCGAGGTGGCGTTCTTCAACGAGGCGACCGCGAAACGGCTTGCGGAGCGCGGGCTCAAGGCCGACCTCATGCTCGGCAACAACGTGCTGGCCCATGTGCCGAACATCCGCGATTTCCTCGCGGGGTTCCCGATCATGCTCAAGCCGGAGGGCACGCTGACCTTCGAGTTCCCGCATCTTCTGAACCTGATGGATCAGGTTCAGTTCGACACGATCTATCACGAGCATTTCTCCTATCTGTCGCTGCTGATCGTCGAGAAGGCGCTCGCCTCGGTGGGCATGCGCGCCTACGACGTCGAGGAGCTTCCGACCCATGGCGGCTCGCTGCGCGTCTTCTGCTGCCACAAGGACGCGGCCTTCGCCGAACAGCCCGGCCTGCTTCACGTCCGCGCCAAGGAGACGGAGGCCGGCCTGCACGAGATCGCGGCCTATGAGGGCTTCAGCGAGAAGGTCGACGCCACCCGCAGGTCCTTCCGGGCGTTCCTCGAGAAGGCCGCGGCCGACGGCAAGACGATCGCCGGCTACGGAGCGGCCGCGAAGGGCAACACCTTCCTCAACGTCTGCGGCGTCGGGGCCGACGACATCGTCTGCGTGTTCGACCGCAACCCCCACAAGCAGGACCGTCTCCTGCCGGGCAGCCACATCCCGGTGCTGGACCCTTCGGCGCTCGACGAGGTGAAGCCCGACTACCTGCTCATCCTGCCCTGGAACCTCAAGGACGAGGTGATGACGAGCTTCTCGCGGATCAGCCAGTGGGGCGGACGCTTCGTGACGGCGGTTCCCGAGACGCGGATCTTCTGATGCGCTTCACCCGGACCAGGATCGACGGCGCCCTGATCGTCGATCTTGAGCCGCGTTCGGACGATCGCGGGTTCTTCGCGCGCGCGTTCTGCGTCGAAGAGTTCCGGCAGGCCGGCGTCGCGTTCGAGTGCCCGCAGATCAACCTCTCCCGCAATCATGCCGCGCGAACGCTGCGCGGCATGCATTACCGCGACTTCGCCCATGCGGAGGCCAAGTTCGTCCGCGTGGTGCGGGGCAGGGCGTGGGACGTGGCCGTCGATGTCCGGCCGGACAGTCCGACATTCGGCGATAGCGTCGGCGTCGAACTCGGCGACGTCGAGGGCCGGGGCCTTTATCTCGCGAAGGGGCTCGCGCACGGTTTTCTGACGCTCGAGCCGGACACCGACATGCTCTACCTGATGAGCGACGTCTACACGCCCCAGCACGAGCGCGGCCTGCGCTGGAACGACCCGGCGCTCGCCATCGACTGGCCCGAGAGGCCGCTGGTCATTTCGGAGCGCGACGCGACCTATCCGGACTTTTCGCCGACCGGCTTCGCGCCCGCCGGCCGATCCGGCGGGGCCTGAACCCGCGACCACCTCCCCCGAAGCGCCCGGGTCGGCGCGCCTTGCGCCGGACCGACGGGCTTGCGCCGCAAGAGCCGTCCCGAGCCGGGCTGCGGCCGCCTGGGGCGGCGATATTTCGCTGTCGATTCGACTGCCGGGCGACTAGTTTGCTCGTCGACTTGAAAGATGAAGGGCCTCGGCTTTCATGACGGATCTGGATTTCAAGAGCAGCTTTTCGGAGGTCGCACGCCTCGTCAACGCCGCGGCGGCGGGCGCGTCTGCGGAAGATCCGATCGCTCTGACCGACGCCCAGGACAGGTTCGCGTTCGCGGCGCGCGTGTTCCGGTCGTCGCGCGACATGCGCGTGATCGACGTCGCCGACACGATCGAGCCGAGCGCCGAAGCGACCGCGACCCTTCAGGACGTGGGCGTCGACTACGACACGCTGAAATCGTTTTTCCACACGCAGGTCGAGCAGGGGCGGAGCAAGCTCCCCTGTCAGCCTTACATGTATGATCTCTGCAAGACCGGGTCTCTCAGCATCCCGTCCTTTCTCACCGGAGAGACGATCAGCGCCTCCGGGAGTTTCTTCTACATTCTGGAGGAACGAGGCGGGGCGCGGCTATTCTATCACTTCTGTGACCGCAAACCCTATGTGCTGGTTCCGGGCGTGTTTTCCGGATTCTTCGTCGGCGTGTATTTCTTTGAAGACAACGTCTACGTGAACTGGAGCTCGGTCTATTCCAGAAAGAATTCGCTCGACGACCTGAACGTCCTGAGGGCGCTCATCGCGACCTATCCCGAGAAGGTGGCCCGATATCTTTCTGGTTCGCCGAAGCCGCCGGCCGTCATCTTCGCCTCGCTCAACCACATCGGCCACACTGCGCTGCAGGAGTACGAGCCGTTTCATTTCCTGGCCGAGCAGGGCGCGTTCGCGACGATGGACACGATGTTCGTCGGGCCGAGCGGCTTCTTCGAAGCCGAGCGCCTGTTTCCGGAACTGGCCGGCCTCGACGCCGTCGGGTTCGAGACCATGCACGAGGCGTTCCTCTGCAGCATCGAATCCGAGCGCCTGGCGTTCCGTCCGGCGCTCGGCGACTTCAGCTTCTCGGCCGCGCTGGCGGCGCGGTTCCAGACCATGCTGTCGGCGCCCGACGTGGTCGACGCCGCCCGGCAGGTGAAGCCGATCCCCGGCGCGCCCACCGTCTGGTTCGAGGTGCGGACCAATGACAGGTTCTGGACCAACCAGGTCGAGGGCGTCGCGGCGATCGCCAATCGACTGGCAGAGACCTATCCCGGATTGCAGATCGTGACCGCAGGCTGGTCCAAGCCTCTGGCGGGGCAGGTCAAGGACTACGACCTCAAGATGATCGAGCAGGACCGGCAGGTGGCCGAAGATATCAAGTCTCTGCTGGACGACGGAATCGCCTTCACCGACGTCACCGGATGGTCGCCGACCGAAAAGGCCGCGGCGGCGATCAGCATCGACCTCTATGTCGCCGTCTACTCCAGCGGAATCATCTTCACGTCATGCATCGCCCAGAAGCCGGGAGTGATCTTCGGCAGCAACTATTATCTGAGAAGCAAGGAGCGGATGCAGTATTTCGACGGCCGCTGGGCCTACTGCGATTTCCCGGCGAACGTCCAGTTCGTGAGCTCGGGGAAAGTCGAGGACATCAAGGTCGGACAGGTGAAGTCCTACTGGAACTTCGAGGTCGACTGGACGGACGTCTATGACAGCATCGTGCTC
Organism: Chenggangzhangella methanolivorans; assembly: GCF_042648545.1. Classification (NCBI taxonomy): domain Bacteria; kingdom Pseudomonadati; phylum Pseudomonadota; class Alphaproteobacteria; order Hyphomicrobiales; family Methylopilaceae; genus Chenggangzhangella; species Chenggangzhangella methanolivorans. Next base: position 9,166 of record NZ_JBHRXS010000007.1, read on the forward strand.
GCGCTCAACGCGAAACGCGTCGAGGCGGCGGCGCTGACCGAGGCCTGACCATCGGGCGGTCGATGGCGGGCGGGCGCTCATCCCCGAGCACGGCGGAGGCCCGCGCGGGTCGCCGTCACGCCGGCTTCGGCGCTTACCCGAGCGACTGCAGAATTCCCGCCAGACGCCGGCGGAACTCCGCCGCCAGGCCCGACAGGCGCGACTCGATCACGCCGAAATCGACCTCTTCCCTCAATCGTCGGACGATGGCGTTCCTGTTGGTGGGCGCGCTGTTGAAGTCGACGAGCAGGTGCTCGTGCGCGATCTGCCTGTAGAACTCGTGGATCTTCGTCGCCGGCCCCTCGAATCCCGTGACGACGCCGATGCTCGGCGCGCGTCTCTTCGCGGCGAGGATGCAGCCATGGTACCGCGCGCTCACGACGCCCGTGACGCGATCGATCGCCTGCACGCACTCGGCGATCGTGCGCGCCGCGACCACCTGCCCGTCCTGAAAATGCTGAAGCGCTCCGGAGGCTGCGTCGGTCGCCGGGAACAGGGTGATGGCGCGGTCGCGTGACTTCATCTCGGCCGCCAGCCTGCGGAAGATCTCATGATGCTCGGGCGCCGGCTTGCGGGGAATCACGCCGAGCCGGGCGAGCTCGTCTCTCGGGGCGCGCGCAGGGGCGTCGAGGCGCTCGTCGGCCAGGATCGGGTCCGGGATCAACTCCACGTCGTCGCGGAAGCGGCGCAGGACCGCGCAGGATTGCTCGTCGCGGCCGGTGACGACCGCCGCCCGGCGGATCAGGGTCTGGCATCGCTGCGCCACCTCGGCGCTCGCGCCCATCGACAGCAGAATGATCGGCGGCGTGACGTGAAGCGGCCAGTTCGGGCTGTTGAGCGGCCGGTGGATGGCGGCCAGCAGGCCGCCGCCGCCGACGATGACGGCGTCGTACTCGCTGAGCCGGTCGTAGTCGCGCAGGATCGACGGCGGCAGAACGTGGTCCGGGCGCGGAAAGTCGTAGGGCTTGGCGGCGACGCTGTTCGACGTGGCGTGCACGACCGCCTCCGGGAGGATCGCCGAGAGGTGGTGGGCGAGGGACGAGGCCTGATGCAGGTCGCCGATGTTGCCGTTGGCGTAGGCGCCGATGAGCAGGATCTTGGCCGGACGGGTCATGCGGACGCGGCGCGCCGATCGGCCGTCGAGACGGTGGCGGGCGTCTTGTCGATGGTCATCGTCATATGGCGGCCCGTCAGCGAAGGCGCCCGGCGAACGGCTCGGGAGGCTGGTGGCTTCCTGCGCGCGGCGCTTCTCGCATGCATAGCCCGCGCGTGCGATTCGCGCTCGCGCGACCGCGCCCCTTCGGGGTGAGGCGAAAACGACCGACGGCCTCGTCGCCGCATTAGGGAGCGTCCCCATTAACGGGGTTTCGTTTTCGAGCGCGTGCTGATTCCATCTCCTT
>NZ_JBHRXS010000008.1:0-7196 GCF_042648545.1 Chenggangzhangella methanolivorans
AAGGAGATGGAATCAGCACGCGCTCGAAAACGAAACCCCGTTAATGGGGACGCTCCCTAGTCCCTCTATCTCGGTCGCGATGTAGTCCGCGGCGTGAAGCCGAGAGTGACTTAACCCGCCCTTGCCGTCGCCATTGCTGGCCATGTGCGTCGCCTCGCGCGCAAGTAGAACGCGCTAAACGAAGTTGAGACGGCCAAGGTTGCTTTGAGGAGCGTCATCCTTTTGGGCGCCGGTGCGGCTGGGCGATGACCAGAGCCTCCGTCCAGCCGCCGCCCACCTAGCTTCGGGCGAGAAGCTCGGCAGGCGCCTCATAATGCTAGAGCCGCCGTGAGTCGTTCCCTACGACTTATTTCGCCTTGGCGGCGTCGCGAGCTTTCCGGGCCGCTCGCAGCCGGGCCGTCTTGGCGTCTTCGGCCGCACGGTTACGATCCACTATTTCTTTGGCGGCCTCGGTCGTCTTGTCTAGGCGAGCCGCGACCTTATCGGACGAGAAAGGGTGCGGAGGTGACTTCTTCTCTTGGTCGATCATCTGCGCCCGCTCGTGGAGACAATGACCGAGGGGGAGCCATGTCCCCCAACAGGCTCTCCCCTCGAGGATCGCGGAAGGGTCGGGCCAATCCGCATCCGATCGCTTTTTAGGGCGCCGAGCGCCAACAACTACGATGCGTTTGGCGCATAGTTTTGGATCTCGCGCAGCGCGCGCTCAAGCAAGCCCGCGATTTCGCCGACGTTCGCGCCGGCACCAATGAGTTCCTCAGCCCATTCGGCCAGGCCGAGATCAACCCATCGGAGTTGGGTGAGTATCGAAGGGATATCGTCCATGTCGCTAAGATGACGCAGCTTTTCGAGTGAGCGCTCTATCAAAAGACCTGATGCGACGCACAAAATGCGGCTTTCAACGTGACGGCAAATGAAAAGCCCGCCGCGTCGGGGAGCGCGGCGGGCTTCTTAAAGGCGAAACGCATCGGGGGAAGGTACGCTTCGTCTGCTAGACGCAGCAGGCTGCAAATGGTTCCGCGTCAGGTAGGCGATTGCGCCTCTTCCGGATCTTCAGGAGCAGGCGGCTCTCGATCGTCGTCCGCGCTGCCGGGCTCGGCTTCTTCTCGGGCTTCCTTGTTCGTCGCAGCTGCGGGCTTTTCTCCGCCGCCGACCTCGACGCCAGCCTTTTCGTTCGGCTTTGACGTGTCGGTCCCATAGACCGACGGCTTGTCAGTCATGTCAGGCTCGGCGGTTCGCCGGATCGCGCTGCTCGGCCGCGTAGACGTCGCGCGTTCCGCGCTCGGTCAGCCGGCGCTTTTCACCCGTCATCCCCTGGCGGCTCTTGAACGCCGCGTAGGCGATCGTGATCCCGAGCAGGCTCACGCCAAGCACGGTCATCAAGAGCCACAGATCTCCGCCACCATTCGCCATGTGTCTTCTCCCTGATTTCGTGTCCCAAGGAGAAAGGCTCGCGCTTCAAAACGTTCCCGCCTGCAGCCAAAGCGTGATGATCGCCAGTTGAGCGAAGCGCTGGAACGAACCGCAAAGCCCGCGGTTGAGGCCATCGGGAGTCACACTTCGGGTTGAACCATGACGCCACGCCTCGACGGCCTGTCGATTAAGCAGGTTTGCGCACTGAAGACCGTAGAAGCCATGAGGCTCCGCGAGCTCGATCTCGTTCTGTCGGCTCTGGAGGACGACGGACTGATCGAGTGGAAAGAGCGGGCTTGGGCGCTCACGGAAGCGGGCAAATTCGCCGTCCGCCGAAACACGGACCCGCGATCCGGCGAGGTGGTCCGCGCATGACCGGCGCACGCGCCCTTTCGCCGGAAGGCGTCGCCATCCTTGAAGCGTTGATCGAAGGGGCCGACAGCCCTCTGCTGTCCGGCAGCGTTTTCCGCGCGCTGGAAAACACTGGACTGATCCGGCGGCAGGGAGACGGCTGGCTGCTGACCGATGACGGCTTGCGGTCGCTCAACGAAGCGCGCGAACGGATGGCAAGCGATCCGCAAATACGGCATGGGATCGGATGACGTTCGCTGGCCTGTGAATCGCCGCTATTTCCAAGCGATCAGATTGATCAGCCCGATTAGCGCGACGCCGGCCAACGCGTAAGACGCCATCCAGAAAACAAACCGAAGCCCCAAACCCTTCCAACGGGGAGCTGCCTTCGGCTGAGGTAATAAGTCGTGCCCTAAGGTCGTCATGCCCGAGGCTCCATTGGAGCGCCCTCGAGGGGAATAACCGACGGACACACCAAAGGTTCAAAGCGTCTGCCGAACGACGAGAGCAGCGAAGTAACAAGGAGACCGCCCGAGCTTGGTGCGCGACGCAGCTACAGGCGGCCTGTTTGCGCGACGGGACTTCAGCGCGAGAGAAGTCTCGCTGAAGATGGTCAGCAATCACTTAACACGCTGGCGCGCTGGTTCTCTTGGCGTCGTGCTACGAGCAGCCGTTGCGGACGAGCTGTCGACGACTCGCCATGCGCCTGGATAGGCTTTGTTTCCCGCGACTGTTGCGCCAAAGGCGCAGACAAATCAGCCGAATTACACGCATTAGGACACCCATCGCCGGGCTCGCCGGTACCAGGAAACCTAAAATGCGCAATCTCTTCGTTGGCGTCGCGGCGGCGGCTCTGCTTTCGACCGGCGCCATGGCGGCCGACCTCCCGATGGAAGCGGCCCCGGCCATCGTCGCCGTCCCCTCGTTCAGCTGGACCGGCGGCTACGTCGGCGTTCAGGCCGGTTACGGCAAGGATCGCCTCGGCGGCGGCGCCTTCAAGCCGAAGGGCGCTCTGATCGGCGGCTACGCCGGCTACAACTTCCAGTTCGACAACTCGCCGATCGTCATCGGCGCCGAGACCGATTTCAACTGGTCCGACCAGGACGACAAGATCAGCTTCGGCCCGCTCGGCAGCGTGAAGGCTGACGTGAAGTGGGCCGGCGCCACGCGCGGCCGCGTTGGCCTCGCCTTCGACCGCTTCCTGGCGTACGGCGCCGCGGGCGTCGCTTATTCGCGTGTTAAGGGCAACGCCGCGGGCATCACCTCGTCGCGCACCTTCACCGGCTGGACGGCCGGTGGCGGCCTCGAGTACGCCTTCACCGACAGCGTCGTCGGCCGCGCCGAGTACCGCTACTCCGACTACGGCCGCCGCAACGGCGTGAAGCTGACCGAGAACCGCGTCATGGGCGGCCTCGCGATCAAGTTCGGCTGGTGACGCCAAAGCTGTCGTCCTGACGACGGCAAGAACGAGAGGCCCCGGCATCAACCGGGGCCTTTTCTATGAAGCGCCAAACGTTTGATGACTAGGCCAAATAAGCTCGCTTGCAGGCAACGAATTACGATAGCTAATCTCTAGTTCTCTCCTATATTATTTGGCCACCTGTCAACTCTGTATTGCGACTGTTTATTTTTTACCTGCTCCGCTGTCCTCGCGTGAACCGCGCTCGATACGTTTCGAAGCGCCGCTCCTCGATCATTTCGGCCAACTCACTTTCGAGCCGCTTTTGCGTCAGTCGCGAAGCGCGTAGGTCCAGGCCCAATGAACTCAGGTAGCTGCGGTGGAGCGCGAGTTCCGCGAGCCGCCGTCTTGCAAGAGCGATACGGTCGTCAATCTCCGTGAGAGCGGTGGTCCGTTGATGCATCACCTCACTACGGATCACCCGCCTACCGGATTAATCGAAGGTTAGGCTCTCGCGTAAATTGTCGATTATCTTATTGACCGTTCGGGCCGGCGCGGAAAGGGTGCTGTATAAAAGAAGAGCGCAACCGCATTTGGGTGGATTTGCTAAAAAAGCTTTTTGACAGCTCTTTCTGTTATTACAGAATTGTTCCATCACATATTTCTGAAGCACAAAAATTTTTTGCTCGGCGCCATTTGGTTGTGCGCGCCTATGTCTGCCATCGGAGACGCTGCAAGGGTGGCGTACATTTTCAGAGAAATTAGATGGCTAAGATCAACGGCAACGCCAAAGCGAACGAACTTCGTGGCACTGAGCGCGACGACGTTATCAATGGGAAGGGCGGCGATGACGAGCTCGAAGGGCGCGGGGGCAACGACGAGCTCAACGGCGGTTCCGGCAATGACGACCTTGAAGGCGACAGCGGCAACGACACCCTTAACGGCGGCTCGGGCAATGACGATCTCGACGGCGGCTCGGGCAAGGACGTCCTGAAGGGCGGCAAGGGTAACGACGAGCTCGATGGCGGATCTGGCAACGACATTCTGACCGGCGGCAAAGGCTCCGACGTATTCAAGTTCGAACGAAACGACGGAGCCGACACGATCACGGATTTCGCCGGCGGTAAGGATCGAATTGAGTTCGATATCGACGGTCTTGACTTCAACGACCTGACCATCCGAAACAATGCGGACGGCGATGCGGTAATTACTTGGGGTGATAGAGGTTCCTCGATCACGCTCGAGGGCGTCGACGCATCCAAGCTCGATCAGAACGACTTCGTCTTCGACAATTGATCGACTGAACTGCTGTCTTAGATATATGAAGAGCCCGGCGTGCTTTCTCGACGCGCCGGGCTCTCTTAGCTAAGCGCTGCCTTCGCCGATGATCGGAGTGGGCTTGTCGAACTGCTCCTCGACCTCTGGCGCGGAGTTTGGATCAACCGGCTTAACGGCCCCAGGGGTGCCAACAGCCAGATCCGCGTGGATCAGAGCCGCCTGGCGACTAGGGTAATTATCCGAGACCGCATCGCCGATCTTGTAGGCCCAACCGTCGGCTGTCTCGATGATCTCGTATCGATCGTTCGCCATCTTTTCCTCCTCTTCGAGTACGGAACGGCGGTCGGTTGACCTTGTTCCGGATCGAAGAAAGTCGCTCGCGCAGCGCAGGCGCTAGCATCAGGTCGGCCGATCCTTCGCCAGCAAGGACGACCACGGCTTAGCGTGGCCCTCGCGGACCAGCCGCGCGCCCACATCTTCCCCGACTGAATAGACGACGGTCACCGTCCGGCCGTAGCGGTCCCGTCCTCGTCGATCGATCGAGAAATCATTCGGCGCCTTGAGCTTCTCAAGCCGTTCCTGCGCTGCCTGGGCCCGAAGCAGCTCGAGCGGACATTTCGCCCTCCCGAATTCCGGCGCATCGATCGGGCCCGCTTCCGAGCGCAGCGGGATCCGCTCGCCGGACGCGTCAAGCGTGTCGCCGTCGACGTCATAGACGTCGGACGCTAGGGCCGACCCGGGCACCGTAAATGCGCCCGATAAAACGAGAAATGCGGCTAAAGCGCCTCCGAAGGTCCGAATGACGTAGCGTTTCGTGCGCGCGATTAAGCTACAAAATGCCCGGCTGGCCGGACGTCTGCAAGGCGTCTTCATTCCGGAATCATAGGTATTCGTATCGAGTAACTCGCCGCTTACTTCACAACCACCATTGCCAAAGATCACGACGCAGCGCAGTTATCAAATCAACGCAATGGAGAATGCAAATGGAAGATCAGGTCGATTTCGTCGCGCTGACGGGAGATGTCGTCAGCGCCTATGTCGGGAACAACTCGGTGGCTGTGGCGGATCTTCCGACGCTCATCCAGTCGATCCATGGCGCGCTCAGCGCCGCCGCCAAGGGACAGAAGGCCGAGCCTATCGCCGAGCCTGCGAAGCCCGCCGTCTCCGTGAAGAAGTCGGTCACGCCCGACTTCATCATCTGCCTGGAGGATGGGAAGCAGTTCAAGTCGCTCAAGCGTCACCTCCGGACCAAGTACGACATGTCGCCCGAGGAATACCGCGAGAAGTGGGGCTTGCCGCACGACTACCCGATGGTCGCGCCGAACTATGCGGCCGCGCGCTCCGAGCTTGCGAAGCAGATGGGCCTTGGCCAGAAGCGCGCCGCGGCGAAGGCCGCTGCCGCGCCGGCCAAGCGGACCAAAAAGGCCGCGTGACGATCGCTTGGCGGGAAGGACACGAAAGCATTCCCGCCGAGCTCGCTAGGCCAGCAGCCTGGTGCGGGGCGCGGGCGGTGCGGATAGCCCGGTCTCCAAAACTGACAGTCGGGTGGTCAGAAGCGAACAAAAAAGGCGACTCCTGGATCGGAGCCGCCTCGGGTGTGAGGTCGACCAGCTACGCTTTTACGGCTGCGTCGCTGATGGCGGATCGCTCGCCGGCACCGATTCCTCAAGCTCTTGATCGAGCTTTTCGTTCGCCTCCATCGAGCCACCCTTGTTCGCGGCGGCAGGATCATCGCCACTGATGTCCCGCTCCGCCTGATACCAGAACTGCTCGGAGTTCCCTTCCGGCTGCCCAGCCTGCACCCAAAGCTCGTAGGCGCGCTGCTTAATTTGGGCTTCTCGATCGCTCATAGCGCTGGCTCTCTCGAATGATCTCCGACCGCGTCGGATCATCCGCAAAACCCGCGCTCGCCGTCTTCGTTCCAGAAGGAAGTTCACGGGTCGGCGCCGCGGCTCACGACCCTGGCATTTGCGGTCCCTACCGGAACGAACGGACGACTGCTGAGCTTCACATCGGTAGCCGAAGGAGAGCGCCGTGGAGTTCCGGGAGAAGCTGAAAGAGGATCTCGCCATCTTCCGTCAGCGCCTGATCTGGCTCGAGGATGGGACCATGCGGTCCTACGAATATTCGCGCGGCCATCGCATGGACCGCGTCCCCGACGCCATCGATTACACGAAGCGCATCATCGCGGAGATCGAGAAGTGCCTCGCGGAACACAGCGAGCGCGGCGGCTGAGTGAGGCCACGGGAGGGCCCATGAGCACGACCTTCAAATCCAACAATGACAACACTCTGGCGACAGGCAGATCCGAGCCCGACAAGGCCAAGCTTGTCCCATTCGAGGATCGAAAAGACGCCGGCCCGAACAACAGCGAAAAAAGCAAAAGCGATGAGCCGCGGGATGCGGGCGACATCGCGGAAAAGAAACAGGGAAGCGGCGAGCGGGACAAAGCGCCGCTCGGGGCTATTTCGCCTGAGAAGCTGACGACTGAAACGGACGACGGGGCGGTATGACACGTGAGGCGGCGACGGGTGCGCCGCCTGACGATTGCTCGACGGACCACCGTCGTCTTCCGACGCGAAGGCAGCTACGGCGCTCCCGCATCCTCGCCACGAAGATCAGCGAGATGATCTCAGCTGGCACATCATTTGCGACTGACGCAGTCGCTTCAAACAAGCGGATAGCGGCCCTTCACAACGTCGGCTAATGGGATGGACCGGCTGCTTCCCTCGGCGGGTTAGCCTTCAAGGCTGTTGCC
>NZ_JBHRXS010000009.1:0-170647 GCF_042648545.1 Chenggangzhangella methanolivorans
TGCGCGGTCAGAACCTCGACCTGCCGCAGCTTCGCGACGATCTCTTCAGGTGCGTGCCTTCCTCGGCATCGTTCAGTCCTCCACATGGCCAAAAGCCATACATCAGGGAGGACCACTTCTCAGGGGGCAGACCAATCGCGCAGCCGTTGACGATCCAGGGGTCGGGGCGCGGCTCCACGTTCTGGATCACGGTCTGGCCGGTCGCGGCTCCGGCGCCTGCGGCGAGAAGCGCCGTCGCGGCGAGCGTCCGCAGAACCCGGCGCGGAGCGCGCGAGGCGGTCTTGATGGACATCTCGGTCTCTTTTTCCAAAGCGATGCGCGGAGAAAGGACCGGCGGCGCCGGCATCGGGGTCAGTGGGGCGCCGCCGGCCAGAGCGGGCGGCCCGGGGGGAGATCCCGGACCGCCCGGCAGCCTTACTTCTGCGCGGTGCGCTCAGGCACTTCGAACACCCAGAACGAGCCGCCCTGGCTGACGAGCTTGGTCTGGTCGGCCATGTCGCCGCCCCACAGCGGCACCGCACCGCCGTAGCCCGAGGCGATCGCCACATACTGCTTGCCGTCGAGCTCGAACGTCACCGGGACCGAGACCACGCCGGAGCCGGTCTGGAACTTCCAGAGCTCCTTGCCGGTCTTGGCGTCGGCGGCCTTGAAGTAGCCGTCCGAGGTGCCGAAGAACACCAGCCCGCCCTTGGTGGTCATCGTGCCGGACCAGAGCGGCATGGGCTCGAGATGCTCCCAGACGATCTTGCCGGTCTTCGGGTCGAGCGCCCGCAGCGCGCCGACATGGGTGTCGAACTTGCGCTGGATGCGGAAGCCCTGGCCGAGATAGGCCGCGCCCTTCTTGTAGGTGACGTTCTCGGTCCAGTAGTCTTCCTGCCAGTCGTTCGACGGGATGTAGAACAGGCCGGTGTCGGCGCTGTAGGACATCGGGTTCCAGTTCTTGCCGCCGAGGAAGTTCGGCGTGACCTTGATGGGCTTGCCCTTGGCCTCGCCCTTCTCGGGCGCCGGGGGCCGCTGCCCCTCGACCTCGATCGGACGACCGGTCTTCTCGTCGAAGCCCTTCGCCCAGGTGATGTCGCGGACGAACGGATAGGCGGCGATGAAGCCTTCCGCCTGCTTCGAGATCTTGCCGTCGCGAGCCGAGAGCTTGTCGGTGTCGGTCAGGAAGAAGAAGCCGTTGCGGTCGGCGTGCGCGCCGGCGCGGACCGTTTTCCCGTCCTTCTCGAGATCGAACAGGATGATCTCATTGTTGCCCGAATAGTCCCAGGCGTCGTTCGGGGTGTGCTGGTAGAAGCCGACCGGCTCGCCGGTCGAAGGCTCGATATAGGCCTGACCCGAGGTGTAGAGGCTGTCGTAGTTCTGCCAGTCGCCCTTCGGGCCGGTGCGGTAGTGGTGGTTCCACGGCGCCGGGTTGCCGGTGCCGACGATGATGGTGTTGGTCTTCTCGTCATAGATCGGGCTCTGCCACGGGGCGCCGCCGCCATGGCTCCAGGCCTCGGCCTTGCCGGTCTTGGTCTCCTTGCTGTCGGGCCAGGACGGCGCCTTGGGATCGCCCGTCGGGGTCGACTCCTTGCCGTTGAGGCGCCCGACATGGCCCTCGACGAAGGGACGCTTCCAGATCTCCTCGCCGGTCTCCGGGTCGCGGGCGTAGAGCGCGCCGAACTCGTCGCCGGAATTGCCGTGGACGAGCAGCACCTTTCCGGTCTTGGCGTCCTTGATGATGACGGGCGCGCCGGTGAAGGCGTAGCCAGCCTGATGGTCGTCAAACTTCTTCGACCAGACGACCTTGCCAGTCTTGCGGTCGAGCGCGACCATCGAGGCGTCGAGCGTGCCGAAATAGATCTTGTCGCCGTAGATCGCCGAGCCGCGGCTCACCACGTCGCAGCAGGGTCGGATGTCGTCGGGCAGGCGGTGCGAGTAGGACCAGATCTTCTTGCCGGTCTTAGCGTCGAGCGCGAAGATGCGGCTGTAGGACGCCGTGATGTAGATCACGCCGTCGCGCACCAGCGCCTGGCCTTCCTGGCCGCGCTGCTTCTCGTCGCCGAACGAGAAGGTCCATTTGGGCTTCATCGTGCCGACATTGTCGGCGTTGATCTGGTCGAGCGTCGAGTAGCGCTGGGCCTTGACGCCGAGGCCGTACATCAGAACGTCGTCATTGGTCTTCTGGTCGTTGAGGATGTCCTCCCAGGTGACCGGACGCTGGTCCGGCAGTTCCGCAAGCGCGGGCGCGACGCCCGCCAGCAGGAGCGCCGACGCGCCCGCCATCAGCAGCCCCCGGGGGCCCGCTCTTCCGAATGTGCTCATTCGTTCCTCCCCGCGGTCTGGTCCGTTTCGCCGACCGCTTGGGAGCAAGCCTAGAAGCAAACATTCGACCATTCATGAGAGTTATTTCAAGAACGGATCGTCCTTAGGCGCCATGAGCAAAATATAAGATTGCTTTATTTCATAATATATTTTTATCATAAGCAGCGAGTCACGATCTTCATTCAACTATAGTCTGCGCAAGGCGATCTTCCCACGCCGCCCGACCCTCAGCCGCGGGCCTGGCGCGCGTCCCGGATCATCTGTTCGAAGAAGTCGTGCCGCTGGTCGTGAGCGTCGACGACGCCCCTGACCAGCGGCTTCGCGGTCTGCTCGCAGAGCGCCTTCAGACGGCCCGCCTGCTCCTCGGCCGAACCGCCTGAGAGCGGCCGGATCATGCCGAGGCCGACCGCCCGCGCCGCGCCGGCCGCGCTCGCGACGATCGGCGCCGCCTCCTCGCGCGTCATGACGGCGAGGATGTGGTCCTTGACGTGGGCGATGACCTGATGGGCGTCGCCGTCCCTACCTCCTGTCTCCCGCGCGAAGTCGGGATCGAGCTTCTCGCAGACCGCCGCGAGGTTCTGCGCGAGGAAGACGGGCGAGAGAATGTTGCGCATGACGTCCCCATCGAGCGCGCGCGCCGGGGACGAGGTCCCCAGCGCGAGAGCCCCGAGGAGCAGCGCGGCCGCGCCCCTCATGCCGCGCCCTCCGGAACGGCGTCCGGCGCAGGCGCCGGATCAGGCCTCCGCCGGCGCGTGAACAGCGCGTAGAGCGCCGGCAGGACGAGCAGCGTCAGGATCGTGGACGACACGATCCCGCCGATCACCACCGTTGCGAGCGGCCGCTGCACCTCCGCGCCGGGACCGGTCGCGATCGCCATCGGCACGAAGCCGAGCGAGGCCACCATCGCGGTCATGAGCACCGGACGAAGCCTCGTCAGCGCCCCTTCCTTCACCGCCTCGACCAGATCCTTACCCTGCTCGCGCAGCTTCTGGATGAAGGCGATGATCACGAGCCCGTTGAGCACCGCGACGCCCGAGAGCGCGATGAAGCCGATGCCGGCCGAGATCGACAGCGGAATGTCGCGGATCAGAAGCGCCGCCACGCCGCCGGTGAGCGCGAGCGGAACGCCCGAGAACACCAGCGCGGCGTCCTTGAAGGATCCCAGGCTCATGAACAGCAGCACGAAGATCAGCCCGAGCGCGATCGGGGTGACGATCGTGAGCCGCTGGGTCGCGGAGACGAGCTGCTCGAACTGCCCGCCCCAGCCGATCCAGTAGCCGGAGGGCAGCTTGACCTGCTCTGCGATCGCCTTCTGGGCGTCGCCCACGAAGGAGCCGAGGTCGCGGTCGCGGACATTCGCCGAGACCACGATGCGGCGCTTGCCGTTCTCGCGGCTGATCTGGTTCGGCCCCGGCGCGACCTCAAGCGAGGCGAGGCTCGACAGCGGCACGTAGCGGGTGCGGACCGCAGGCGCCCCGAGAACCGCAGGACTGGCCTGCGGCTCGGCGCCGTCCGGGGTCGGCAGCGGCACGGGGATGGTCTTCAGCGCCTCGATGTCGGTGCGCAGCTTTTCGGGCAGCCGCACCACGATGTCGAAGCGGCGGTCGCCGTCGAAGATCTGGCCGGCTTCCTTGCCGCCGACCGCGATCTCGACGATCTCCTGCACGTCGCCGACGCTGACCCCGTAGCGGGAGAGCGCCGCCCGGTTGAGCTTCACGGTCAGGATCGGAAGGCCGGTGACCTGCTCGGTCTTCACGTCCGCGGCTCCAGGGACCTGTGCGAGCGCGGTCTGCACCTCGCCCGCGACCTTCAGCAGCGTATCGAGGTCGTCGCCGAAGATCTTCACCCCGACGTCGGAGCGCACGCCAGAGATCAGCTCGTTGAAGCGGAGCTGGATCGGCTGCGAGAGCTCGTAGTTCGACCCCGGGATTTCTTCCGCGGCCTTCTCCACGTCCAGCATCAGTTCGGCCTTGGTCTTGGCCGGATTGGGCCATTCCGACCGGGGCTTCAGCATCACGTAGCCGTCCGAGATCGAGGGCGGCATGGCGTCGGTCGCGACCTCGGCGACGCCCGTGCGGGCGAACACCTCCTTCACTTCGGGAAGCTGCAAGAGGCGCTTCTCCAAAGCCGTCTGCATCTCCAGCGACTGGGTGAGGCTCGTGCCCGGCACGCGCAGCGCCTGCACGGCCGCGTCGCCCTCGTCGAGGCTCGGGATGAACTCGCCGCCCATCCGCGACGCCGCGACGCCGGTGACGACGACGAGCGCGGCGGCCGCCGGGGCCACGATCCAGCGGAGCCGGATCATGAGCCCGAGAAGCGGCGCGTAGGTCACGCGGGCGCCGCGCATGAACCAGTTCTCCTTCTCCTTGACGCGCCCCGTCACGAAGATCGCGATCGCGGCCGGAACGAACGTCATGGAGAAGATCGAGGCCCCGAGCAGCGCCATCAGCACCGTCACGGCCATCGGCGTGAACATCTTGCCTTCCACGCCTGTCAGCGTGAGCACCGGCAGGTAGACCACCGCGATGATCATGGTGCCGAAGAGGCTCGGCCGGATGACCTCGCTCGCGCCGGCGAGAATGGTCTCGAACCGCTCCTGCATGCTGAGCAGCCGCCCGCGGCGTTCCTGCTCGTGGGCGAGCAGGCGCAGGCAATTCTCGACGATGATGACCGCGCCGTCGATGATGATGCCGAAGTCGATGGCGCCGAGGCTCATCAGGTTCGCCGAGACCTTGTTCTCGACCATGCCCGTCACGGTGAAGAGCATCGCGAGCGGGATCACGAGCGCCGTCACGATCGCCGCGCGGATGTTGCCGAGCAGCAGGAACAGCACCGCGATGACGAACAGCGCGCCCTCGACGAGGTTCTTCTCCACCGTCGCGATGGTGGCCTCGACCAGCGTCGAGCGGTCGTAGACGGGACGCGCCTCGACGCCCTCGGGCAGCGATTTCTGCACCTCGCCGAGCTTGTTCGCGACGCGCTCGGCGACGGTGCGGCTGTTCTCGCCGATCAGCAGCATCGCGGTGCCGAGCACGACCTCATGGCCGTTGAGCGTCGCCGCGCCGTTGCGCAGCTCCCGCCCGTCGCGGACTTCCGCCACGTCCGACACCCGCACCGGAACGCCCGCATGCGCGTTGATGACGATGCCGCCGACATCCTCGGCCGAGAGCGCCTGTCCGGGCGTGCGGACGAGATACTGCTCGCCGTTCCGCTCGATATAGCCTGCGCCGACATTGGCGTTGTTGGTCGCGAGCGCCGTCATCACGTCGCGGAAGGTGAGCCCATAGGCCATCAGCCGCGCGGGGTTCGGCAGCACATGCAATTGCCGCTCGTAGCCGCCAATCGTGTTGACCTCGACGACGCCCGGCACGGTGCGGAGCTGCGGCGTGATGATCCAGTCCTGGATCGTGCGCAGGTCCGTCGGGGAGTAGTCGGTCCCGTCCGGCTTCTTCGCGCCGGCCTTGGCGTCCACCACGTAGTTGTAGATCTCGCCGAGCCCGGTCGAGATCGGGCCCATGGCGGTCTCGGTCCCGGGCGGCAGCTGGTCTTTCGCCTGCTGCAGCCGCTCGTTCACGAGCTGGCGGGCGAAATAGATGTCGGTCCCGTCCTTGAACACGACGGTGACCTGGGAGAGGCCGTAGCGCGAGAGCGAGCGGGTGTAGTCGAGGTCCGGCAGCCCGCCCATGCTGGTTTCGAGCGGAAAGGTGATGCGCTGCTCGACCTCGAGCGGCGAGAATCCGGGCGCTGTGGAGTTGACCTGCACCTGGACGTTGGTGATGTCCGGCACCGCGTCGATCGGCAGGCGCAGGAAGTTCCATGCGCCAACCCCCGCGACGGCGAGGCAGGCGAAGACCACCAGCCACCGCTGCGCGATGGAAAAGGCGAGGATGCGCTCGATCATGGCCGGGCGCTCCAGTTCGAGAGAGCGCGCTCTTCCCCCCTCCCCCGCGCCAACTCCGTACTGGCGGAGTTGGCCATCCTGACTGCGCAAGTCGGAAGCATCCGACTTGCGATAGGGAGGGGTCGGGGGTGGTTCAGGATCGAGCGAAGACGGCGCTGGCGCTCGACGCGCAACGTGGCGCGGCGTTCGGAGCCACCCCCACCCTTACCCTCCCCACAAGGGGGAGGGGCCGGCAGCGTTGCGTCTCGGAAAAGGCCCTCAATGCTCATGGCTCGCGCTCCCCTTGGCGAGCTCGGCCTTGACCACGAAGCTGTTCTTCGAGGCGTAGGCCTCGCCGGCCTTGAGGCCCGTGACGACCTCGACCACGCGCCCGTCGCGGCGTCCGAGCGTCACGTCGCGCGCCGCAAAACGGTCGCCCTCGCGCACAAACACGACGTCGCGGCCCTCGAGCGACTGAACCGCGTCGAGCGACACCGCCAATGGAACCGGCTGCTCGGCGGTCGCCACCGCGCCGGTCGCGAACAGGCCCGGTCGGAAGCGGCCGTCATTGGCGATGACGGCGCGCGCCACCGCGCTCTGCGTGTCGGCGGCCCCGATCGGCGAGAGGTAGGAGATCTTCGCCGCGATCGGATCGGCGCCGTCCTCGGGATCGATCAGCACCGTCTCGCCGACCTTCACCTTGGCGAGGTCGCGGCGATAGACCGAGAAATCGACCCAGAGCGTCGAAAGGTCCGTCACCACGAAGGCCGGCTTCTGTTCGGAGACATATTCGCCGAGCGAGGCCTGCCGCTCGGTGATCACGCCCGCCATCGGGGCCTTGAGCTCGTAGGTGGTGAGGCTCTGGTTGCTCTCGATCACCGCGAGCGGCTCGCCCTTCTTCACCTCGTCGCCGAGGCGCTTGGAAAGCGTCCGCACGATCCCCGGAAAGCGCGGGGTGACTTGCACCACCGCCTCCTGGTTCGCCTGCACGATCCCGTTGAGCTGAAGCTCCTCGCGCAGCGTCGCGCCTGCGGCTTCTCGAAGCCCGATGCCGGCCGCCTTCGCCTGGGCCTCGCCGAGCTCGACCACGCCCTCCGGCAGCTCCGCGCCATGGCCGTGCCCGTCGTCTTGCTTTTCGGCGCCGTGCCCATGGCCGTCGTCCTTGGCGTCGACCGCCGCGACCTTCACTCCTGCGCCAGTCTCCGCCTTGGGCTCGGGCTTAGGCTTATCGTGGCCGTGGTCGTCCTCGGCGCCATGGCCGTGGCCGTCGTCTTTGGCTGGCCCATGGCCATGCCCGTTATCCTTGGCGTGGTCGTCCTTTCCATGGGCGTGACCATCACCCTCCTTGTGATCGTCCGCCGCCGCGACCTGAGCCGGCGCGCCGGCGTCGGCCTTGGGCTTCGGCTTATCGTGGCCGTGGCCGTCGTCTTCGCCATGCCCATGGCCGTCGTCCTTGCCGGACCCATGGCCATGCCCGTCATCCTTGGCGTGGCCGTCGTCTTTTTCATGCGCGTGACCGTCGCCTTGCCTGTGGCCGTCCGCGGCTGCGACCGTTTTCGGTCCTTCGGCGTGCGCGTGGCCGTCGCCGCCCATCAGGCCGGAGTAGAGCGCGAGCGCTCGCGTTCCGACCTCTGAGGGCCCGACCTGGGCCGCGTAGAGCCCGCCGGCCCCGATGAGGCCGCCGACGATCAGGACGGCGGCGTCGCGTGCGAGGGAGCGGCTCATGAGCGGTCTCCCATCAGGGCGTTGGTCTGCTCGGAGACGCGGCGCGCATAGCAGGGCGGCTTGGTCTTCTGGCCCTTGTGGTTGCGGCCGGCCCATTTGTGGCCATGGCCGAGATGGGCGTGGTCGGCATGGGCGTCCGGATGGCCGTCGCCGGCGAAGTGGCGAAGCCTCGTGTCGCGGGCGTCGCAGGTCGGCGGGGTGCGGCCGTCATAGACGAAGGCCCCGCCGGTTCCCGGCACGGGGACGACGCGGGCCGTGGCGTGGCCGGCGAAGGCGGCCGAAGCCGAGGCGAGCAGGATCGCGCCTGCGGCGCAGGCGGTCTTGAACATGGTCATTTGTCTCTCCGGGACAGAACGAGGGCGTATCCCGTCAGGCCTTCGAGACTGGCGAGGGTTGCGTGGAAGGAGACGAGCGCGTCGATCTCCTTGAGGGAGGCGTCCGAGAGCGCGGCCCGGGCCTCCAGCAGTTCGAGCAGCGAGTAGCGGCCTTCCGCATAGCCCGCGCGGACCTCGTCATAGGCCTCGCGGGCGACAGGCAGCACGTTGGCGCGGGTGAGGCGGGCCTCGTCGTAGGAGCCGCGCAGCGCCTCATAGGCCGCGCCCACCATCACGGTGAGCGAGCGCTGCGCGGTCGCCCGCTCAGCCTCGGCCTTGGCGAGCGTCTCGCCCGCCTCGACCACGCCGCCCTGGTTCCGGTCGAACACGGTGAGCGGCACGCTGAGCGAGGCCATCACGGCGTTGGACTTGTCCTCGCGATAGTGCCGCCAGCCGACGCCCGCGGTGACGTCGGGAACCGCCCTCGCCTCCGCCGCCGCGAGCAGCGCGCGGCGTTGCGCCTTCAAGGCCGTGAAGCGCGTGAGCTGCGGCGTCTGGAGCGCGCGCGACATCAGGCTTTCGAAGGACGGCGGGACACCGATGCGCGTGAGGTCGCCGCCGACGGAGCCGAAGGACGCGGCCTTGTCGCCGATGAGCGTCGACAGCTCGCGCCGCGCCGCGTGGAACGAGGCCTTGGCTTTCGCGAGCTCGACCCGCGTCGTCTCGGTCGCGACCCGGCCGCGGGCGATCTCGGCGCGCGACGAGGCCCCGGCCTCGACCCGGCGTTCGAGCAGAGGCGTCAGCCGGTCGAGATCGTCGACCTGGGACTCGAGCTCGGCGACGCGGGCCTGCGCGCCGAGCGTTCTCGCGAAGGCTTCCGCCGTTTCGGCGAGCACCTGCAGCCGGGTCGCGGCCCGGTCCCAGCGCGCAAGGTCCGTTTCGGCGGCGGCGGCCGCCATCCGGGCCTGCCGCTTGCCGCCCAGCTCGAACAGCTGGCTGATCTGCAGCGTGGTTTCGGCCGCACCGAGATTGCGTCGGGCATTGGAGCCGAACGCGCCGTCGATCTCGGCCGAAAGCTCGGGGTTGGGAAACAGCCCCGCCTGGATGTTGCGGCCGCCCGACGCGCCGATCTCGCGATCGGCGGCGGCGAGCGCCGGACTGGCGGCGACGGCGCGCGAGAGCGCCTGCGACAGGGTTAGCGTCCGCGCAGACTTGTTTGGAGGTTGATTGGCGGCATGCGTCGCCGGCGCCGGAAGCAGCGCGATCGCCGCCCCCAGCGCAAGCGCGCGGGTTCTGAGAAACATGACCTGACCTGATGAGAAGACGAGCGGAGGCGCGCGCTAGGACGCGCGCCGGCTAGGGCGTCGTCAGGTCAGGCTCGGGGAGGAGGAAGGTCGATCAGGGGCTCGCGGCCGTGCTCGGACGGCGCCGAGAACCAGTTCAGCCGTTCGCCGAAGGCGACGAGGGCGGCCGCGCCGTGCGGCGTCGGCTGGGGCATCGCCGCGCAGCCGTGGCAGCCGTGATCGATGCGATCGCCCGAGGCGTCGACGTCGCCGGCGTGCTGGTCGCCGGCCTCGCCGGTGATCGCGAGCGCGA
This sequence comes from Chenggangzhangella methanolivorans, assembly GCF_042648545.1. Classification (NCBI taxonomy): domain Bacteria; kingdom Pseudomonadati; phylum Pseudomonadota; class Alphaproteobacteria; order Hyphomicrobiales; family Methylopilaceae; genus Chenggangzhangella; species Chenggangzhangella methanolivorans. The sequence continues at coordinate 9,820 of NZ_JBHRXS010000009.1, forward strand.
TCGCCGAACCGGGGCCAACATGGGCCGCATGGCCCTTCTCGACCGCGCCGGCGTAGCCGAAGAACGTCAGGCACAAAGCGATCGTCAGCCGGGCGAAGAGTCGCCCGAGCAACGAGGATTTCGCTTCAGACCGATCGATCATGCCGCAATGCATCAGGGAGTTCGGGACGCGAAGTCAAGTCGGAACGGACGCCTCGCCGCAAGCCGCCATCCTCCGGTCGAGAGAGTGAACGGTCCGTTAAATCCGGGACGAGGCGGGGGCCTCCTCCTCCCCGCGCAGATAGGGCCGGGCCGCCGCCACCACGGGCGCGCAGGACGGCGCGGCCTTGACGATCACGTCCTCGGCCTTCAGCCGCTCGAGCCAGACGTCGAGCGCGAGCGAAAACCCATGCGCGGGGCTGTCGCCCACCTGCTTCACGAGTGCGGGAACGCCGTTCCGGACGCAGGTCTCGACCTGCGCGATGACCTCGACCGGCGCCTTGGCTCTGCGCAGGGCCGCCTCGACCTCCGCCGTCGCCGGATCGACGACGAACGTCTGGAGGAGGCTGGAGAGAAGCGCGCTGAGCATGAGGGGTCTGTCCGTGCGAGAGGAGCCGGGAGCGGCCGCGTCTCGCATAGCCCGGCGAAGTGACGGAAATATCGCCGGATTTCGTGTGGAGGGCGCCGCCCGGCATCACGGTTGCGTCAGGCCGGCCGTCGTCCCTTGCCTTGCGGCCCGCCGCGGCCCATGTCGACGCAGTCAGATTGGTCCGGGCCCCTCTGGCGTGCTTTCCCCAAGCGGAGGCGCGTGATGTCGGACTGCCCACCCACCCTTTGAGGGCGGTGGCGCAGCGTCCGCGTCGGCGCTCGTCGTCGTCCTTGCGACCAGAGGACCTCGACGGCGCATGATCCCGGAATTTCTGTTCGTTGAATTCGTCGGCAAGCCGGCCTGGCTGTGGCTGAGCTTCCTCGCGCTCGTGGGCGTTCTGCTCGCCTTCGACCTCGGCGTGCTGAACCGCAAGGGCAAGGAGCTCGGCGTCGCCGAAAGCCTGAAGCTCTCCGCCTTCTACATCGCGGTCGCGGTCGCGTTCGGCGGCTGGGTCTGGTCCTCGATGGGGCCGGAAGCCGGCATGAATTACTTCACCGGCTACGCCATCGAGAAGGCGCTCTCGATCGACAACGTCTTCGTCATCGCGCTGATCTTCGGCTATTTCTCGATCCCGCCGAAGTACCAGTACCGCGCGCTGGTCTGGGGCATTCTGGCGGTGCTCGTGCTCCGCGGCCTGATGATCGGCGTCGGCGCCAAGCTCGTCCAGGACTACGGCTGGATCATGCTGGTGTTCGGCGCCTTCCTCGCCGTCACGGGCGTGAAGATGCTGTTCGCGGGCGACGAGGAGACCGACCTCTCGCAGAACAAGGCGGTGGCCTGGCTGTCCAAGCGCATGCGCGTGACGCCCGAGCTCCACGGCGAGCGCTTCTTCGTGCGCCAGCCGCATCCGACCACGGGCAAGCTCGTGCTCTGGACCACTCCGCTGTTCCTCGCGCTCGTGGTGATCAACATCGCGGACCTGGTCTTCGCGGTGGACTCGGTGCCGGCGATCTTCGCCATCACCACCGACACCTACATCGTGTTCACCGCCAACATCATGGCGGTGCTCGGCCTGCGCGCGCTCTACTTCGCGCTCGCCGCGATGGCGCAGCGCTTCGCCTATCTCAAATACGCGCTCGCGCTCGTGCTGGTGTTCATCGGCGCCAAGATCTTCTGGGCGCATTTCTTCGGCAAGGTCGACCCGGCGATCTCGCTCGGCGTCACGCTCACGCTCATCGCCGGCGGCGTCGCGGTGTCGCTCTGGCGCACCCGCGGCGACGACAAAAAGGCCGAGCTGCCGGCCGAGTGAGCGAAGCCGCGAGACCGGCGAGGCGCCCCGAGCGACGCCTCGCCTCGCAGTGAAAATTCTTCGTACGAACAGTCGAATAAAATATTTACCGCATGGGGCGGTTCTGAATAGATTCATCCCATGCTTCGATCTTCGAAATATCTGACGGTTTCTTTATTATTTATTCTGGCGGCAGGGGCTGGTCTCGCCCTGTATCTGCGCGGCGACAACCCGAAACCCGTCGCCGAACAGCCGCCGCCACGGCCGACCGTCCTCACGCTGCAGTGCCAGTTCTACGTCTTCGTCGAGAGCCGGCCGTTCGTCGCCTTCCTGCTGGAGAAGGCGCCGGACGATCCCGCGCTCTACCGCCAGCTCTATGTCGCCAAGGCCGACGGCGACCGGACCGACTACAACGCGCTGGTGGACAAGCGGCCGGAGTGGCGGCTCGGCGGCGCCGGCGACCCGACGCTCCTCGAAGCCCAGGTGACCGTCCCGGATCCCGGCCCCGCGGGCGTCGCCGAGCAGGAGATCGCGATCGAACTCCGCGAGTTCGACGCCGCCCGGTCGGACGGCGTCTGGCGCGAGGCGAGTCTGAAAAGCGTCTACTACCAGAACCTGCCGGGCAAATGCCGGCAGGCCGCCACGCCCTTTCCGGGCCAGCCCGGCTCGGGCCAGCCCGCGTCGGGTCAGCGCGCCGCCGGCTGAGCGTCGGCAGCCGGCGCGTCGAGCGCGGCCACGATCTTCTCCACGGAATCGTCGCGCAGCTTCACCGCGCCGGCCTCGGACTTCGTCAGGATCTGCACCGACATCATGCCGAGCCGCTGCGAGTCGAAGATCGTGGTCATGGCCGCGGTCGCGCCCTCGGGGCAGAAGCCGAGGCCCTCATACTGCACGCGGTGATCGCTGAGCCGCCGGACGTCGAAGGACTTGAACGCGCAACCGGTCGCCTTCAGCGACTCCTCGGTGCCGTATTTGAAGCTCTGCAGCGCCTTGTCGGGCTCGGCCACCACCAGCTTCACATAGTCGGGCGAGGGCTTGGCTTGGCCGACGCCGACCACGCCGCGGCCGCCGCAGGCGTCGCTCTCGCACACGAAGGTGACGCCCTCCTCGCCGGTCTGCTTCTTGACCCAGCCGGGCCCGATCTCGGCCACCACCTTGGTCACGTCGATCTGCGGCAGGTCGAGCGCCTGCTGCGCATGGGCCGCGCCGGCGAACGGCAGGGCAAGGCCTGCGAGAACGAGACGTTTCATGAGACGCATTGGGGATTCTCCCGTTGGTTTTGTTTAAGTCCGGCCGCTTCCGACGGCCGGTTGGGCGAAACTCATTCGGCGACGACCACCAGGTTCCGTGGGCCGCCTTCCGCCGACATGGTCCTGGCGACCTTGATGGTCTCGAGATCGACGAGCGAGACGGTGTCGTCCATCCAGTTGGCGACCGCGGCGGTCTTGCCGTCGGGCGTCAGCGACACGCCCTCCGGATAGGCCCCGGTCTTCACCCGGCCCGCGACCTCGAGGGTCGTGGCGTCCACCACCGCGAGCGCGCCGTCATGCTGCAGCGTGACCGCGATCCGCCCGCCGTCGGGCGTCACGGCGACGCCGTAGGGCATCTTGCCGACGGCGACGCGCTTCAGCTCCGCGCCCTGCGCGACGTCGACCACCGAAAGGTCTCCGCTCTGGACGTTGGCGACGTAGAGGCGCGCGCCGTCTGGCGACAGAGCGAGCGCGAACGGAGCCTTGCCGACCTTGACGGTCTTGAGCTCCGACTTGCCCGTGAGATCGACCACCGCGACCGCGTCGTCCTCGCGCAGGGCGACGAATGCCCGCTCGCCCGCCTTGTCGAGCACGACGCCTGCGGGCGACTTGCCGACCTTGGTCTCGCCGGTCGGCGCTCCCGTCAGCGCGTCGAGCTTGATCAGCACGCCGCGGGTCCAGTCGGTGAGGTAGACGAACTCGTCGGTCGCCGCCGCCCCGAAGGGCTGGCCCTTCACCGGGAAACGGGCGGTGATGCGCCGCGTGAGCGCATCCACCACGGTGACGCGGCCATGGTCGGGATCGGTGACGTAGAGCGTGCGCCCGTCGGGCCCGGCCGCGACGCCCGCCGGCAGGTCGCCGACGTCCACATAGGTCGCGGTCCCGCCGGCGACCGGCAGCAGGCGCACCACGCCTCCGGTCTGCCCGACGACCGCGATCACGGCCTCCTCGGCGACAGCCGCGGAGGAGGCTGCGACCGCCGCCGCGCAGAAGAGCGCGCGGAGCCTCACCCCTGCCCCTCCGCCTTCTTCTTCAGGCCCTCGAGACCCGCCTTGAAGAAGTCCGACAGCGCCTTGACGGCCGAGGCGTCGTCCTTGCCCTCCGGCGGCTCGTTGGAGGTGTCGAGCCGGTAGCCGCGGCCCTGCCAGGTGACTTCGGACCCGCCGCCCGCGGCCTTGACCACGATCGTCGCCGAATAGGAGCTCACCGGAAAGGCGTCGACGCCCTCGTTGGAGAGCCGGTAGCCGAGCGTCATGGAGGCGTCGTCGCTCTCGTCCTGCCCCTCCTCCAGCACGGCTCCGCCCTTCACCGTGAGGGTGCGGTCGGTCCCCTTGGCCTCGACCTTCTCGACGTCCGGGTGCCAGGCCTTGATCCCGCCGAAGTCCTTGACCAGCGCCCAGACCTTGGCGGGCTCGGCCTTGATCTCGACCTTCTCCTCGACTTTCTGCGGCGTCGGGCCGTGGGCGAAGGCGGTTGCGGGCGCGGCGAGCGCGAAGGCGGCGGCGAGGATGATGGAACGCATCAGGCGACTCCTTGGCTGGCGGCGCTTTCGCGCCGAAGGCTTGGGCTGACGGCGCCGTCGCGCCGGGAACTTGGGCTCGCGGCGCTTGCGCGCCGGAGGCGGGGGAAAAGCGCGCGACCGCGAAGGCTCGCGGCGAGCGGCGCTCCGTAGAGAGCCGCCAGCGCCAGAAGCGCGGCGAACGCCGGGAGGGAGGACAGGTCGACCGGAACCTCGATCGGGCGGGGTTTCGCGTTCGCCTCGATGGCCTCCGCGAGCGCCTCCGGATCGCCGAGGCGCGCATAGCCGAGGCCGGTTGCGGCCCCGATCTGGCGCAAGTGATCCTCCTTCACGGAGGTCAGGTGCTCGTCGCCCTCGGGCATCTCGCCGAAGGGCGCGTTGCGGGCGTTGTAGCCGGCCGGAAGCTCCTGGCCCTCGGCGTATTCCGGCGGCGGCCCGAGCCGGGAGGCCTGCGGCACGTCCGACATCGAGAAGAAGCCGGACTCGCGTCCGAAGTCGTCATATTTCGGGATCGGGACCGGCTGGGTTCCGCCGACGCCGACGAGAAGCCCCCTCACCTTGTCCTTCTCGATCTCGAAACGCTGCTCCATGTCGGTGCGCGGCGGCGGCGCCTCATGGCCGTCGGTCAGGAAGATCAGGTCCGCGCCGATGGGCTTCGTCATGTCGATGGCGCGCTGGAGGCCGTCTGAGATGCGGCTGTCGCCCTCCCAGGCCATGCGCCAGTCGAGCCCGCGGATCGCGCCCTCGATCGCCGCGAAATCGCGGCAGACGTCCATGGGCTCGAACAGCAGGAAGACGCGCCGCTCGCTGAACACGCCGAGGCCGAAGCGCGAGCCGCAGGGCAGCCGGCCGATCGCCGCCGGCAGGCGCTGCCTGACCGCGTCGAGCCGGCTCTGCGGAGCTCCCTGGCCGCCATAGTCGCGCGCGTTCATCGAGCCGGTGATGTCGACGAAGCCGACGACGTCATAGGTCGCGCGCTCGGCGCGGATCTCCGGCTGCAGCGCCGCGATTGCGCTCATCACGAGCGCCCCGCCGATCGCGAGCGTGCGCCAGTCCGGCCGCCTCACGGCAGCCCCCGCGGGCGGCCGGGGAGATCCGTCCAGAGCTTCTTCGGCTGGGCCTTGGTCTCCTCCTCCAGCCCCTCGAATTCGGGGAAGTCGCGCACGAGCCGCATGACGACGTCGAGGTTGTAGCGGGCGTCCCAGAGGCCCGGATCGGCGCGCAGCGACGCGCGGAACGCGTCCTTGGCGAGGCGCACCTCCGGGATCGCCTTGTCGATCTGGCTGGCCTCCACCGCGCCGACGGCCCGGCGCGCGCGGGCGTTGCCGACGTCGTAGTAGAAGCGCGCCGTGACGTGCCGGTCGCCCTGCCCGACGATGCGCCCGACGAGCGACTGGGCCTCGTCGATCCGGTCGCGAACGAGCAGAAAATGGGCGCGGGCGAAGACGAGTTCGGCGCTCGCGTCGTCGGGCGGGGCGACGTCGCGTTTCGACGCGAGCGCGATGAAGACGGCGCGTTCGGCGCGCTCGCCCTGGAGCGTCCAGATGGCGGCGGAAAGCCACGCCGCCGCCGCGCAAACCGCTACCATGGGCGCCAGGCTTTTCAACGCGCCAAGCCTCATGACGCGCTCCTCAGGTCGCGGCCGGCGGCCGGTTCGTCGAGGCGGCGCTCGAGCAGCTTCGCCCCAAGAAGGAGAGCGCTCGCAAGCGCCGCGACCCAGTAGCAGAGCCAGTCGAGGTCCTGCCGCGGGACGGTCTCGAAATAGGTCGTGGGCCGCTGTTCGAGCTGGTCGATCTCCTTGATGGCCGCCGAAACCTCCGCCGCCCCGCGCGCCTCGAAGGCGCGGTAGGGCAGACCGAGCGATTTGAAGAAGATGTCGAGGTGACGCTCGGGATAGGTCTGCGGGACGTCGGGCTCGCCGGGCGGCGGTTTGTCGTAGATCCCCTTGGACCCTTGTGTGCGCAGAAACAGCCAGTAGAGCCGCACCGGATCGCGGGCGGCGGCGTCGCGCAGCGCGTCCTGGACCCGCCGGTCGATCACCGCCGCCCCGTCCGAAACCAGCACCAAAGCCCTGGAGCTCTCGGACGACGCGTCGTCGAACATCGAGAAGGCGAGCGCCAATCCGCGGCCGACGTCGGTGTGGGCGAGGCCCGGCCGGTCGATCGCGGCGATGGCGGCCCGCACCGCCTCGTGGCGGTCGGTCATCGGGACGATGGGCATCGGCGAGGTCGAGAACGCCGCCACCGCCACGCGATCGGCGGGGCGGCGGGCGGCGAAGTCGGTGAGGAGGCGCCGGGCGGCGACGGATTTCGACTCCTCCTTGCCGTCCGGAGAGCGGTTGGCGAAGGTCGAATCCATGCTGGAGGAGCGGTCGAGCAGCAGCACGATGTTGGCGCCTGTCCCCCGGCGCTCGACCACCTGGTCGCGCCGGTGAAGCCCCGCGAGGCCAAGAACCAGAGCGATGAGCGCCAGCGCGCCGAGGACCGACAGCCCGACGCCGATCGCCGCCGACAGCGGGTCGGGCGGCACGACGTCGTCGGAGGGCGCCGGCGACAGCCGCAGCGGCGAGGCCAGGAACGGCAGAGCCCCCAAGGCGAGCAGGAGGAGCGGCCAGAGGTGGTCGAAGCCAAGCGCGCTCACGTGGCGCGTTCCGCGGCGGCGAGCGAGCGCGACAGCGCCACGAGTTCGCTCGCCGGCATGTCGGCGCCCGGCCTGCCGCGCCCGAAGAAGGCGATCCGCGAGGCGTCGAAAAATCTTCTGATTCCAGCATCTTGCTGCTGAAACGACGGGCGGTCGGCGAGGAAGGCCGCGAGGTCTTCGCCCAGGAGCCGCCTGCCCGCCGCCGCGTCGAAGGCGCGGTGGAGGGCGAGCGCGGCGGAGCGCCACCCCTCCTCGCCGCCTCTCGCCGCCCGCGCCACGCTTCGGACGGCGGCCGCGAAGGGCCGCGCCGGGCGCTTGTGGAAGGGCGGCCAGGCGCGCGCGAAGGCGAGCCAGGCGAGCGCGAGCAGCGCGGCGACGCCGGCCGCCGCGACCTTGATCTCAGCCGAACGCAGCGAGGGAAGGCGCGGCGCGGCGTCGGGCCTGAGGCCATAGGCCGAGCCGCCGCCCGCGGTCGCCGCGATCGGGCGCAGCGGCGAGGTGATGAAGCTCCAGCTCGCGCCGTCCGCTTCGACGCGCTTGCCGGCGTCGTCGACCACGACCAGCTTCATGGGCGGCGTGGTCTGCTCGATCGCCTCGAGCGGGGCGTAGAAGGTCTGGTATTCGGCCGAGATCTCGTAGCGCGTCGCGCCGTTCGGACCCTTGCGCTCGGTCGACGAGACCGAACGCAGATCGAGCCAGTAGGTCACCGGCCCCGGCTTCGGCAGCGCCGAGGGATCGAGCCTGAACGGCGGCGCGACGTCGACCCGGGTCTTCAGCGTGAAGACGTCGCCGAGCAGCACGCCGAAGGGTTGGGGCGCGGTCATCGATCGGTCAAGAATCTGGGCGGCGGCGGGGGCCGGAAGCGCGAAAGCGACCGCAAGCGCCGCAGCGGCGACGACGCTGCGCGCTTCGAAATGCCCTGCTGCGGCGGCCTCCCCAGCATGAGGATCGGCGAAGTCTCCGAAATGAGGACAAGGCTTCTTTGCGATCATGCTCCTCACGCCGGGGAGCGGGCCGCAGGGGCGCGTCTCGAAGCGCGCAGCTCTTTCGCCGAACCGCATCACACGCCCCCCGACAGGAGGTGGTCGGCGAAGGCGTCGGGATCGAACCGGTCGACGAGGTCGAAGGCCGGCCGGCCGTGGCGCCGGAACAGCCGGTCGAGCGAGGCGCGGCGCTCGCGGGCGTGGGCGAGCCAGGCCTCGCGCAGCGAACGGCGCATCAGCACCGTGCGGCGGCGTCCGGTCTCCAGATCGCGCGTCTCCACGAGGCCGAAGCGCGGCAGCCGCGTCTCGATCGCGCTCGAGCGGACGACGATCGGCGCGACGTCGTGGCGCCAGAGCCGGCCGAGCAGTTCCTCGATATCCGGCTCCGGCAGCAAGAAGTCCGAGACCACGAAGACGAGCGAACGGCGCTGGGGAAGCTCGTCGAGCATGTCGAGAAGGCCGGCGACGCCCCTGCCCTCGCCGGCGTCCTGCGCGACCTTCCGCCAGATCTCGTCCGGCAGTCCGGCCCGGCGGGTCGCGCGCAGCGCAAGGTCTGCGCGCGGGCGAGGACCGGCCGCGATCATGCCGAAGCGGTCCTGGCTGCGCAGCGCCGCATGGGCGACCGCAGCGCAGAAATCCGCGACCGGGTCCTCGTTCTCGGCTCGGCCGAACGCCATCGAGCCAGAGAGATCCAACGCCACGAAGACGTCGATGCGGGCGCGGTTCTCGAAGCGGCGGACCTTTACGCCGCCGAACGGATCGGTGATCGAGGCGCGCACGTCGATGCGGCGCGCGTCGGGCGCGTCGAGCAGGGAGCCATGGCGAAGGAACGCGCCGTTGAGCCCGGCGCCGAGCGCCCGGTGGATCCCCGGCGCGACCCCGCGCGCCCGGCCGAACAGACGGTAAGGCAGATCGGCGCGTTCGCCGCCGCCGGCCGTCCGCGTCACGGGGCCGGCACCTTGTCGAACGTCTGGCCGCAGAGCGCCCGCACGATGCGCTCGCGGCGGGGCTCGTAGATCGGATCGAGGAAGATGCGGTGCGCCATCACCGGCGCGAACACGGCGCGCACGTCCTCGGGCAGCACCATGTCGCGCCCCTCGAGCCAGGCGCGCACGCGCGCAGCCCGAACGAGCGCGCCGACGCCGCGCGGAGAGCCGCCGGCGAGGATCAGGCGGTCCATGTCGACGCCGTCGATCACGATCCCGGCGCGCGCCGGGGCGCGCAGCGCGTCCCAGAGGGCGAGCACGTAATGCTCGAGCGTCAGGCTCGTGGAGACCGACGTCTGGATGGCGCGGCCCGCTTCGTTCAGGCCGCGATGGTCGAGCACCGCCCTCTTCAGCCCGCCGATGAGACGGTCGACGTCGTGAAAGCGCGGATCGAAGACGAGCTCGCGCCTGATGTCGGCGTCGTGCGGGGTCTCGACCCCGATCTCCATCAGGAAGCGGTCGCGGGCGGCGGCCGGCAGTTCGAACGTCTCTTCCTTCTCGACGCGGTTGCGGTCGGCGAAGACGACGAGATGGGGAAAGCTCCAGTCCTTGCCGAAGGCCGTCACGCTTCGCTCGGCCATCAGGCGCAGCAGAAGCGAGTGCACCTGCGGACGAGCGCGGTTGATCTCGTTGAAGAAGAAGACCGCGAGGTCTTCGCCATGGCGAAGCGCCGGGCCCGGATCGACGCGCGGCTTGCCGGCGTCATCGATATAGGCGGCGTAGAGCATGTCGGTCGGCATCAGGTCGACCGTGCCCTCGATCCGTTCGAACGGCCCGCCGAGAGCATGCGCCACCGCGCGCAGGATCGTGGTCTTGCCGACGCCGACGTCGCCTTCGAGCAGCACATGGCCGCGGGCGAACAGCGCGATGGTGAGCAGACGCACCACATGCGGCTGACCGATCACCGCGCGCGAGACCTCGGCCTCGAAAGCGAGCGCCTTGGCGCGCCAGTCGTCGAGCGAAATGTCCGGGGCGCCGTCGCCGGCGGACCGACGCTCGGCGATCGAGGTGGGGGTCATTGGACCTCGCCCTTTTTCTTCTTGGAAAAGGCGGCCGCCGCGCCGTCCCGCCAGCTTGTGGCGAGGGCTCGGACGACGGCGGCCGTCAGGTGCGCGTCGCCATCCCTTGGGGCGGTCGGAAGACACCCGCCCCGGCGACGAGAGGGCGCGGTCCGCATGGTTTCGCGGACCGCCTGGGATCAGGATGCGACCCGCCGACATGTTTTTCGGACGGGACGCTCATCTCAATTCGAGATCTTCGAGACGTCGTAGACGAACTTGCCGGTCTTGGCGAAGTTCTCGGCGCGCTTGGCGTTACGCTCTTCCATCTGCTTGATCGACTCCGACTGCTTGGCGACCTGCTTGGGGTCATGCTTCGGGTCGTACTTCGAGCCGGTGATCTTCGACTTCTCCGGATAGCCGGGCTTGGGCTCCCAGCAGACGCCGGGCTCCTTGCAGTTGGTGCCGTCATAGGCGAGCGCGGGAGCGGACGCGAAAGCGGCCGTGAGAGCGGCTGCGGCCACGAGGCCGGCGATGCGAGACGTGGTGGTCATGAGTGCGTTTCCTCGTTCTTTCAGACTTCTGGTCGTCCTGCAGTCGTCTGGACGCGGACGTGAGCCGCGCCAGTCCCGCGCCGGCCCCCCGGCGCAGATCCTCAGCCGCCCATCTTGCATTCGGCGGGCGCGTCGGCGCCGGGCTTGGGAGCCGGCTTGCCGTCGTATTTCGCGAGCGTCTTGCGCGCTCCCTCGTCCAGCCATTCGGCCTTGTCCGGAGAGCCGACGTAGAGATGGCGGACCCAGGCCATCACGAGCAGCATCTCGTCGACGTTGACCGAGTTGTACATCGGACCCATCTGGCCGCTCGCGCCGCCGAAGACTGTCTCGAACATGCCCTTGTCGGTCGTGTTCTGCGGATAGGTCCAGTAGTCGTCGTTGAGGCCGGGGCCGATCTTGCCTTCCGCGAGATGTCCGTGGCAGCCCGAGCAGGCCCCGCTGAACAGCTCCTCGCCTTTGGCCAGGCAATCGGGCTTGCCGAGATAGGGGTTCTTGCCGGTCTGCATGAACTCCTTGAACGCGGCGACGTCCTTGCCGTCGGCGGGCGCGTCGTCGAGGTTCAGCGGCTCGCCCGTGACGGTGTTGTTGAGCGAAATGTCCGCCTGCGCCGCAGGGGCGCCGAGCGCGAACAGCAGACAGACGGCTGCTGCGGAAAGAGAGAGACGATCAAGCATAAGAACTCACATCGATAGCTGTGTGGGATGCTGCGCCGACGCCGTTTCAGGCGTTGGGCGGCAGCACGGGCACGCCTTCATCGCTCAGAGCTCGGTCGATCTCGGGCTTGGCCTTGGCGATCGCGGCGTCGAGTTCTGCGCGAAGCTTCTCGTCGTCCTTCCGGACGCCGATCGACTGATCGAAATGCAGCGGGATCTTCAGCCCGTCGGAACGGGCGAAGTCGTCTTCGATCATGGTCATCTTGAGCGGGGTCGAGGCGCCCTTGACGTAGCGGGCGACGTCGGGCGCGAAGGCGATCGCGGCGTCGGCGTCGCCGTTGACGACCTCGCTGACGAGCTTGCCGGCCTCGACCTGGGTGTATTTGTTCCGCTTGTCCTGGAAGTTCACGAGCGACAGGCCGTAGGACACGTTGTCCTCGTATTTGCCGGCCTCCTTGAGGATCAGTTCCGCGGGCGTGGAGAAGCGGACCGCGAAGCGGGTCGCGTCGGTCTTCTCCAGACCCTTCCAGTTCGAGCCGAGCTCCGGGCCGCCTTCGGACTTGGTCACGTAGACATAGCCGGTGCGGTAGATCGGCTTGGTGGCGAGCACGCGCTCGTCGTCGCTGTCGACGCCGAACACGACGTCGCAGAGATTCTTGTCGAGGCCGTCGCGCACCAGATAGATCGCGGCGCGGTCGAACCAGACGAACTCGATCTCGCGGCCCATGGCCTTGGCCACGACGTTCGCGATCCTGTTCTCGAGCCCGTCGCCCTTTTCGGTGGAGTACGGCGCCTCGATCTTGGAGGCGCAGACCTTGAGCGGCTCGGCGGCGGAGGCGCTCTGGGAGGCTGCGAACGGAGCGGCGAGGAGCGCGGCTCCAGTCAGCGCGCGCCGCGCGGTCGAAATGCGGATCATCGGACGTCGTCTCCCTGTGCGCCGTCTGCGGCTTCTCGTCCGGCGTCCGCCGGCGGGCCGTCCTTGTTCGGGCGCGAACCCTTGAATTGCTGATGCTTTGGGGAAGCGGCTCCCGCCGGGCCGGAGCGCGGTCCGGCGGGAGCTCATGCTGGTTTGAGGTCAGGCGGTCAGAGCGTCAGCCGCCCTGCTTGCCCGTCCACTCGCCGACATTGACGTCGTCGTAGGGGTTCTTGCCATTGAGCGAGAAGACCTGCACGCCGCCGCCCATCTGGGTGTAGTTGGCGAGGTTCTTGAACGCGCCCACCGCGCCGAGACCGGCCGTCGGATCGTTCAGGTCGAACACCAGGCCCACGCCCGGCCAGCCGCCCACGCCGTAGTAGATCGCGACGTACTGCACGCCCTTGTGGGTGTAGGTCATCGGGTGACCGATCACGCCGGACGGCAGGCGGTACTTCCAGAGCAGATCGCCGGTGCGGGTGTCGCGAGCCTTGATGAAGCCATCGAGCGTTCCGTAGAACACGATGTTGCCGGCGGTCGCGAGCGTGCCGCCCCACACCGAGAACCGCTCCATCTTCTCCCAGTCGTACTTGTTGTTGATCGCGTCATACGACTTGATCTGACCGAGACCCTCGTAGTTCTGGCGGTCGCCCTTCGGGCCAGGGTACATCCACAGGGTCGCGCCGACGAAGAACTGACCGGCGCGGTACGGGAGCATGAAGGGCTCCCAGTCCATGCAGATGTGGTTGATGCCCATGTAGAAGCGCTGCTTCTCGGGATCGTACGAGTCGTGGCCCTGATTGTGGTAGCCCATCGCCGACGGGCAGATTTCCGTCGCCTTGTGGTCCATGCGGGTCGCGAACTCCGGATCGCGGACCGGGACGCCGGTCTTGAGGTCGACCTGCTTCACCCAGTTGACGGTGTCGTCGAGCTTGTCGGCCGAGATGAGCGTGCCGTCCTCGCGGTCGAGCGTGTAGACGATGCCGTTGCGGTCCGGGTGGGTCAGGAGCTTGCGCAGCTTGCCGGTCTTGTCCTTCTGCTCCGAGAGCATCATGACGTTGACGCCGGCGTAGTCCCATTCGTCATGCGGCGTCTTCTGGTAGCCGAATTTGGCCTCGCCGGTGTCGATGTCGCGACCCCAGATGGTCATCGTCCACTTGTTGTCGCCCGGACGCATGGTCTCGTTCCACGGGGCCGGGTTGCCCGAGCCGTAGTAGAAGAGGTTGGTGTCCGGGTCATAGGCGTACCAGCCCCAGTTGGTGCCGCCGCCGATCTTCCAGGCGTCGCCTTCCCAGGTCTTGTTCGTGCCGAGGCCGAACTGGCCGTAATGCGGGTTCTTCGAGTTGAAGTCCTTGGCGAGCTTGACCTCGTCGTCCGGGCCGGTGGCGTAGGCGCGCCACTTCTGGGCGCCGGTCTTCACGTCGTAGGCGGTGACGTAGCCGCGCACGCCGAGCTCTGCGCCCGAGGAGCCGACCAGCACCGTGTCCTTGATGACGTAGGGCGCGATCGTAAGGGTGGAGCCGACCTTGATGTCGGAGTTCTCCATCTTCCAGACCTCGGCGCCGGTGTCGGCGTCGAGCGCCACGATGTGGCCGTCGAGCTGGGTCTTCAGGATGCGCGCGCCGGTCTTGCCGTCGCCCGGCCAGTAGGCGAGGCCGCGGTTGACGACGTCGCAGCACGCGACCGCGCGGGCGGTCGGAGCCTGCTTGGGCTTGTGCTGCCAAAGGATCTTGCCCGGCTCGTTGAGGTCGAGCGCGAAGGTCGGGTTCGGGAACGCCCCGTGCACGTACATCTTGTCGCCGATGACGAGCGGCGTGCCCTCATGGCCGTGAAGCACGCCGGTGGAAAACGCCCAGGCCGGACGAAGACCCTTGACGTTCTCGGCGTTGATCTGCGTCGCCTTGGAGTAGTTCTGAGCTTTGTAGGTCTTGCCGGTCATCGGCCAGTTTTCTTCGCTGTTCGACAGCTCGACGAGCTTGTCGTTCGCGAAGGCGGGGAGAATGCTTCCCGCCACGCCGATCGCCGCAGCGGCCGTCAGCGTGAACGCCGAGACGGACGTTCGAAGTTTTGTCATCTGAAACCCCTTGCGTTTCCCAGTCTTCTTCTGCGGCGCCGGTCCGTCAGGGCGGACTGTAGGGCGCTCTGCGACGCGCGGACCCGAGGCGATCAGGTCGCGAAGTTTTTCTTTACGCCGTGCGGGCTTATTGCGTTTCGCAGTGCCTCAACTGTTCACAATCGACCGGATGCTGTCTTGATCCAAAGTGGAAAAAGCAGTCGGGAACTTTTGGCATGGCGGGCGCCGGGAGCCGGCAGTAAGGTGAGGACCAATGTCATTCTAAGAAAAAGATAACAAACACAGAATGCTAACAAGCTGGCGGGGATGCAGGGGTCAAGGTCGGCGCGCTTGCCGGAGCGCGCGTTTGCTGCAAGGTGAGAGACATGAAGTTCGCCCCATCATAAATATAAAGTCGCAGAAAATGCCGGTCAGCAATCAAACGACACAATATTCGCTTATTAATAGGCTGTGGCCGGTGGTTTTCGCGGCCGCGCTTCTGGGCGCCTGCGACGAGCCAGCGCCCACGCCGGACAGGCAGGCGTCGTCCGCGCCGAAGACCGAAGCCTTCTCGATCGCGGGCCGGAGATGGCTCGACATCAAGGACGACGTCTCGCCCGCGGTCTGGCTCGCAAGCCGCGAAGCCGGACGCGACGTCGCCCCGGGCGATCCGGCCGCCGCCTCGTTCCGCGCCCTCCTGCAGGAAGCGGACGCGCGGTTCTCCGAAGGCCCGCGGATGATCGCCAACCGCGCCGTTCAGGTGGAGGCGATGCTGGCGGAGCGCGGGGTCACGGAAACCGCGCGCGACGTGATCGACGGCCTCGTCGCCATCGGCCAGCTCGGCGAACGGGCCGGGTTCGGCGAGACCTGCCAGCACTACGTCAACGCCCGCGCCGCAAGCGGTTCGCGCGTGGCGGCTCTGGACGCCCTGCGCCGCCAGCCGCTGCCGCAGGCGACCGGGGCCGACGAGCGGTGACCGCGGTGACGGCGGGCGACCTGCGCCATCCGTTCGAGCGAGCGCTCGCGCGCACCGGGCTCGTCGCGGGCGTCTCGCTCAGGACGCGGATCCTCGTGCTGCTCGCCGGCGTCAACCTCGCCTGCGCGGGCGCGGCCGCGGTCGTCACCGTGCTGAACGCGCGCGAGGCCACCCGCACCGAGATCTCCTCCTCGCTCGACACCGCGAGCCGGCTCGTTCGCGAGACGGTCACGCGCCTCGAGCGCGACGTCGGCCGGCTGCGCACCATCGCCGATCTCCAGACCATGCTGCCGGCGGTCCGCCACGCGCAGATCGTCGTGAAGGACGGAGAGGGCCGCCAGATCGCCTCGCGCGATCTCCACGCGCTGCGTGACGGGTCGGACGGCGACGACCTGCCGGGCTGGTTTTCGCGGCTCATCGAGCCCGCGCCCTCTTCGGTCTCGATCCCCGTGCTGATCCGGGGCGAAGCCGCGGGATCTGCGGTCGTCTACGGCGACGCCTCCGACGAGATCGCCGAAGTGTGGGACGACCTGTTCTCGCTCGCGGTCCTGTTCGTCGTCCTGAACGGCCTTGCGCTCGGCGTGTTCGCGGTGCTGCTCGGGCGGGTGCTCGCGCCGCTGGCCAAGCTCGCGGACGGCATGACGGATTTGCGGGTCGGCCGGCTCGACCGCCGGCTGGAGACGCCCAAGAGCCGCGAGCTCGCCTCGATCGTCGAGCGCTTCAACGCGCTCGGCCAGACGTTGGCGGCCGAGCGCGCCACCAACGGTCGCATGTCCTGGCGGATGGTGACGCTGCAGGACGACGAGCGTCGCCAGATCGCCAAGGAGCTTCACGACGAGCTCGGACCTTGCCTGTTCGGGCTGCGTTCGAACCTCTCCTCGCTCGAGCGCGAGCTCGCCGCCAACGCCCCGCAGCCGAGCCCCGCGGCGATGGAGCGCCTCGCTTCCATGACCGACCTCGCCGAGCGTCTGTCGGACATGAACCGGCGGCTGCTCGTTCGGCTTCGGCCGATGGCGCTGGGCGCCGCTCCCCTCACCGACGTCGTGGCGGGCCTGATCGCCGATTTCACCCGCCATCACCCGGAACGTCGATTCGAGCTTGTGGCCCGCAGGCTCGCCCGCAGTTACGGGGAGGCCGTCGATCTCACCGTCTATCGCGCGGTGCAGGAAGGCGTGACCAACGCCATCCGCCACGCCGCCTGCGCGCGCGTCGCGGTGACGATCGAGCAGGGAAAGGACTTCACCGGCGCCGACGTCGTGCTCGTCCGGGTGGTCGACGACGGCGGCGGCGTCACCGAGCCCGCGCCCGCAGGCTTTGGCCTCATCGGACTCGGCGAACGCCTGCGCGCGCTCGGCGGCAGCTTTCATCTCCACAACGTCTCGGAAGGCGCCGCGCTCGACGTCGTGGTGCCGCTCACGCACTCCTCCGCCCGGCGGCTCGCGGCTGCGCCCCAGTAAGGACCGAACGCCATGGCCACGGCTCTCGTCATAGACGACCACCCGATCGTGCTGGAAGGCTGCCGGCGCGTCCTGCTCGACGCCGGCTTCGAGGACGTGCTCGAGGCGGCCGCGCCGCTGGAAGGCTTCCGGCTGTATCGGCGCGCGCGGCCGAGCCTCGTGATCGTCGACCTCGCGATCCGCGGCGCGGGGCTCGCCGGCCTGTCGCTGATCCGGCGGCTGCGCCTCAACGACGACCGGACCCCCATCCTGGTGTTCTCGATGCACAGCGACCCGGTCATCGCCTGGCGGGCGCTGAAGGCCGGCGCGACGGGGTTTCTCGCCAAGGACACCGGCCCGAAGACGCTGCTCGAGGCGGTCGAGCGGGTCCGGCGCAACCAGCCCTACATCGCCCACGACATGGCCGTGCAGGTCGCGCTGCTCGGCTCGCGCGGGCGCGCAGAGCAGGCGGAGCTCACCTCACGCGAGCTCCAGACCCTGTCGCTGCTCGGCGAGGGCCGGTCCTACGCCCAGATCGCGGACTCGCTCGGCGTCAGCTACAAGACCGTCGCCAACACCTGCTCGAACCTCAAGGACAAGCTCAACGCCGGAAGCCTGCAGGATCTCGTGCGGCTCGCCGTGATGCATCAGGTTTCGCAGTAACCGGCGCCAAGCACAATTCTTGAGATTATTATTTTATTTTTGTCTCGTGAGCAGAATTGCTTATGAAGTTCATATATTTTGCGTTGCAAAATAACTTTGCCGCGCGCAGGATCGCTCTACTCTCCTGTTTCGAAGGGAGCGTCCGGGCATGGCGCCATCGTCGCGTGGCACGATCGTGGGTCTGGCTGTCGCGTCCGGTCTCGGGCTTGCGGCGATCGGCGGCTTCATAAGCGGCGAAGCGCGCGAGACCGGCCGGCTCGGCGCAAGCCGCTTCGCCACCTCCGAGGCGGAGGCCGCGGCGCGCCAGGCCTGCGCCTCGAACGCGCCCTTCGTGGTCCTCGACACGTTCGGGGTGTTCAAGCCCGCCAATGTCGAGGAAGCGTCGCCCGAGCCGGGCGACGAGCGGCCGCGACGCCTTCTCCACGGGGACATTGTGGCCGCGATCGCCGAGGCCTCCCATCCCGGCGCGATCGCGTACCAGACCGATCCGAGGTTCAACGTCCGCAGCCTCGTGGCGGACTTCGGCCGTCTCGCCCGCGACGTCGAAAGCGGGCGGATCGCCAAGCCCGCAGCGGTGGTCTCCTCGATCGTGCTGCCGGTCGACCTCGCGCAGGTCAATGCGCGGCTGCGGGTCGACCGCCCGTTCGACCAGTCGAACGTTCTGGCGCGCAAACGCGAGGTGCTCGAGGCGCTGAGCGAGAGCCACGGCGCCCAAAACCCCTACGCGCAGATCGACGGGGAGATGGCGCGGCTGCGCAAGGCCGGCGTGCCGGTGTTCGTCGCGGCTGGAAACACCGGTCCAGACCAGACGGTCAACGCGCTCGCGCTGAGCGAAGGAGTCTATGCGGTCGGCTCGCTCGACCGCGACGGCGCGCGGACGACCTACACCAGCGCGCCGGGCCTCGTCTCGATCTGGAGCCCGGGCTTCGTCGTGCTCACGGACGCGCCAGGCGGCCTCAGCGTCAGCGGCGGGCTCAACGTCGAGCTCAAGGGCGCGGACCTGCCCGAGCAGCGCGCCGTGATCGCCCGCTACGGCGGCAAGCGCGCGGCCGACGTCGCGCTGCGGCCGCCGTCGGAGCTGCGCCAGATCCGGAGCCCCGGGCCGTCGCGCCAACGGCAGCGGTTTCTCGCGATGACGCTCGAACACGGCGTCTACCGCACCGAGGACCTGATGGCGGCCTACGGTTATCCGGAAAGCTCCGGCACCTTTGCGCGCGCGGTGGCCGACGGCCCCTACATGCATTTCCCGACCGACACGATCTTCCGCGCAACCGTCGACGGCGCGCTGTCGTTCGATCCGATCGGCGACCGCTCCGAGGGGCAGTTGCAGGTCGCGGACGCGACGTCTTTCGCGGCGCCCAACGTCTGCGCCAAGAAGCTCTTCCCGACCCGCGTCGCTT
Organism: Chenggangzhangella methanolivorans; assembly: GCF_042648545.1. Classification (NCBI taxonomy): domain Bacteria; kingdom Pseudomonadati; phylum Pseudomonadota; class Alphaproteobacteria; order Hyphomicrobiales; family Methylopilaceae; genus Chenggangzhangella; species Chenggangzhangella methanolivorans. The sequence goes on from NZ_JBHRXS010000009.1 coordinate 28,700, forward strand.
CCGCGGCTGGGATGAACTGACTTCGTGGCTACAGCGAAGTCGTAGAATAAAATTACCTTAAGAACGGGCACCCCATATCAACGCGCCGAAGCAACTCTTCCAATAATCCCAAAACAGTTGGGCAGTTTTCCCATTGCGAAAACGTCGCACCGAGCGTGCGATAGGTCGCCGCATCTGATGCGGCATGACCGTCGCCCGGCAGAGGCGGCTTAGAAGCAAAACATGTGAGGGAACGCAATGAGAAAAACGCTGCTCGCCGCCGCGGCGCTGGTGACGCTCTCCGGCGCGGTCGCGGTCGCGGCCGACTGGCCCGCTTTCGACAAACTCGACACCAACGGCAACGGCGTGATCGACCGTATCGAATACCAGAAGAACGTCGGCGCGCTGAAGATCGAATATGCGCCGAACTTCGCCGCCATGGACGAAGACAGCAACAACGGCGTCGACGAAGACGAGTGGAAGGCCGCGCAGAAGCTGACGACCAGCTATACGGCGCGCTGCCGGGAGGCGTCGGCGTCTTGGTGCAAGGACGCGAAATAGCCTTTCCCCGACGTCCCGAGGCCGGGCCGACCGAAGCCCGGCCTCGGAAGCCGGATAACTCGCGTCGCCGCAGCCAGGACCGGCGACATGACATGATCAGCGGCGGCGCTGCGAATCCGATTATTATTACGATCATAAAATAAAACGAGAGATTACGGGCCACTATACTTATTTATATTGCAGCTTGAGCGACCAGAGCTTCTTATGGGCGCAATGACAGTCACAATCATCGCGCTCGAGGGCAGCACGTCCGGATTTCTTGCGGACGCGCTCGCGCAGGAAGGCTTCTCCGCGAGCCTGACGGCCGAGTTCGAAACCGCGCCCGTGGCGCAAGCCGTCCTCGTGCTCGTCGGGACGATGTCGGCGGACGCGCTCTCGGTGATCTCCGAACTCAGGATCCGCCGCCCCTCCACGCCCCAGATGGTCGTCTGCGACCACGACGACGTCGATGCGCGGATCGCCGCCTACGAGGCCGGCGCGGACGACTGTCTGTCGCGGCCGTTCCATTTCCGCGAGTTCGTCGCCAAGCTGCGCGCCCTCCAGCGCCGCGCCGCCCGGGGCGCCGCGGTTCCGCTGCTGCCCCCCTCGCCCGCCGTCATCGACCTGGCCTCGCTCGAACTGAGAAGCGGCGACCGGGTCTGCCGGCTGACCAAGCGTGAGGCTGACCTGCTCGTCACGCTCGGACGCGCCGCCGGCGGCGTGGTCCGGCGGGAGGACGTGCTGCGCGACGCCTGGGGCGCGCCGCCTGGCGTGTCGGGCAATCTCGTCGACGTCTATGTCGGCTACGCCCGGCGCAAGCTCTCGGACATCGAAGCCGGCGTCGAGATCAAGTCGGTCCGCGGCGAAGGCTTTCAGCTGGCTGCGCGAAGACCCTCGCGCGCGAGGCCGCAGGCCCCGGCCTCAGCGCGATCGACGTGACCGTCGCCGGACCGGCGTCCGGCGGCGGTCGCACCCCCCGCGCTTCACCCGTGAGGCTGGTCTTCGGGCGGCTCGGGCGCCACCGGGACGCCTTGCGCATCCGTCCAGTCGAACGTCAGATCTTCACGGAAAGCGAAGCGGCGAAGATGCTCCTCCACCACCTTCTGGAGACGGGGCGCATCGCCCGGATCGACGGCGGAGACCACGACCGTCAGGCTGTCGTCCGTCGCGTCCATCTCGCAGCGGCCCATCGGCAGGGAGATCTCGCCATGGGCGGGCGTGAACGCGACCTCGAACTTGTGGCTCCAGTGCTTGCACAATTGCTGCAGCATCCGGCTGCCCGACGGGGTGACGACGATGGCGCGGCGCTGATCCATGACGAATTTCTCTTTTGCTTCAATATTTAACGATCAGTCTAAACCTGTGGAGCGGATCGACGAGAACCGAACCGACAGATCAGCCATCTCGATCCGGGACGCCTGACGCGGCGGAGACAGCAGGCGCGTCCACCATGACATGGAGACGACCGCGCGAGCAGCGCTCGACGCGCGCCTCAACCCGGTAGACAGCCGAAAGCACCGCCGGCGACAAGGCCTGATCGGGCGAACCCTCGGCCGCCACCGCGCCCCGGTCCAGCACGACGAGATGGTCGGCCCAGGACGCCGCGAGCGTCAGGTCGTGCAGCACGACCACCACGATCCGGCCCTCCCGCGCGAGCGCGCGCACGATCGTCATCACGTCGAGCTGGTGGCGCAGGTCGAGCGCGCTGGTGGGCTCGTCGAGCAGGAGAAGGTGCGGCGCGCGCGCGATCGCCTGGGCGAGGCTCGCAAGCTGCCGCTGGCCGCCCGACAGCCGCCCGATCCCCTCCATCGCGAGGTCGAGGATGTCGAGGCGATCGAGCACCTCGACGGCGCGGCGGCGGGTCTCGGGGCTGCTTCCGTCGAGGTCGGCGAGCGGCGAGGCCTTGAGCGCGCCGATCACGCCTTCGAGCACCGAAAGCTCGGCGTTCTGCGGCAGCGTCTGGGGCATGAAGGCGACATGGCCGGCGCGTTCGGCGAGCGAGAGCGCGGAGAGGTCGAGATCGCCGAGCCGGATGGAGCCGGACGCCGGCACGAGGCCCGCGAGGCTGCGCAGCAGCGTGGACTTGCCGGCCGCGTTCGGGCCGACGAGCGCCGTCACCTTGCCGGGCTCGAGCGGGGCGAACGTCAGGTCCTTGAGCACCGGGCGGTTGCGATAGCCGGCGCTCAGCCCCGAGACCTTGAGCGATCGCGCGCCGTCGGTCACAGCCGCTCCCGCCGCCGGAAGATCAGCGCGAAGAAGACGGGCAGGCCGACGAGCGAGGTCACGATGCCGATCGGGATGATGACGCCCGGCATGATCGCCTTGCTGGCGAGGTCGGCGAGCGACATCACGGCCGCGCCCGTTAGCGCGCTCGCGGGCAGGAAGAAGCGATGGTCCTCGCCGATGAGCAGGCGCGCGATGTGCGGACCGACGAGCCCGATGAAACCGATGGTTCCCACGAAGGCGACCGCGGTCGCGGCCAGAAGGCTGACGCGCAGCAGCGAGAAGAACCGCAGCCGGGCGACGTCGACGCCGAAGCTTCGGGCGCGGTCCTCGCCAAGCCGCAGCGCGGTGAGCTTCCACGACGCGCCGACCGAGAACGGCGCGGTGACGAGGATCACGAGGGCCAGGATCGTGATCGACTCCCAGTTGGCGCGGCCGAGGCTTCCCATGCCCCAGAACACGAGCTGCTGGACCGCCTGGGCCGAGGCGACGAACTGGAGGAGGCCCACCAACGCGTTGAAGGTGAAGACCAGCGCAATGCCGAACATCACGAGGCTGTCCGGCCCGCCGCCGCGGATGCGGGTGAGGCTCTGCAGCAGCAGGACCGAGCCGAAGGCGAACAGGAAGGCGTTGCCGGTGACGATCCAGCTCGCCGGCACGCCCGGCAGGCCGACGCCGAGGATGATGGCGAGCGCCGCGCCGAGCGAGGCCGCCGACGAGACGCCGAGCGTGAAGGGGCTCGCCAGCGGATTGTTGAGGATGGTCTGCATCTCCGCGCCCGCGAGCGACAGCGCGATCCCGACCAGCACCGCCATGACGGCGGGCTGGATCCGCACGTTCCAGACGATGGCGAGGGTGCTGCGGCTCGCCTCGCCAGGCCTCAGGATCGCCTGGATCGTCTCGGCGATCCCGAGGCTGGACGGGCCGGTCGCGAGATCGAACAGGAACGAGACGAAGAGCACGGCGGCGAGCACGGCCACGATGACGACGCGGCGCAAGGTCCGCCGCTCGTAGGCCGCGAGCACGGCCTCGCGTCTGCCGGCGCGGTCGTCAAGCTGGGCGGCGTCGGGGCTCACGGGGCGGTCCCGGAAGACGTCTCGGACGGGGCGTCGAGGCTCGCCCAGAACGATCCTTTGAGCGGCCTCGCGAGGAAGCGGCCGTTGATCTCGTCGAGGCTCTTCTGCGGGTCGATGTCGGCGAACAGGGTCGGGTGTCTCCACTTGGCGAAGAGCTCGACCGCCAGAACGTTGAGCGGCGAGCGCATCAGCGTGGTGTCGATCGCGTGCACGCGGCGCTCGCGGACGGCCGCGAGACCGTCGAGGCCGGGCTGACGGGTCGTCGCTTCGAGCCGCGCAAGCGTCTGTTCGCGGGTCCGCTCCGGCCCGAACAGGGATTCGGCCCAGAACGACCAGTCGGTCGCCACGAAAATATCCGGGTCGCTCTCGATCACGGCCTCGAGGCTGAGCTGGCCGACCATGCCGGGCAGCTTGTCCTCGGCGATGTTCCGGACGCGCAGCATGTCGAAGAACGGCGACATGAAGCCCTTGGCGAAGGACCAGCAACAGGTTCCGTCGGCCGATCGCCTGTAGATCATGAGCTTTGGGCGCGCGGGCTTTTCCGCCGCGAGCCGCTCGACGATGGTCGCGATGCGGCGGCGATGGAAGTCGGCGAACGCGGCGGCCTGTTTCTCCGCCCCGATCGCGGCGCCGACGAGCTCGATGCTCGGGATCGTGTTCCTGGCCGGGTCGACGAAGAAATCGACATAGAGCACCGGCACGCCCGCGGCCGCGAAGGCGCGCTCCACCGCGTCCTGCTGTCCGGGGCCGGCGAGCGTGGCGATCAGAAGGTCGGGCTTCAGCGCGAGCGCCGTCTCGACCGCGAACGTGCCGAACGACATCGTGCCGAGGCGGGGCTTTCCGGCGAGGTCCTGCTCCGCCTCGAACTGGCCCCGGCTCTCGGTGGCCCCGACGCCGACGACGAGATCGGCCGCGTCGCGACTGAGCAGCGCAAGCGCCGGATAATAGCCCGGCGCCTCGACGATGATCCGTTTTGCGGGACCCGCGATCTCGACCTGCCGTCCGGCGACGTCCGTCACGACGGTTTGGGCGCGCGCGTTCGATGCGGCGACAGCGATCGCGCCGAAAGCCAGCGCGAACAGCAATGCGGGCCGGAGCGTCCGGCCCGCCCACATCCCCGGGCGGGTGCGTCGCCGTCCGTCCTGCATCAGAACGTGAACGTCGTCGACAGCCGATAGGTCCGCGGATCGCTCAACGACAGGAATCCATTGGAGAATCCGCCCTTCCAGTAGTTTTTGTCGAACACGTTGTCGACGTTGAAGCGCAGCGTGATCGGCTTGTCGTCGACGGGCGACAGGAGCACGTAGCGCGCGCCCAGATCGACCGTGGTCCAGGACGGGATCTTCAGGTCTGGGCGCGAATTCACCACCACCTGGTCGCTCGTGTGGGTGACGCGCCCGGTCAGCGTCAGTCCGTCGACGAACGGCGTGTCCCACTCGCCGCCGATCACTAGGCGCACCTTCGGCGCGCCGTAGGCCCGCTCGCCGTCGAGCGCTCCGCCGGTCGTCTTGGTCTGCACCGCGTCGAGGAAGGTGACGCCGCCGAGCAGGCGCACGCCTTCGACGATCTCGCCATAGGCGTTGATCTCGACGCCGCGGTTGCGCTGCTCGCCGTCGAGGTCGAGCGTCGGCAGGTCGCCCGGCCGGGCCGCCGGGGTGATGGTGGTGTTCGGCTGGGTGATCTGGAACGCCGCGAAGGTCGTGGTCACCATGCCCCAATCGACCTTCACGCCGGCTTCGTACTGCTTGCTGACGAACGGCGGCAGGACGCCGGGATTGGCGTAAGTCGCTTCGTTGATGGTCTGGCCAGCCTGCAGGCCCTGGATGTAGCTGGCGTAGATCGAGACGTTCTCCCAGGGCTTCACCACCAGGGCGGACCGCCGGGCTCCAGGCGTCGCTGTCATATCCCGGGGCCTGGACGCGGGTCGAGGCGTTCCAGGTGTCGACCTTGACCTCCTGGTAGCGCAGGCCCGCGGTGAACAGGATCCGATCGTCGAGGAACGACAGCGTGTCGGCGACGCCGATGCTCTGCACCGTCGTCTCGTTCACCGTCTTGGGCTTTCCGGGATCGGTCAGCGTCGGCTTGCCGTCCGGGAAGACGGGGTCGTCGATCGTGCCCGCGATGAAGGGCGCGCTGGACGAAAACGCGCTCTTCTCCTCGAATTCGGCGCGCGACAGGCTGAGGTTGAGCTGGTGCTCGATCGGTCCGGTGGTGGCCGTCGCCCTGACCCCGCCCTGCATCGACAGCACGTCGTAGTCGGACTTCTGCCAGTAGGGCGTCAGCGAATACGTCCCGTCGCTGCGGAACGTCGCCGGACCGCCGACGACGAAGCGCTTCTTGGATGTCTGGCCGCCGATGGCGGCGTAGGCCGTGATGTTCTCGGCGACGTCGACCTCGACGCGCGCCATGCCGAGCGTGTTCTCCGAACGGCCCTTGTCCCAGTCCGGAAACAGGCTCTTGTCGCCGTCGGGCGCGTCCGGAACCTTGAAGCTGAAGTCGGTCAGCACGGACCGGACGCTGGCGAAATTCGCGCGCGGGCTGTCCCGCTGGCTCTGGTGGGCGATGTCGATCGCAGCGCGGACGCGCTCGCCGCGATAGTCGAGATTGATGGCCGCGGCCCTGTGGTGGGCCTCCTGGCGGTCGACCGGCGTGTCGCCGCCGTCGACGCTGCCGTTGATCCGCACGCCGAACGCGCCGTCCGGCCCGAAGCGGCGTCCGACATCGGCATGAACGCCGAACATCGAGTCCGAGAGGTAGCGGGTCGTGAGCTCCGTCAGCGGCTCGTCGAAGGCCCGCTTCGTGGTGAGGTTGACGGTCCCGCCGATCGCGCCGGAGCCCGCCGCCGCCATGCCGTTGAGGAGCGCGCTCGGCCCTTTGAGCACTTCGACCCGGTCGATGTAGTCGGCCGACGGAAACTCGATCGGAGCCATGCCCGCAAGCCCGTTCAGGCTGCGCGTGCCGGTCGTCGAGATGTTCTGGAAGCCGCGGATGAACTCGGCGTCGTTGCGCCCCCCCGTCGCGGTGGTGATGATCGAGGGGTCGTTCGACAGCACCTCGTTGACGGTGCGCGCCTGCTGGTCGCGGATCGTCTTGTTTGTGTAGTTCGTCTGGCTGAAGGGCGTGTCCATCACGCTGCGGTCGCCCAGCATGCCGAGCTGGGCCGCCGGTCGCCACCTGCCCGCCGGCGTAAGGAGGTGGAGGGGCGCCGAGCGTGGAGTTCGGATTGACGCCCTGGACCGCGATGGCCTGGAGCGGCGTCGCACCGTCCTCCGCCGCGGCGCCGTCGACGGTCGCCTCCTGCGCGACGATCGCGATCGTGGTCGAGTTCGTGAACGAATAGGCGAGCCCGGAGCCGGCGAGGATCCGCCCCAGCGCCTCGCCGCTCGTCGCCGAGCCCGAGAAGCCGCCGGACGTCTTGCCTGTTGCGATCGAGGCCAGATAGGTGACCTGGAGGCCCGCCTGACGCCCGTAGATGGTCAGGGCCTGGCTCAACGGGCCGGCCGGAATGTCGAACGGCGTCCGCGCGGACTGGGCCGCGGCCGGCCCGGTCCCGGCGCCCGACGCGATCCCGATCGCCGTCGCGCACAGAAGCGCGGCCGCCAGCCTGCGCCGGCCCGCCGCGAGCGCCCTCGTCTCCCCCGTCCCCCGCGCCATCGTCGAGCCGCTCCGCCTGATCGAACAGTCGGAGGATCCGCGCCAGCCCCCGGGCGCCGCGCTCCTCCTGAGGCTGTTACAATCGGCGGCCCGGAATATTCGCCCCCGGGCGAAAGTTTTTTCAGAGGGGCGAAACGACCGTCAGCAAAGGGGAGATTTCGCGCACCTGCGCGCCCGCTGGATGCACGACGGCCTGCAGCGCGCGGATCGGATCCTGCAGGTCGTAGATCCCGCTGACCCGCTGCGACCCGACGAACGGATCGGCGATCACGATCCGGCCCGGAACCCAGCGGCCGATCCGGGCGACGAGCGCCGAAATCGTCTCCCGCTCGGCCACGATCGTGCGGTCCCGCCACGCCGCGATCTGGCCTTCCGCCATCTGGTGCAGGTCGACCGCCCCCGAAGACGCGTCGAACGACAGGCTGTCGCCGGGCCCGAGCCGCCGTCCGCTCGACAGCGAGGCCGCCGGCGCGCGCGCCTCCACCAGGCCGTGGCCGACGCCCACGGTCACGACGCCTGCGTCGCTCGACAGATCGAAAGCCGTGCCGAGAGCGGTCGCGGTCACCTCGCCGCTCTGCACGACGAAGGGCCGCCCGGCGTCCTTCGCCACGTCGAAATACGACATGCCGGCGAGCAGTTCGACGCGGCGAACCTGCGCGCTGAACTCCAGCCCGATCGCGCTGTCGGGTCCGAGCGTCGCCACGCTGCCGTCGGGCAGCTCGATCCGGCGGATCTCGCCGGTCGCGGTCATGTGGTCGGCGCGCGCGCCAAGGAGGAGCCGCGGCGCGACGACCGAACCGGCTCCAAGGGCGGCGAGCGCCGCGACGCCGCCGACCATGACGCTCCGCCTCGTCCTGGCGCCCCGTGCGCGCCGCGCCGCGTCGCGCTCGCTCGTCAGAACCTGGCCCGAGGCCCCGTGGATGCGGGCGACGCGGGCCCAGACCTTTTCATGAAGCGGGCTGCGGGAGCGCCAGGCGCGCGCCATCTCGGCCGGAACGGGATTGTCGGGGTCGCTCTGGAGACGAATGACAAGGTCGATGGCTTCGTCGACCAGCCGTTCGTTGTCCTGCGCCTCGTCCATCCATGACCTTCCAGGGGCCGACTTGTCGGGCCGCGAAGCCCTCCGCCCTGTTGGTACAAACGAGGAGCGCGAATTTTCTCCCTATAGCCCAAAAACGTCAGAAGGCGTCCACGCGCAGCAGAAGATGCCGATAGGCGCGGTGGATCAGCTCCCAGGTCCGGCTGTTCGACAGGCCGAGCTCGTCGGCGACCTCGGCGATCGTGCGGCCCTCAAGGTGGTGGAGCTCGAAAGCCCTGCGCGTCTTTTCGGGCAGCTCGCCGAGCGCCTCGGCCATCTGCTGGAGGCATTGCCGGGAATAGACGGCCGTCTCGGCGCAGGGGAACGGATCGGCGATCTGGGCGAGCGCTTCCTCGCCGAGATCGGCGACCGGAAGCAGCGCCTCGCGCCGGCGATGATTGAGGCCGAGCGTGCGCGAGACCTCGAACAGATAGGCGCGCGGATTGTCGGTTCCGGTCGCGGCGGCGGGCGGAGAGGCCAGAACCTTCAGGAAAGCGTCCTGGGTGAGGTCCGCGGCGGCTTCCGCGTCGAAGCCGCGTCGGCGCAGCGACCGGACGATCTCCTTCGAGTGGCGCCGGAACAGCGACGAAAGATCCCACCTCATCGACGCCCACGCCCATCCGGCGCAGGGCGAGGCCGCGCAGGGCCGCGCGGCTTCGAAGGCGTGGTCTGGCCTTCGGAACGAACGTCGTCGATCTCAGTCCGGCGATCGAAGCTCATATTCGGGCGCGTCTCGGGAGGCCTGGCCTGACGCCAAGCTCGAGACGATTAGATCGGCCAGAAATTCACGTGCAACGCCAATGAATTATATCGATTCCAAGCACGCGTTCGCAGCGCCTCGCGTTTGAGCGCGGATGCAAGCCCGAACCCTCTAAATTCTGAACCGCCACGCCCCTCCGGCCGCCCCCGTCGCCGCCTTCCGTCGCCCGTCGCTTTCGGGCAGCCGCGTTGCCGAGGGGCAACGATCGCCCCCGTCGTCGCGGGCGGCGCGGCCGAACGAGCGGTCGTTAACGCCAAGCATCACGACGGCGTTCGCAAAGCCCTGAAATGGTCCTCTTGCGCACGCCGTGTGGTATGACTTGGCTCTGGAGCTCAGTTCATGGCGCGTCTTGGAATTGCCCTCGTCTCCGTCGCGATCGCGGCCGCTGCGGGCGTCGGCGTCTGGCATTTTCAGCGCGACGCCGGCGGCGCCGCGCCCGCGCCCCGGCCGAAGCCCGCCATTCCGGTCACGGCCGTGGAGGCGCGGCGCGCCGACGTTCCGCTCGTTCTCTCGGGCCTCGGCGTGATCCAGCCGCTCAACGTCGTCACGGTCCGCAGCCGCGTCGACGGCGAAGTGGTCGAGCTCGCCTATGAGGAAGGCCGCGAGGTGAAGGAGGGCGACCTTCTCGTCCAGATCGACCCGCGGCCCTACAAGGCGGCGCTCGATCAGGCCAAGGCCAAGCAGGCCCAGGACGAGGCCCAGTTCTCCAACGCCGAACGAGATCTCGCGCGCTCCAGGCAGCTCGCCCAGTCGAACTTCGCCTCGCGCCAGCAGGTCGACAGCCAGGCGGCCGAGGTCGCGCGGCTGAAAGCTTTGATCGAGGCCGACAGGGCCGCGGTCGAGGCGGCGCAGATCGAGCTCGACTACACCACGATCCGGGCGCCGATGAGAGGCCGCGCGGGCTTTCGCCTCGTCGACAAGGGCAATCTGGTGCGCTCGTCGGACGCCACCGGCATCGTCACCCTGTCGCAGACCGACCCGATCACCGCCGTCTTCACCCTGCCCGAGCGCGACTTTCCCGACGTCTCCGCGGCGCTGCGGCGCGGCCGCGTCGAGGCCGTCGCGAGCTCGCCGGACGGACGTCAGCTCGGGCGCGGCGAGCTCAGCGTGCTCAACAGTCAGATCGACCAGACGACCGGCACCTTCAAGGCCAAGGCCACCTTCGCCAACGCCGACGGCGCCCTCTGGCCGGGGCAATCTGTGAGCGTGACGGCGAGCGTCGGCGCGCTCGAGAACGTCGTCACAATCCCCGACGACGCGCTTCAGCGCGGGCCGCAAGGCGCCTTCGCCTTCGTGGTGAAGGACGACGGTTCGGCGGAGCGCCGGCCCATCACCGTGTCGCTGCAGGCCGGCGGGCTCGCGGTGGTGACGCGCGGGCTCGTGACGGGCGAGCGCGTCGTCGCCGCCGGGGCCTCGCGGGTCGCGGAAGGCGCGCGGCTCGACGTCTCCGAAGCGCCGCGCGCCGAGGCGCCGGCGGCCGCCAACGGCGCCCCGAAGACCGGCGCGCCGTGAGCGGCCCCGAGGCTCCCGTCGCGAGCGGCGGCGTCTCCGGCCCCTTCATCCGCCGGCCCGTCGCCACATGGCTGATGATGGCCGCGATCCTGATCGCTGGCCTTGCGGCATACCTGCGCCTCCCGGTGGCGCCGCTGCCTCAGATCGATTTTCCGACGATCCAGATCACCGCCAGCCTGCCGGGCGCCTCGCCTGAAACGATGGCGTCCTCGGTCGCGCAGCCGCTGGAGCGGCAGTTCGCGCAGATCCCGGGTCTCAACGAGCTCACCTCGGTGAGCGCGATCGGCGCGACCACGATCACCGCCGAGTTTGACCTCGACCGTAACATCGACGCAGCCGCCCAGGACGTGCAGGCGGCGATCAACGCCGCTGCCGGCGACCTTCCGCCCAACCTCCCCTCCCCGCCGAGCTATCGCAAAACCAACCCGGCGGACGCGCCGATCTTGCTGTTGTCGATCACCTCCGAGGAAATGCCGCTGGTCGAAGCCAACGACATCGCCGACAGCCGGCTCGCCCAGCAGATCAGCCAGATCAAGGGCGTGGGCCAGGTGACGATCGCGGGCGAGCAGAAGCCCGCCATCCGCGTGCAGATCGACCCCGCCAAGATCGCCGCCAAGGGCCTGACGCTGGAAGAGATCCGCGGCGTCATGGCCACCGTCTCGACCGACAGCCCGAACGGCGTGATCGACGGCCAGCGGCGCCAGTTCACGATCTATTCCGACGGCCAGCTCACGCAGGCCGCGCGCTGGAACGACGTGGTGCTCGCCTATCGCGGCGGCGCGCCGATCCGGGTGCGGGACGTCGGCCAGGCGGTGACGGGCCCCGAGGACCAGTTCCAGGCCGCCTGGGTCAACGGCCAGCGCGGGCTCTTCCTCGTGATCCGCAAGCAGCCGGGCGCGAACGTCGTCGAGACGGTCGACGCGGTGAAGGCGGAGCTGCCGCGGCTCACCGCCTCGCTGCCGCCCTCGCTCAAGGTCGCGATCATGAGCGACCGGACATCGACCATCCGCGCCTCTCTGGCCGAGGTGCAGAAGGTGCTTATCGAGGCCATCGTCCTCGTGGTGCTGGTGATCTTCGTCTTCCTGCGGTCCGCCGCCGCGACCGCGATCTCGGCCATCACCGTGCCGATCTCGCTGCTCGGCGCCTGCGCGGTGATGTACGGCTTCGGCTATTCGCTGAACAATCTGTCGCTGATGGCGCTCGTGATCGCGGTCGGCTTCGTGGTCGACGACGCGATCGTGGTGATCGAGAACATCGCCCGCCACATCGAGGACGGCATGAAGCCGTTTCCAGCGGCGCTGAAAGGCGCGGGCGAGATCGGCTTCACGATCGTCTCGATCTCGGTGTCGCTGGTCGCAGCCTTCATCCCGCTGCTGCTGATGGGCGGGCTGATCGGAAGGCTGTTCCGCGAATTCGCCATGACGGTCGCGATCACCATCGCGGTCTCGGCGGTCGTGTCGCTGACGCTCACCCCGATGCTCGCGGCCCGTCACCTCAAGGACGAGCACGGGCGCCGCCACGGGCTGTTCTATCGCGTCGTCGAGCGCGGCTTCGACGCCACGTTGAAGGGATACGGCCGCGCGCTCGACGTCGTGCTTCGCCACCAGTTCCTGACGCTGCTCGTCTTCTTCGCAACGATCGGGACGGCCGGCTGGCTGTTCGTGACGCTGCCCAAGGGGTTCTTCCCGCAGCAGGACACCGGCCTCATCACCGGCTCGAGCGAAGCCGCGCAGGACGTTTCTTCAGGAGAGCTCGCGCGGCTCCAGCGGGAGCTCGACAAGATCGTGCTGGCCGATCCCGCGGTCGAGACGGTGGCGAGTCTCGTGGGCGCGGGCGGCGGCGCACAGGCGCCCAACGCCGGCCGCGGCTTCATCCAGCTCAAACCCCACGCCGACCGCGACGTGACCGCCGACGAGGTGATCGCGCGGCTGCGTCCGAAGCTCGCCGAGGTGCCGGGCGCGACGCTGCTGCTGCAATCGGCGCAGGACGTGCGGCTCGGCGGACGTCGCACGCGCACGCAGTACCAATACGTCCTGCAGGACGCGAACCTCGAGACGCTCGACGAATTCGCGCCGCGGGCGCTCGAGGCGCTGCGGGGGCTTCCCGAACTCCGCGACGTCGCGACCGACAGCCAGGATTCCGGCGCCACGCTGACGCTCAAGATCGACCGCGACCAGGCCTCGCGCTACGGCATCCAGCCCCAGGCGATCCAGGACACGCTCTACGACGCCTTCGGCCAGCGGCAGGTGGCGCAGTTCGTCACCCAGCTCAACACCTACAAGATCATCCTCGAGGCGCCGCAAGCCGAGCGCGGCGACGTCGAGACTTTGCGGCGGCTCTACGTCCGCTCGCCGGCGAATGGCGAGCAGGTGCCGATCTCGGCGCTCGCCTCATGGTCGCGAGACGAGACCGCGCCGCTCACCATCAACCACCAGGGGCTCTTTCCGGCGGTCACCATCAGCTTCAACCTCGCGCAGGGAAAGTCGCTCGGCGAGGCCACGGCCGCGATCGAGAGCGCGATGCGACGGCTGGGCGCGCCGGCCTCGCTCGTCGGCTCCTTCGCCGGCACCGCGCAGGCGTTCCAGGCCTCGATCTCGACCGTGCCGCTGCTGATCCTGGCGGCGCTGGTCGCGGTCTACATCATCCTCGGCATTCTCTACGAGAGCTTCGTCCACCCGCTGACGATCCTCTCGACGCTGCCCTCGGCCGGCGTCGGCGCGCTCGGGGTGCTGCATCTCGCCGGCTTCGAGTTCTCGCTGATCGCGCTCATCGGCATCGTGCTGCTGATCGGCATCGTGAAGAAGAACGGGATCATGATGGTGGACTTCGCGCTCGCCGCGCAGCGCGACGAGGGGCTCGCCCCGCATGAGGCGATCCGCAAGGCCTGCATGCTGCGCTTCCGGCCGATCCTGATGACCACCATGGCGGCGATGCTCGGCGGCGCGCCGCTGATGCTCGGCCACGCGGTCGGCTACGAGATTCGCCAGCCGCTCGGCTACGCCATGGTGGGCGGCCTGTTCGTGAGCCAGATCCTGACCCTGTTCACGACCCCAGTGGTCTATCTCTATCTGGACCGGCTCGGCCGCCTTCTGGGAGGCGAGCGCGCCGCGCAGCCCGGCGCGGCCGCAGCGGAATAGCCGAGGCCGCGCTCGCGCATCGCTACGAACCGCTCTTCCAGCCTCCGGCGATGAGGCCCTTTTCATCGTCCTGCGGCAGAGCGCCCTCGCCGCCGAGGCGCTCGATCGCGCCTTCTATGACGCTCGCGCCCGATGCGGTCGCGTAGTCCGACCCGCCGGCGCTGCGCGCCAGCGCCTCGGTCGTCCAGCCGCCGGCCGGAGCGCGGCAGCCGAGCCCGACGACCGCCCCGTCGCGGCCCTCGACGCTGATCTCGTATTCGCGGCAGAGACGCCCGTCGCCGAGACGATGCGTGGAGACGACCGAGACCGCGCCCTTGAGCTTCGCGCCGTCGTCGGTCCAGGCGAGCCGTTCACCGCTCGGCGTTTTCTCCAGCGCCGAGGCGAGCGCGACGTCTGCCGCGGGCGCGCCCGAGATCGCTGCGATCCCGCCCGCCGTCCCGGTCGTCGTCCCGCTGCGCCCGACCGAAAAGCCGAGCGCGCCGCCGACCGCGAGCGCAAGGCAGGCGGCGAGCGCGGGCGCGGCGACACGGAAGCGCGGCGCAGGCCGCGCGGCGGGCGCGCTCGCAGGCGCGGCCGCAGGCTGAGAGGCTCCTCCGCCCTCGATCACGCCGAAGCGCCGAGGCGCCGCAGGCTGCTCGGCCGCGCTCGCGCCGCGAAGCGCGGCGGCGAGACGGTCGAGGCCCTCGTCCGCCTCGGCCGACGGCTCCGGCGCGAGCAGCTCGCGGGTCTCGACGAACAGCGCATAGCGTTCGGCGAGGTCGACATCCTCGACGATGCGCGCGCGCAAGCTCGCGGCCTCGGCCTCCGGCAGTTCGCCGTCGGCGAGGGCTGCAAGCCGCTCGTCGGAAATCTCGTGTCCGTTCATGTCGCCGGTCCTCGTATCGCCGGTCATCATGACCCGCCAGCCTCTGCTCCTTCGAGCGGACTCTCGCCGTCCGCAAGCCCGAGCGCCTCGCCGAGCGCCCTCCGGGCCCGGCTAAGACGGCTCATCACCGTTCCGATCGGCGCGCCGAGCTTCTCGGCGGCCTCGCGGTAGCTCATGTCCTCGACGCAGACGAGCGTCAGGACCTCCCTGTGGTCCGGCGCGAGCCGGGCCATCGCCTCGAACACCGCGGAAGCGGCGAGCGAAGCGTGGGCGACGCGCCGTCCGTCCTCTCCCGAAAGCTCGACGGCGTCCTCGACAGGCTCGGAGACGCCCTCGCTCTTCTTCTTGCGGATCCCGTCCAGCCAGACGTTCCGCAGGATGCGGAAGGCCCAGGCGTCGAGCCGCGTGCCCTCCTCGAACGTGTCTTGCGCCTTCAGAGCCCGCTCGCAGGCGAGCTGCACCAGGTCGTCGGCGAGCGTCGCGTCGCCGCACAACGAACGCGCGAAGCGTCGCAGGCGCGGCAGAAGCGCGACCAGCTCCTCGGCGAAGGGCGACGATGGCATCAAACGTCCTCATGTCGCGGAAAACGCATCGATCGGCCGGTCTATTCCGTGAACTCCGGACGAGGGGGTCACGAAATTGCGACCGGGCTTCCCCGCCCACGCGGAATAGGTTGAGGGCCCCGAACGTTTCCGGCGCATCGCCCGACACGCGAAAGGTCCCGGCCCATGATCCCGCGGTTTCGCCTCGCAGCCCTCGGGCTGATCGCCCTCGTTCCCTGGACCGCCTTCGAGGCCGCGCTCGACCACGGGGCGCCGACGTTCCTCGCCTCGCCCGCCCTTGCGGACGACGACGACGATGATGACGACGACGACCGCGGCGGGCGCTTCGTCCCGCGCTTTTCCTATGACGATGACGATGATTATGAGCCTGCTCCCCGCTACCGGCCCGCGCCCCGCGAGCGCCGCGCCGCGCGGCCGGCCCCGCGGCCTCGCATACGGCCCGAAATCGTGGCCTCCGGCGTCGACGCCGCGGCGCTCGAGCGCATCCGCGCCGCGGGCTTCCGGGTGCTGGCCGAGCGACGGCTGCAGATCCTGCCCGAGGCGACCGTCCGCCTCGCCCCGCCGCGCAACCTCTCCGACGCCCGGGCCCGCGCCCGGATCGCCGAGCTCGCAAGCGGCGCGACAGTCGACGTCAACGCGATCTATCGGCCGAACGCCCGCGAGGGCTGCGCGCCCGGAACCTGCTTTCCCTATCGCCGCGACGAGTGGGCGGTGGCGGCCTGCGGCGCGCGCGGCCTCGTCGGCATGATCGACACCCGGGTCGACTCCGGCCACCGCGCGCTCGAGGGCCGCGCCATCGAGACGCTGGTGTCGCGCGGCGACGGCCGCGAGCCGTCTTCGCCCGCGCACGGCACCGAGGTCGCGATCCTGCTCGCAGGCGACGGCGAACCCTCGCCCGACGCGCGCATCGTGGCGGTCGACGCCTTCCACCGCGCCGGCGGCGCTGACAAGGCGGACGTGTTCGACCTCGTGACCGCGATCGACATGCTGGTCCAGCGCAAGGTCGGAGTCGTCAATCTGAGCCTCGCGGGCCCGGCCAACGAGCTCCTCGACCGCGCCGGCAAGAAGGCCGCGGAGAACGGCGTGCTGATGGTGGCGGCGGTCGGCAATGAAGGGCCGAAGTCCAAGCCCCGGTTTCCCTCCGCCTACCCCTGGGCGATCGCCGTGACGGCGATCGACGCCAAGGGCCAGCCCTATTCGCGCGCCGGCCGCGGCGAGCACGTCGCCTTCGCGGCGCCGGGCGTGCGGCTTGAACTTCCGGACGCCGCGCTGAACCCGGGCAAGACGCGTTCCGGCACCTCCTACGCCGCGCCGCTCGTCGCCGCCGCGCTGTCGGCGATCCGCGCCCGCGGCGGCGAGACGCCGATCGAGGAGGTGGTGGAGGCGCTCGCCGGCCATGTCGAGGACCGCGGCGCGCCGGGCCGCGACCCGATCTACGGCTGGGGCGCGCTGACGAGCGCCAAGGGCTGCCCGACGACCGCCGCGCTCAGCGCGGGGCGGTGAAGGCGGGCGGCGCGCTCCTGTCCCGGCCTTGAGCCGGGACCCAAAACCGAGACAGTCGACCACATCGCTCCCCGGCTTGTCGCCGAACTTCCAATTCGCATCGGTTCTGGGTCCCGGCTCAAGGCCGGGATGGGAGCGTCGCCGCGAACCTGTTCGTCATGCCCCGGTTCATCCGGGGCATCCGCCGGTCCGATGCGCGGCGGTCAAACATTTGGCGTGGATCCCCCGGATGAACCGGGGGATGACGACGGCGGTTCTGTCGCCCATCAGGAAATACCTGATCGCTCTCCGGGAATAACCTTCCGCCCGCGTCCGTTCTTCCTCCCGAACCCGATGGGAGGAGCCGATGCCGGCGATCGTTTTCGGAGAGGACAGGGACGGCGGAGCTTTTGCGAAGGCCCTTGCGGGGCTCCGCGCGAAGCCTGCGCTCGCGGCCTCCCTCGTCGCCGTCGCCCTTGTCGAGATCGTCGCCTCCGGCCTCGACGCCGAGGCCCGCCGCGCGCTCCAGATCTTCCTGCTGGCGCTCATCGGCTGGACGCTGACCAAGCTCGACGACGCCTTCGTGGCGCTCGCCGCCGCGCTCGCCATGGCGCTTCTCGTGCTCGACGAGCCCGACGAGATGTTCGAGGCGCTCGGCGACGAGATCGTCTGGCTCATGCTCGCGGCCTTCGTGCTCGCCGCAGCCGCCCGCGCCACGGGCCTGACCGACCGCCTCGCGAGCCTGGCGCTCTCCCGCGCCCGCACGACGCGGGGCGCGTTCCACGCTCTTACCGCCGTAATGCTGGCGAGCGCCTTCGTCGCGCCCTCCACCTCGGGTCGCGCGGCCCTGATGGTCCCGATCTACGAGCGGATCGCCGAAGCCCGCGGCCCCGAGGCCCGCCGCGCGCTCGCGCTGCTGTTTCCGACCGTGATCCTGCTCTCGGCCTTCGCCTCGCTCACCGGGGCCGGCGCGCACGCGCTCGCGGCGCAGATCCTCGACGAAATCGGCGACGGGGAGATCGGCTTCCTGAGCTGGGCGCTCTACGGCCTGCCCTTCGCCGCCGCCTCGAGCTTCCTCTCGGCCGAGGCCGTGCTGCGCCGCTTCGTGCCTCGGCAAGAGCGGTCCGCGGCCTTCACCGCGCCGGTTGTCGCCGAGACCGTCCCGGACCGTCGCGCCGGCCCCGTGCTCGCGATCCTCGGCGCGGTTCTCCTCGGCTGGCTGACCAAGCCGCTGCACGGGACTGACGAGACGGTCGTCGCGCTGATCGGCGCCTGCGCCGTCACCGCGCCCGGCCTCGGCGGCGTCGACTTCAAGGCGGCGGTCAAAGGCGTCGAGTGGCCGCTCATCCTCTTCATGGCCGCCACCGTCGTGATCGCCGAAGGGCTCGACGAATCCGGCCTCGTGAAGGCCGCCGCAAAGGCCGCGCTCGACCCGCTCCAGAGCCTTGGCCTGCCGCCGCTCGCCTGGCTGCTCGCCATAGCCCTGGCGGGCCTGCTCTCCCACCTCGTGATCCACAGCCGCACGGCCCGCGTCGCCGTCCTGCTGCCGCCGGCGCTGGTGGCGGCGGAGGCCGCGGGCGTCTCGACGCTCGCCGCCATGCTGACGCTCGTGGCCGCCACCGGCTTCTGCCAGCTGCTGATGGTGAGCGCCAAGCCCGTCGCCCTCTTCGGCCAGCTGCCGGGCGGAACCTTCGGCTCGGCGGATCTCCTGCGCCTCGGCGCGGTTCTCCTGCCCCTTCAGCTCATCCTCATCGCCCTCTTCGCAGGCGTCGTCTGGCCGCTTCTCGGCCTCGACCTCGCCGACTGACCCACCCCCGACCCGCTGACCAAGGAGCCTTCCCATGTCGATCCGGCCCATTCGCGTGCTGCTCGCCCCGTCCGGCTTCAAGGAAAGCCTCGGTGTCTCCGAGGTCATCGAGGCCATGGCGGGCGGCGTCGCCTCCGCGGCTCCGAGCGCCAGAATCCTCCGCGCGCCGATGGTCGACGGCGGCGAAGGGTTCACCAAGACGCTGGTTGCGCTGACCCGCGGGACCATGGAGCCGGTGGTGGTCACAGGCCCGGTCGGCCGCCCGGTCGACGCCTTCGTGGGCTTCATGGGCGGCGCGGGAAAGCGCGTCGCGGTGATCGAGATAGCGGCCGCGGCCGGTCTGCGGCTGGTGCCGCGCGACATGCGCGACCCGACCGCGACCACGAGCTACGGCGTCGGCGAACTGATCCGCGCGGCGCTTGATCGCGGGGCGAACAAGATCCTGATCGGCTGCGGCGACAGCGGCGTCAATGACGCCGGCGCCGGCATGGCGCAGGCGCTCGGCGTCAGGCTGCTGGACGCGGACGGCCGGGAGATCGGCCGCGGCGGCGGCGCGCTCGGCGCGCTCGCGCGCGTCGATCTGTCGGGCCGCGACCCGCGGCTCGCGGGCGTCGACATCGACGTCGCGGTGAACTGGCACAATGTGCTGCTCGGCGATCGCGGCGTCGCGCGAGTCTTCGGTCCCCAGAAGGGAGCGACGCCGACCCAGGCCGAGGCGCTCTCGTCCGGCCTCGAGACGTTCGCCGCGGTCGTGCGGCGCGACGTCGGCGTCGAGTTCGACGGCATGGCGGGTTCGGGCGCTTCCGGAGGGCTCGGGGCCGGGCTCCACGCGCTGATCGGCGCGACGCTGCATCCGCGCTGGGACGTCGTGATGCGCTATATCGATCTCGATCGGAATCTCGCCAAGGCCGATCTCGTCATCACCGCCGAAGGAAGCCTCGACGGCCAGACCCCGTACGGCAAGGCGCCGGCCGAGATCGCCCGCCGGGCGAAGTCATGGAAGCTGCCGGTGATCGCGCTCGCGGGCACGGTCGGACAGGGCGCGGCCTCCACCCTCTCGGTCGGCGTCGACGCGTATTTTTCGATCCTGACGCGGCCCTGCTCGCTCGACGAGGCGGTGGCGGACGCCCGCCGTCTGGTGCGCGACGCGACCGAACAGGCAGTGCGGCTGT
Organism: Chenggangzhangella methanolivorans; assembly: GCF_042648545.1. Taxonomy (NCBI): domain Bacteria; kingdom Pseudomonadati; phylum Pseudomonadota; class Alphaproteobacteria; order Hyphomicrobiales; family Methylopilaceae; genus Chenggangzhangella; species Chenggangzhangella methanolivorans. Next base: position 48,548 of record NZ_JBHRXS010000009.1, read on the forward strand.
TCGCGCTCGGGCGCGGACTCGACGCCCGCGGGCGGATCGCCGCATAATCCGCATAAGTCATACATAAGAAATTCAGACAGACGACCATCGCCGTCGAAAGCATAAATTTCTGTCAAGACGCCGTCAGCGGCTGTCAATAAGCTTTACATCTCGCAGTATTGATATTCGATGGAGTCAAAATCACGAAATCGATGATCACGGACTCGTATCTCGCGGAATAGATCCGCTCGCGTCTTCGTTAAGCAGCGGCTCCCGGCGCGAAAGCGCGCCTCGAACCCTCAGGCCGGGGGGAGACGACGCCCGAACCGGCCGCCGTCAACGAAGGAACGAACCCATGCAGCGGTCATCCTCTCTCCGCCTCTCGCTCGCGGCCGGCTTCGCCATGCTGGTCGCCGCCCCCGCGCTCGCCGAGGAGCGCGTCTGCCGCGGCGCCATCGGCTCGGTCACGGTCGACAACCTCGTCGTGCCGCAGAACGCCAAGTGCACGCTCACCGGCACGAAGGTGAAGGGCAACATCGTGGTCAATTCGGGCGCGACGCTGGTCGCCGAGGACGTGAACGTCGTCGGCAACGTCCAGGCCGAGAACCACCGCAAGGTCACGGTCGAGGACGACAGCCGCGTCGGCGGTTCGATCCAGATCAAGCAGGGCGGCGGCGCCGTGGTCTCCGACACGCGGGTCGACGGCGACATCCAGTTCGAGACGCTCAACGGCGGCATGAAGATCACCCGCAACGACGTTCGCGGCAACGTGCAGGCGTTCCAGAACTCCGGCGAGCTCAAAATCAAGCGCAACCGGATCGATGGAAACCTGCAGTGCAAGGAAAACAGCCCCGCCCCGATCGGCGGCAAGAACAACGTCGACGGGAACAAGGAGGATCAGTGCGCGCGTCTGTAAACGCGGCCTGACCTTGTCCGAAAGCGATCGCGGCCCCGCAAAACAGCGGGGCCGTTTTCATTTGAGGCGCCGCAAGCTCCGCAGAACTAAAAGGAAAGCGATCGTCTGCGACGTTTTTTGGAAGGCCCGGGAATAAACCCCCGACGCGTCTCGTTCTTCAACCAGGGCGGCGGAAAGCCGATCAGGCCAACGCCGGAGCCCTGACAGAGAAGAAGGAAAACAGAGATGCGTGACCTCACCGTTGAAGAACTCGGTCATGTCTACGGCGCCGGCGGCAAGGGCCGTCGGAGCGACGACGGCGGCCGTGACCGCTCGCGCAAGAGCAAGAAGAGCCGCCGCAGCCGCAGCAAGAAGAGCCGCAAGAGCCGCGACACCCGCGACTGACGGCCGTTGCGGGGCGGGGCCGGCTGAGGCGAAGCGCCGAGGCTAGCTCCCGCCCTGCGACCGCCGCCGCCGCGGCGATCCGCGCTCTGTTCCCGCCCTCAAGGGGCGCGGACCGCGGCGGCGGCGCCTTCCAGCCCCGCCCTTCCCGTCTTCCCACTCCCGAGCCGATCCGATGACCTACGCGAAGCCCATTCTCGCCGAGCCTCACGTCGCGCTGCGCCGCCGCGTGCGCCTGCTCGGGCAGCCGCAGCTTCAGGACTATCTCGACTTCGTGCGCGAGAAGGCCGTCGACGGCCACAAGGCCGACGTCCGGGCGCTCGTGGACGAATGGAGGGCGGCCAACGACCATTACTACGATCTCGAGACCGCCGAGGCCGGCGCCGCGGACGAGATCGAGATCCGGGAGATCGATCCGTCCTGCGCGCCGCTCGCCGAGCGCCTCTTCGCCGAGCCGCGGTTCGCGCAGGCCTTCGCGGAGCTCCCCGTCAGGCTCGCGCTCGTCGAGCTCGACAGGCTCGTGGTGAGCCAGCTGTCGGTCTCGCTCGATTTCGCCGAAGGGCTGGCGCGCGGCCTCGGACCGACTCCGACGCCCGAGGCGCTCTTCCGGTTCTGCCAGAACGTCGACCGCGCCGAGGCGCCGGTCGACATGCGCCGCCTCGACGACGGGCGCTGGCTGTTCTCTTCCGAGTCGACCGACTTCCGCGCCCATGAACCCTCGCTGCTGGCCCCTGTGGAGGCGCGCGATCTCGCGGTCGCCGATCCGGTGATGGCGCTCGTCGGCGTCGCGATCGGATACGGTTCGAACTTCCTGCACGCGGTGGAGGCCGACGGGCGGCTGATCCTGCAGAACGGCTATCACCGCGCCTATGCGCTGCGCTCGCTCGGCGTCACCCATGCGGTCTGCGCGATCCAGACCGTGACGCGCCGCGACGAGCTTCGCCTCGTCGCCTGCGAGACGGTCGTGGGCGCGCCGGAGTTCTACTGCCGCGCCGCGCGCCCGCCGCTGCTGAAGGACTATTTCGATCCGCGCATCGCCAAGGTGCTTCACGTCCGCAAGGTCACGCGGATGATCGAGGTGGCGCTCAAGGTGCGCGAGCTTCAGGCGGTCGAGTGATGGCCGCGCGCGCCGCCAATCTCGCCATGGCTCCGGAGATGGCCGCAGCCCCTCCGCCGCCTCCCCCTTCCGGGGAGAGGGAGACATCGGCGGATCTCTTCCGCGCCGAGGCGGTCGAGGAGCAGCGCTCCCAGTGGCTCGGCTCCGTGCTGGTCGCGCCGGGGATCTCCGCGGTCCTGTTCGCGGCGTTCGCGGCGTTCGCGGGCGCTGGCGTGATCGCGCTGCTGACCTTCGGCGGCCACACCCAGAAGTCGCGCGTCGCCGGCTGGCTCGCGCCGGACTCCGGCATGGCCCGCGTTTTCGCGCCGCAGGCCGGCCGCATCGTGAAGCTGCATGTCCGCGAAGGCGACGCAGTGCGCCGCGGCGATCCGCTGGCGTTGATCTCGACCGAACTCGAAAGCGCCGCCATCGGCCGCACGCATGCGGCCGCCGTGGCCGAGCTCCAGAGCCGCCGGGAGAGCCTCAAGCTCGAGCGCGACCGGCAGGACCGGCTCCACGCCTTGCAGGAGCGGGCGCTCGGCGAACGCATCCCGGTTCTCGTTCGAGAGGGCGAGCGGCTCTCGGACGAGATCGCGCTCCAGCGCTCGCGCATGGCGATCGCCGACGACGCGCGCGACCGGATCGCCGGGCTCCGCTCGAAGGGATTTTCGACCGAGCCCGCCGTTCAGGAGGCCGAGCGCGACCGCCTGCGGATCGCCGCCGATCTCCAGAGCCTCGAACGCGAGCGGCTGGAGAACGAGCGCGAGCGGTTGACCGCCGAGGCCCAAGCCCGCGAGGCCCCGCTCGCCCGCGACGCGAAGCTCGGCGAGATCGTCCGCCAGGTCTCGGCTCTTTCGCAGGAGCTCGCCGAGGCGGAAGGCCGCCGCGAGGCGGTGATCACCGCGCCGCAGGACGGCGTGGTGACGGCGGTGCGCGGCGCGCTCGGCGGCGGCGTCGGGGCGGAGGCCCCGCTGCTCTCGATCGTGCCGGAAGGCTCGAAGCTCGTCGCCGAGCTCTTCGCGTCGAGCCGCGCCATCGGCTTCGTGCGCGAGGGCCAGACCGTGCTCCTTCGCTACCAGCCGTTCCCCTACCAGAAGTTCGGCCTCTATCGCGGCGTCGTCACGGGCGTCTCGCGCTCGGCCGTCAGCCCCGCGGAGCTCCCGCCGCAGCTCGCAGGCCTCACCGGGCTGATCGGAGCCGACGAGCCGGTCTACCGCATCGAGGTCGCGCCCGACCGCCAGGACGTGACCGCCTATGGCAGGCCGATCCCGCTCCAGGCCGGCATGCGGCTCGAGGCCGACATCGAAATCGAGCGCCGCCGCCTCTTCGAATGGATGCTCGATCCCCTCTACGCCCTCACCGGGAGGACGCCGTCATGAGCCTCGTCGAACGCCTGAACCTCGGCTTCGGCCGCCGCCTCCCCGTCGTGCTCCAGACCGAAGCCGCCGAATGCGGGCTGGTGTCGATCGCCATGGTGGCGAGCTGGTTCGGCTACCGGGTCGGCCCGACCGAGCTGAAGCGCCGCTTCGGCCTTTCGCTCACCGGCGCGAGCTTCAAGGAGCTGGTGCGCATCGCCGACGAGATCGGCCTCGCCTCGCGCCCGGTGCGGCTCGAGATGAACGAGCTTTCGCTGCTGCGCCTGCCCTGCGTGCTGCACTGGGACCTCAACCATTTCGTCGTGCTCAAAAGCGTCGGCCGCAACGAGATCGTCATCCACGATCCCGCGGTCGGACGCCGGCGGATCCCGATCGCGGAAGCCTCGCGGCGTTTCAGCGGAGTCGCGCTCGAGCTCTCGCCCACCGGCGGCTTCGAGACCAGCGCGCCGCCGCCGCGGATCAAGATCCGCTCGCTGCTCGGGCGGCTCCACGGGGTGAAGCGCTCCCTCGGCCTGTTGCTCGTGCTCGCGCTCGGGTTGGAGATCCTCGCGCTAATCGCGCCGCTGTTCATGGTCTGGGTCATCGACCATGCGCTGGTGACGGCCGACCGCGACCTGCTGACGACGCTCGTGCTCGGCTTCGGACTGCTGCTCGTCGTCCAGACGGCGGTCTCGGCGATGCGCGGCTGGACGGTGATCGCGCTCGGCGCGCAGCTCAAGGTTCAGGCGCGCGCCAACCTGTTCTCCCACCTCATCAACCTGCCGCCGAGTTGGTTCGAGACGCGCTACGTCGCAGACGTCATGTCCCGCTTCGGCTCGCAGGAGACCATCCTGCAGGCGATCACCACCGAGCTCGTCGTGGGCGTGCTCGACGGACTGATGTGCGCCGTGACGCTGACCCTGATGCTGATCTTCGCGCCGGGCCTGACGCTCGTCGCGCTCGCCGGCGCCGCGCTCTACGTCGCGCTCCGCATCGCGCTCTACGCTCCGCTCCGGCAGGCGGCCTCCGAGGCGATCATCTGGTCCGCCCGCCGCGACGGTCATTTCCTCGAGACCATGCGGGGCGTCTCGGCCATCAAGCTCTTCAACGGCTATGACGACCGCCGCGCGCATTGGCTCAACCTGTTGGTCGAGACCATGAACCGGCGCCTCACCGAGCAGAAGCTCGAGCTTCTGTTCCGCACCGCCAACATGTTCCTGATCGGCGGGCTCGCGCTCCTCGTCGTCTGGCTCGGCGCCCTGCAGGTGCTGGAAGGCGCGTTCACCGTCGGCCTGCTGGTCGCCTTCATCTCCTACAAGGACATGTTCGTGCGCCGCGTCAGCGACCTGACCGACCGGCTGGTCGACCTGCGCATGCTGCGCCTCCACGCCGAGCGCCTCGCCGACATCGCGCTGACGACGCCCGAAAAGCGCGACCGCGCCGTCGTCGAACCGCAGGAGCGCGGCCGGCCGCGTTCGATCGAGGCCAGGAACCTCTCGTTCCGCTACGGGCCGAACGACGCCTGGGTGCTGAAGAACCTCAACCTGCGCGTCGAGGCCGGCGAGTGGGTCGCGATCGTTGGCCCCTCGGGCTGCGGCAAGACCACGCTGATGAAGCTGCTCGCCGGCCTTCTGGAGCCGACCGACGGCCAGATCCTGATCGACGGCGAGCCGCTCGGCGCCTTCGGGCCGGACCGCCACCGCTCGCTGATGGGCGTGGTGATGCAGGACGACCAGCTCTTCGCCGGCTCGATCGCCGACAACATCTCGTTCTTCGCCGCCGAGCCCGACGCGCGCCGGATCGAGCGCTCGGCCAAGCTCGCCGCGGTGCATGACGAGATCGCCGCTATGCCGATGGGCTACGGCACGCTCACAGGCGACATGGGCGCGGTGCTTTCGGGCGGCCAGAAGCAGCGCGTGCTGATCGCCCGCGCGCTCTATCGCGAGCCAGGCCTGTTGCTGATGGACGAGGCCACGAGCCATCTCGACGTCGCGCGTGAAGCCGCGGTCAACGCAGCGATCGCGGAGACGCGCACGACCCGCATCGTCATCGCCCACCGCCCCGAGACCATCCGGGCGTCCGACCGGATCATCGATCTCGGCGAGACGTCGCCCGCGGCCCGGCACGCCGTGACCGCCTGAGCCGTCTCCGCAGACGGGCTCCGCCGGCCGGTCCAGCAAAGCTTTATACGATCTTTATAAAACACCCTCGCCTCCCGTCTCGAACGCTTATGGCGTTGATGACATCTGTGCGGTCGTACGCGCACAGTCGTCGCCGATCGGCGAGACGTTGCGCGCAACCATAAGCGCGAGACGTACGATGCTTGATCTTGTCATGCTTGGACTGGCGGGGGGCTTCTTCGCCCTGACCGCCGGCTATTGCTTCGCCTGCGACCGGTTGTGAGGGCGCTCCCCATGACCTTCGACTTCGCGCTGGCGGCGATCGTGACGGCCGGCCTCCTCGGCTATCTCACCTTCGCGCTGATCCGCCCCGAGCGGTTCTGACGGACCAAAATCATGACCATCAACGGCTGGCTGCAGATCGCGATCTATTTCGCGATCCTGACCGCGCTCGCGGCTCTGCTCGGGCGCTTCATGGCGCGCGTGTTCGAAGGCGAACGCACCTTTCTTACCCCCATGCTCGGCCCGGTCGAGCGCGGCTTCTACCGCCTCGCGGGCGTCGACGAGACAACCGAGCAGAGCTGGATCGCCTATGCGGTCGCCATGCTCGTGTTCAACGCCGCGGGCTTCGTCCTGCTCTACGCGATCCTGCGGCTTCAGGATGTGCTGCCGCTCAATCCGCAGGGCATGTCCGCCATGGGGCCGGAGCTCGCCTTCAACACGGCGATCTCCTTCGTCTCCAACACCAACTGGCAGAACTACGGCGGCGAAAGCACGCTGAGCTACTTCAGCCAGATGGTGGGCCTCACCACTCAGAACTTCGTCTCGGCCGCGACGGGCGTGGCGCTGCTGCTCGCCATCATCCGCGGGTTTTCGCGGGCCTCTGCGAAGACGGTCGGCAATTTCTGGGTCGATCTGACCCGCACGACCCTCTACGTGCTCATGCCGCTCTCGATCCTCGTCGGACTGTTCCTCGTCTGGCAGGGCGTGCCGCAGAACATGGGCGCGTATGTCGACGCCACGACGCTCGAAGGCGCGAAGCAGACGCTCTCTCAAGGCCCGGCGGCCTCGCAGATCGCCATCAAGCAGCTCGGCACCAATGGCGGCGGGTTCTGGAACGCGAATTCGGCCGTTCCGTACGAGAACCCGACGCCGCTCTCGAACTTCATCCAGGTCCTGTCGATCCTGCTGATCCCGGCGGCGCTCTGCGTCACGTTCGGGCGGATGGTGAAGGACGAGCGGCAGGGCTGGGCGATCTACGCCGCCATGTCGGTCGTGTTTTTGGCTTGCGTCGCCGTTTCCTATTGGGCGGAAGGCTCCGGCAATCCGCTGCTCCACGCGCTCGGCCTCTCGGGCGGCTCGATGGAGGGCAAGGAGGTGCGCTTCGGCGTGACCAATTCCAGCCTCTGGTCGGTCGCGACCACGGCCGCTTCCAACGGCTCCGTCAACGCGATGCATGACAGCCTGACGCCGCTCGGCGGCATGATGGCGCTCGTGCTGATGCAGCTCTCCGAAGTCATCTTCGGCGGCGCGGGCTCGGGCCTCTACGGCATGCTGCTCTATGTGATCGTCGCGGTGTTCGTAGCGGGGCTGATGGTCGGCCGCACGCCCGAATATCTCGGCAAGAAGATCGAGGCGCGCGAGGTGAAGTTCGCGCTGCTCGGCATTCTGGTGCTGCCGCTCTTCATCCTTGGCTTCATGTCGATCGCGACGGTCGCGCCCTTCGGCGTCTCGAGCGTGCAGGACGCCGGTCCCCACGGCTTCTCGGAGATCATGTATCTCTACTCGTCGTCCGTCGGGAACAACGGCTCGGCGTTCGGCGGCTTCACGGGCAACACGCCCTGGTACAACGTCACCGGCGGCGTCTCGATGCTGGTCGGCCGCTACCTCATGATCATCCCCGTGATGGCGATCGCCGGCGCGCTCGTGGCCAAGAAGGCCGCGCCCGCCTCCGCCGGCACCTTCCCGACCCATGGCGGCTTGTTCGTCGGCCTGCTGGTCGGCGTCGTGCTGATCGTCGGCGGCCTCACGTTCTTCCCGGCGCTCGCGCTCGGACCCATCGTCGAACACCTCGCCATGCTCGCCGGCCAGACCTTCTGAGGCAGGCCGCGATGACACGGAACCAGACGGTGCTGCGTGCTTCGAGACGCCCGCCGGAAGGCGGCGGGCTCCTCAGCATGAGGACCGTTGGAGGGTTGGGAGAGCAAAACCTCCCTCATGGCTCGAGGAGCCGCCCCCGAGGGCGGCGTCTCGAAGCACGCAGTTCGCTCCCACAGCCGAAGTTTTCCTTACCCGCCTGGCGCTGACCGGGCCAGAGCAACCAAGATGTCCAGAAACGCAACCTCAAGCCTGTTCGCGCCCGGGATCGTCGGGCCCGCGATCTCGGCCTCTTTCAAAAAACTAGACCCGCGCGCCCTCATCAAGAACCCGGTGATGTTCGCCGTCTGGGTGGTGGCGCTTCTCACCACGATCATCTTCGTCCGCGACGTCGCGACCGGCGGCGCCGATCTCGGCTTCTCGTTCCAGATCATCCTCTGGCTCTGGTTCACGTTGATCTTCGCGAACTTCGCCGAGGCCGTCGCGGAGGGGCGCGGCAAGGCGCAGGCCGACAGCCTTCGCCGCACCCGCAGCGAGACCGAGGCCTATCTCGTCGCGGCCGACGGTCAGGTGAGGCGTGTCCCCGGCGTCAGCCTCAAAGTGGGCGACGTCGTCGTGGTCGAGGCGGGCGAGATCATCCCGGCGGACGGCGAGGTGATCGAGGGCATGGCCTCGATCAACGAGGCCGCGATCACCGGCGAGTCCGCCCCCGTCATCCGCGAGAGCGGCGGCGACCGCTCGGCGGTCACAGGCGGCACGCAGGTTCTGTCCGACATGATCCGCGTGCGGGTGACGGCGGCCGCCGGCTCCACATTCCTCGACCGCATGATCTCGCTCGTCGAGGGCGCGCAGCGCCAGAAGACGCCGAACGAGATCGCGCTGACGATCCTGCTCGCGGGCATGACGCTGATCTTCATCTTCGCCGTCGCGTCGATCCCGAGCTTCGTGGCTTACGCGGGCGGAGAGATCGGCGTGATCGTGCTGGTGGCGCTGTTCGTGACGCTGATCCCGACCACGATCGGGGCGCTGCTGTCGGCGATCGGCATCGCGGGCATGGACCGGCTGGTGCGCTTCAACGTGCTGGCGATGTCCGGCCGCGCGGTCGAGGCAGCTGGCGACGTCGACACGCTGCTGCTCGACAAGACCGGCACCATCACGCTCGGCAACCGCCAGGCCGCCGAGATGATCCCGATCTCGGGCGTCACCGAGCAGGAACTCGCCGACGCGGCGCAGATCGCGTCGCTCGCCGACGAGACGCCGGAAGGCCGCTCGATCGTGGTGCTGGCGAAGGAGAAATACGGCATACGCGAGCGCGACATGGCTTCGCTGAAGGCGACCTTCGTGCCGTTCACGGCCCAGACCCGCATGTCGGGCGTCGACATGGACATCTCGTCCGTGCGCAAGGGCGCGGTCGACGCGGTGCTGAAATATGTGGCTGAGCCGGCCTCCATGGCCGAATACGGCTCCAACGTCGCGCGCGCCTTCAGCGTGAACGTCGACACGAAGGCCGAACAGGAGATCCGCGACATCGCGGAGCGCGTCGCCAAGGCCGGCGGCACGCCGCTCGCGGTCGCGCGCGACGGGCGGCTGCTCGGCGTTATCCACCTCAAGGACATCGTCAAGGGCGGCATCCGCGAGCGCTTCGCAGAGCTTCGCCGCATGGGCATCCGCACCGTCATGATCACGGGCGACAACCCGATGACCGCGGCGGCCATCGCCGCGGAGGCCGGGGTCGACGACTTCCTCGCCGAGGCGACGCCGGAGGACAAGCTCAAGCTCATCCGCGACGAGCAGGCCAAGGGCAAGCTGGTGGCGATGTGCGGCGACGGGACGAACGACGCGCCCGCGCTCGCCCAGGCCGACGTCGGCGTCGCGATGAACACCGGCACGGTCGCGGCCCGCGAGGCCGGCAACATGGTGGACCTCGACAGCGACCCGACCAAGCTCATCGAGATCGTGGAGATCGGCAAGCAGCTGCTGATGACCCGCGGCTCGCTCACCACCTTCTCGATCGCCAACGACGTCGCGAAGTATTTCGCCATCATCCCGGCGCTGTTCGTCACGGTCTATCCGCAGCTCGGCGCGCTCAACGTCATGGGGCTCGAAACGCCCCAGAGCGCGATCCTGTCGGCGATCGTGTTCAACGCGCTCATCATCGTGGCGCTGATCCCGCTCGCGCTGAAGGGCGTGAAGTACCGCGCCATCGGGGCCGGCCCGCTGCTGCGACGGAACCTGCTGGTCTACGGACTCGGCGGCCTCGTCGCGCCCTTCGTCGGCATCAAACTCATCGACGTCGTCATCACGACCATCGGCCTTGCGTGAAGGAGCGCTGACCATGCTGAACCATCTTCGCCCCGCGCTCGTCCTGCTCGGCGCCTTCACCCTCCTCACCGGCGTCGCCTATCCGTTCGCAATGACCGGGATCGCGCAGGTCGCGTTCCCGAGGCAGGCGCTGGGAAGCCTCGTCGAACAGGACGGCAAGGTGATCGGGTCCTCGATCATGGGCCAGAGCTTCACCACCGACCGCTACTTCCAGAGCCGGCCCTCCGCGACCGTCGGCCCGGACCCGGCCGATCCGTCGAAGTCGATCTCGGTCCCGTACAACGCGGCGAATTCCGGCGGCTCGAACTACGGGCCGACCTCGAAGGCGCTGATCGAGCGCGTGTCGGCGGACGTCGAGGCCCGCAAGGCTCAGAACCCGTCGAGCCCCGTGCCGATGGACCTCGTGACCGCCTCGGCGTCCGGACTCGACCCGCATCTCTCCCCCGAGGCGGCGCTGTTCCAGGTCGAGCGCGTCGCCAAGGCCCGCGGCGTGCCCGCCGATCAGGTGAAGGCGCTCGTGGAGCGGAGCGTCGAGCCGCGGACGTTCGGACTGCTGGGCGAGCCGCGGGTGAATGTGCTCGCGCTCAACCTCGCGCTGGACAAGGTCGGCTCGCAGTGACGATCTGAGAGCGGCGAATTGCGTGCTTCGAGGCGCCCGCCGATGGCGGGCTCCTCAGCATGAGGGGTGTTGAAAATGCCGGACGCGCAGAAGAGGCCTAAGCCGAGACGTTCTTCATGCTAAGGAGCCGTCCACAGGACGGCGTCTCGAAGCACGCAGACGACCCGAGCAAGGCATGACGTCAGAACACGGAGAGGACCGGCGGCCGTCTCCGGACGCCCTTCTTGAGACGGCCCGTCGCGAGACGCCGGGCCGCCTCAAGATTTTCCTCGGCGCCGCGCCCGGCGTCGGCAAAACCTTCGAGATGCTTTCCGAGGCCCGCGCCGCCGAGGCGGCCGGACGCGACGTCGTGGTCGGCGTGGTCGAGACCCACGGGCGCGCCGAAACAGAGACGCTGCTCAAGGGCCTCGAGATCCTGCCCCGCCGACCTTCAGCCAAGGGCGGGCGCGCATTCGACGAGATGGACCTCGACGCCCTCATCGCGCGCCGGCCGGAGCTCGCGCTCGTCGACGAACTCGCGCACACCAACGCGGAAGGCTCGCGCCACGCCAAGCGCTGGTCGGACGTCGAGGAGCTCCTGAACGAAGGGATCGACGTCTGGACCACGCTCAACATCCAGCATGTCGAGAGCCTCAACGACATCGTGGCGCAGATCACCCGGATTCGGGTGCGCGAGACGGTGCCGGATTCGATCCTCGACCGCGCCGACGACATCGAGCTGATCGACATCACGCCCGGCGACCTCATCGCGCGGCTGAACGACGGCAAGATCTACCTTCCCAAAACCGCGGAACGGGCGACCGCGCATTACTTCAGCCAGGGCAATCTCACCGCTCTTCGGGAGCTTGCGCTGCGCAGGACGGCGCAGCGTGTCGACGCCCAGCTCGTCACCCACATGCGGGCGAACGCGATCGCGGGGCCCTGGGCGGCAGGGGAGCGCGTGATGGTCTGCGTCGAGGACAGCGCCCAGGCCGCCAACCTCGTGCGCGCCGCCAAGCGCATGGCCGATCGCCTGGCCGCGCCGTGGCTCGCCGTCCATGTCGAGGCGCCCGGTGGGGGCCGCGTCTCCGAGGAGAGCAAGGACGGCGTCGCCCAGGCGCTGAGGCTCGCCGAGCGGCTGGGGGGCGAGGCCGTCATCCTGCCTGCGCTTCGGCGCGAGATCGTCGACGACATTCTGAGCCTCGCGCGCGAGCGCAACGTCACGCAGATCATCGTCGGAAAGTTGCCGCGGCCTCGCTGGACGCGGCTGCTGCAGGGCTCGACCGCCGCCGAGCTCATCGAGCGCTCGGAGGGCGTCAGCATCCACGTCGTCGCCGCGGGCGCGATGCCGAAAACCGATTCAAAGGGCTTGAGAACGACGCGCTCGGAACCGGTCTCCGCCGCCTCGCTCGGCGCAGCGCTGCTCGCCACGGCGGTCGCGCTCGGGCTCGGGCTCGCGCTCGAGCCCTGGGTCGGGGTCGAGACGGTCGACCTGCTGTTCCTGACCGCGATCGTCGTGGTCGCCGTGCGGTTCGGCGTCTGGCCCTCGCTTGCGGCGGTGGTCGCTGGTTCTCTCGCCTACAACTTCTTCTTCCTGCCGCCGACCTACACCCTCACGGTCGCCAACCCGACCAACGTGTCGGCGCTCGTTCTGTTCACGCTGGTGGCGCTCGTTGTCTCGAACCTCGCCGCCCTCGTGAACCGGCAGGCCTCGGCCGCGCGCCGCCGCGCGCGCTCGACCGAGGCCCTCTACAGCTTCAGCCGCAAGCTTGCGGGCGTCACCACGCTCGACGACGCGCTGTGGGCGACCGCCTACCAGATCGCCTCGATGCTCAATCTGCGCGTCGTGCTGCTGCTGCCGGACGCATCCGGCGAAAGGCTGGAGATCGGCGCGAGCTATCCGCCCGAGGACATACTGGACGCCGCCGACCTCGCCGCCGCCAAATGGACCTTTGAGAACAACACGCCGGCGGGCCGCGGCGCCGACACGCTGCCGGGGGCAAAGCGCCTGTTCCTGCCGCTCAGGACCGCACGCGGAGCCGTCGGCGTGGCGGGGCTCGACGGCGACGCGCCGGGCGCGCTGCTAAACCCCGATCAGAAGCGCCTGATGGACGCTCTCGCCGACCAGGCCGCGATCGCGATCGAGCGCGTGACCCTCGTGGCCGACATCGCGGTCGCCGAGCGCGCCGCCGAGACCGACCGGCTTCGCCAGGCGCTGCTGACCTCGATCTCGCATGATCTCAGGACGCCGCTCGCCGCCATCATGGGCGCGAGCTCGACGCTGAAAGACTTCCGGTCGCTGCTGGACGAGGCGGCGACCGACGACCTTCTGGAGACGATCCGTCAGGAATCCGACCGGCTGAACCGCTTCATCGCGAACCTGCTCGACATGACGCGGCTCGAATCCGGCGCGCTCGAGCCGAACATCGGGCCGCACGACGTGAGCGACCTCGTCGGCGCCGCTTTGAAGCGCGCTGGCAAGCTTCTGAGCGAGCGGAGCGTCATGGTCGACATCCAACCGGATCTGCCGATGGCGAAGGTCGACGCCGTGCTGTTCGACCATGCGCTGTTCAACCTGCTCGACAACGCCGCGAAATACGCCGACGGCGCAGCCGTCGCGATCCGGGCGACGCGCGGGCGTGGCGACAGGGTGGTGGTCGAGGTGCTGGACGAAGGTCCGGGCATTCCTCAGGACGACCTCGAACGCGTGTTCGACAAGTTCTACCGGGTGACCAAGGGCGACCGGGTGCGCGCGGGCACCGGGCTCGGCCTTGCGATCTGCCGCGGCTTCGTCGAGGCCATGGGCGGGACCATCACGGCGGGGAACCGCCAGGACCGGCGCGGCGCGGCCTTCACCATCTCGCTGCCGGGCGCGGCCCCGGTCGGAGCTCTGCAATGACCTCGGCCCCGATCCGGATCCTCGTCGTCGACGACGAGCCGCCCATCCGCAAGCTCCTGCGGACCGGTCTCGGCGCGCAGGGCTTCGACGTCGAGGAGGCGCCGAACGGCGCGGAGGCGCGGCGAAGGATGGCGCGCAAGCCGTCGCCCGACCTCGTCATCCTCGACCTTGGCCTGCCCGACGTCTCCGGCCAGGATCTCCTGAGGGACTGGCGCGCGGCCGGCGACCTGACCCCCGTGGTCATCCTGTCGAGCCGCACCGACGAGACTGGCATCGTGGAGGCGCTCGAGCTCGGCGCCGACGACTATGTGACGAAGCCGTTCGGCGCGGCCGAACTCATGGCGCGCATCCGGGTGGCGCTCCGGCATCGGCTGCAGATCCAGGGAGAGCGCGCGGTGTTCACGCTGGGCGAGCTCTCGGTCGATCTCGTCCGCCGGATCGTGAAGCTCGGCGACCGCGAGGTGAAGCTCACGCCGCGCGAATACGAGATCCTGCGCGTGTTCGTGCAGAACGCGGGGCGGGCGCTGACGCACGACCACCTGATCCGGCAGGTCTGGGGCGTGTCGGTCGAGGTGCAGAACCTGCGCGTCCATGTCGCCCAGCTCCGCCAGAAGATCGAGGCCGATCCCGAGCGACCGCATTACATTCTGACAGAAACGGGCGTGGGATACCGCCTGCGCGCGCCGGACCAGTGACGTAGGCGCTGCGGCCGTCTGCGGCTGCACAGTAAGACAGCGAACCGGCGCCGCTTATTGAACAGGCATGACCGTCATTTGTGCATGCAGAAAATGACAATTGCATGCAATATCTGGGCGCAGGTCATGCTTGTTCTTGAAGGGGAGCGCCCGGTCGATGAACAGACGCGATTTCCTCAGCGCCGCCTCGACCCTGACCGCCGGCGGCCTTCTCGCGACGGCCGCGCCGCGCCTCGCTCATGCGCTGTCGCGCGACGAAACGCTCGCGCTGATCTCGGAAAATGGGCCGAACAATCTCGACATCCACGGCGTCGGAACGAACCGCGCCGGATATGAGGCGGCCTGGAACTGCTACGACCGGCTCGTCACCTACGGGATCAAGACGCTGCCCGACGGTTCGCGCGGCTATGACAAGGACGTCATCGCGCCGGAGCTCGCCGAGCGCTGGGAGGCCGACGCCAAGGGCGTCACCTTCTTCCTGCGCAAGGACGCGACATTCCATGACGGGACGCCCGTCACCGCCGCAGACGTCAAATGGTCGTTCGACCGAGCGGTCAGCGTCGGCGGTTTCCCGACCGTCCAGATGGCGGCCGGAAGCCTGCTGAAGCCCGAGCAGTTCTCCGTGGTTGACGACCACACGTTCCGCGTCGCCTTCGCGCGGCCCGACGCCCTGACCATCCCGGATCTCGCGGTGATCGTGCCGGCGGTGTTCAACTCGGCGCTGGTGAAGAAGCACGCGACCGAGAAGGACCCCTGGGGCCTCGCCTACACCAAGAACAACCCGGCGGGCGGTGGCGCCTATCGGGTCGCGCGATGGACGCCGGGAACCGAGGTCGTCTACGAGCGCTTCGACGCGTGGAAGTCCGGGCCGTTGCCGCAGCTCAAGCGCGTGATCTGGCGCACGATCCCGTCTTCCGGCAATCGGCGCGCGCTGGTGGAGCGCAGCGACTGCGACGTCTCTTTCGACCTGCCCGCCAAGGACTTCGCCGAGATGAAGCGCGAGGGGCTGGTGAAGGTCGCCTCGAACCCGATCTCGAACGGCATGTGGTCGCTCGAGATGAACGTGACCAAGCCGCCCTTCGACAATCTGAAGGTCCGGCAGGCCATCGCCTGGGTGGTCCCGTATCAGAAGATCATGGACGTGGTGATGTATGGCGAGGCCAACCCGATGTTCGGGGCGGCGTCCAACACGCCCGACGACCTCGTCTGGCCGCGCCCGACCGCCTACCGGACCGACGTCGAGAAGGCCAAGGGTCTGCTCGCCGAGGCCGGATTCGCGGACGGGTTTTCGACCGCGCTTTCCTTCGACGTCAGCCAGGGCGCGATCGGCGAGCCGATCGCCGTGCTGATGCAGGAGAGCCTCGGCCAGATCGGGATCAAAGCCTCGATCGAGAAGATCCCGGGCGCGAACTGGCGCGGCCAGATGGCCAAGAAGTCGATGCCCTTCATGATCAACTTCTTCTCGGGCTGGCTCGATTATCCCGAATACTTCTTCTTCTGGGCCTATCACGGCCAGAACGCCGTCTTCAACACGATGGCGTACAAGAACCCTGCGCTCGACAAGGAGGTCGACGCCGCCCGCGCGGCGGCGGCCTCGGGCGACGCGGCCACCTATGAGGCGGCGATCAAGACAATGATCGCGATCGCCTATGAGGAGGTTCCGCGGATCCCGCTGTTCCAGCCCTATCTCAACGTCGCGATGCAGAAATCGGTCGGCGGCTACGCCTACTGGTTCCATCGCCAGCTCGACTACCGGACGATGGGCAAGGTCGTGACCTGACCCCTCGCGCCTGAGGCGCCGGCGGGTTCGACGCGCGGCGCCCGAAATGCATCCGCACAGACGATGAGCCACGGGCCGTCTCGCCCGAACGCATCCGCATGCCCGCGCGGATCATGAAGATCCGCAGCGCTTGAAGCCGAGGGAGCCGCCCATGCTGCGCGCGACGCTCAAACGACTGGTGACGATCGTTCCGACGCTGATCGGCGTCGTGGTCGTGACCTTCCTGCTGACCCGCGTGCTGCCGGGCGACCCGGCGGCGTACTTCGCCGGCCCCACCGCCGACGCCGCCTCGATCGAGCAGATCCGGAAATCGCTCGGGCTCGACCAGTCGCTGCCGCAGCAGTTCCTGCGCTATCTCGGCGACCTCGCCCGCGGCGACCTTGGAAACGCGCTTTCGACCGGCCAGCCGGTGCTGAAGGAGATCGCCTCGCGCCTGCCGGCCTCCGCCGAATTGACGCTGTCGGCGCTCGCGCTCTCGATTCTGATCGCGGTTCCGCTCGGCATCCTGGCGGCCGTGAAGGAGGGGTCGTGGATCGACCACCTCTGCCGCGTGGTGACGACCGCGGGCGTCTCGCTGCCGGTGTTCTTCACCGGCGTGCTGTTCGTCTGCATCTTCTACTACAGGCTCGGCTGGGCCCCGGCCCCGGTCGGCCGGCTCGACCTCTATTCGGTCGCCCCGCCCCACGTCACAGGCTTTTTCCTGATCGACAGTCTGCTGGCGGGCGACTTCGACACGTTCCGCGCCACCGTCGCGCAGCTGATCCTGCCGGCCTCCACCATGGCGCTGTTCGCGCTCGCGCCGATCGCCCGCATGACGCGCGCCTCGATGTTGTCGGTGCTGTCGTCGGAATTCATCCGCACCGCGCGGGCGAGCGGGCTCAACTCCCGCACCGTCATTCTGCGCTACGCCTTCCGCAACGCGATGTTGCCGGTGGTCACCACCCTCGGCATGGTCTTTTCCTTCTTGCTCGGCGCCAACGTGCTGGTCGAGAAGGTGTTCGCCTGGCCCGGCATCGGCTCCTTCGCGGTCGAGGCCCTGATCCAGTCCGACTATGCGCCGGTGCAGGGCTTCGTGCTCGCCATGGCGCTGCTCTACGTCGCCCTCAACCTGATGATCGACCTCGCCTACGGCGTCATCGACCCACGCGTGAGGCTTGAAGCATGAGCGCCATCGACGCATCCGCGACGCCGTCTCCCGCGGTCTCCGAAGCGCCGGCCCGGCCGGCGACTGGGCTTTCAGCCACGCTCGGCCACGCCCGCTACGTCGTGACCGAAAACCCGGTCACGGGCTTCGCCTTCGCGCTGTTCGCCGTGATCCTGCTCGCGGCGATCCTCGGTCCGGCGCTCGCGCCCTATGACCCGCTCGCCTCCGACACGGCCGCGGCGCTGCAGCCGCCCTCGGCCGCGCACTGGTTCGGCACCGACCAGGTCGGCCGCGACATCTTCAGCCGCGTGCTGGTAGCGACTAGGCTCGATCTCGTCATCGCGGTCTCCTCGGTCGCGCTGGTCTTCGCGCTCGGCGGCTTCGCGGGGATCTGCGCGGGCTTCTACGGCGGCTGGACCGACCGGCTGATCAGCCGCGTGAGCGACACCATCATGGCGTTCCCGCTGTTCGTGCTGGCCATGGGCATCGTGGCGGCGCTCGGCAACACGGTGACCAACATCGTCATCGCGACCGCGATCGTGAACTTCCCGCTCTACCAGCGGATCGCCCGCGCCGAGGCGAACGTGCGCCGCGACGCAGGCTTCGTGCAGGCGGCGCGCCTCACCGGCAATTCCGAGATGCGCATCCTGCTCTGCCAAATCCTGCCCAACATCATGCCCATCATGGCGGTGCAGATGTCGCTCACCATGGGCTACGCGATCCTCAACGCCGCGGGCCTCTCCTTCATCGGGCTCGGGGTGAAGCCGCCGACGCCCGAATGGGGAATCATGGTGGCGGAGGGCGCCGGCTACATCATCTCGGGCGAGTGGTGGATCGCGCTGTTTCCGGGCCTTGCTCTGATGATCTCGGTGTTCTGCTTCAACCTGCTCGGCGACGGCCTGCGCGACATCATCGACCCCCAGCGGAGGACATGATGGGAGGGTCGCGCGAGATGTCCTGCGTGCTTCGAGACGCGTCCCTTCGGGCCGTTCCTCAGCATGAGGATCGTGGAGGTTGGGGAGCCAAACACCCTCCTCATGCTGAGGAGGCGCGGAGCGCCGTCTCGAAGCACGCAGTCCGTTTGTCCCAGCCACTTTCCGGAGGGCGCACACGATGACTGCTCTGCTCGATGTAAAGGCTCTCACGGTCGAGTTCGCGACCCGTCGGGGAACGGTTCAGGCGGTGAAGACCGTCGACCTCGAGGTCGCCAAAGGCGAGACCGTCGGCATCGTGGGCGAGTCCGGTTCGGGCAAGTCCGTGACCTCCTATGCGGTCATGCGCATCCTCGACCGCGCGGGGCGCATCGCGGGCGGGTCGGTGGCCTTTTCCGGCCTCGACCTCAAAGGCGCGACCGAAGCCCAGATGACCGACATCCGCGGCCGGGAGATCTCGATGATCTTCCAGAACCCGCGGATGGCCTTGAACCCGATCCGCAAGGTCGGCCGACAGATCGAGGACGTGCTGCGCCGCCATGCGCAGGCGGGCTCCATGGACGCCCGCGCCAAGGCGATCGAGATGCTGGAACAGGTTAAGATCGCGCGGCCGGAGGAGCGCTACCACGCCTATCCGTTCGAGCTCTCGGGCGGCATGTGCCAGCGCATCGTGATCGCGCTCGCGCTCGCCTGCCGGCCGCAGCTGCTGATCGCCGACGAGCCGACGACCGGCCTCGACGTCACCACTCAGAAGGCGGTGATGGACCTCGTCACCGAGCTCACCCGCGCCCGCGGAATGTCCACGATCCTGATTACCCACGACCTCGGCCTGGCGGCCGCCTATTGCGACAAGGTCGTGGTGATGAAGAAGGGCGAGGTGGTGGAGACCGCCGCCGCGCGCGACGTCTTCGCCGCGCCCAAGCACGACTACACCCAGAAGCTCATGTGCGCGACGCCGCGCCCAGGCTCGACGCTGCGCGGCCTGCTGCCGGCCGAAGTCGCCGCCGCGCCGAACCCGCCCGCCGCTGTTTCGGGCGAGGTGCTGCTCAAGGTCCAGAACCTCGTGAAGGAGTATCCGCGGCAGGGCGTGACGAAGTCCGGGGCGCAGATGTTTGGCCGGGGAGCCGCGCAAGAACCCGAAAAGCCGTTCCGGGCGGTCGACGGGATCTCTTTCGAGATCCGGCGCGGGGAGAGTCTCGGGCTCGTCGGCGAAAGCGGCTGCGGCAAGTCAACCACCTCGATGATGGTGATGCGGCTGCTCGACCCGACGTCGGGAAACATCACGCTCGGCGGCGACGACATCGGCGCGATCCAGGCGAAGAGCTTCGCCTCCTCGCCCCATCGCAGGCGCATCCAGATGGTGTTCCAGGATCCGACCGACAGCCTCAACCCGCGCTTCACCGCGTCCCGCGCCATCGCCGATCCGCTGATGCGGATGGGGGCGCTCAAGGGCGCAGGCGCCGTCCGCGCGCGCTGCGAGCAGCTGGCGAACCTGGTCGGGTTGCCGCTCGACCTGCTGGACCGCTTCCCGCACCAGATGTCCGGCGGCCAGAAGGCCCGCGTCGGCATCGCCCGCGCCATCGCGCTCGACCCGGAGCTCGTCATCCTCGACGAGCCGACGGCCGCGCTCGACGTCTCGGTGCAGGCGGTGGTGCTCAACCTGCTCGACGACCTCAAGGCCAAGCTCGGCATGAGCTACCTGTTCGTCAGCCACGACCTCCACGTCGTGCGCCTGCTCTGCGACCGGGTGATCGTCATGCGGCAGGGCGCGATCGTCGAGCAGGGCTCGTCGCAAGACGTGCTCGAGGCCCCGAAGGCCGACTACACCCGCGAGCTGATCTCCGCGATCCCCCACCCGCCCGGCTGAGGGCGCGGGCGGCTTATCTCGACCGCCGATGCGATCTATGGTTCCTCATCGTCGTTCGACCGGCGCGCCGGTCCGACACAACGCGGCAACCAGGATCTTGGCCGTTCGCATCGTCGCGCTGCAGGGAGCGGCCGGCTTCGTCGTTCAGGTGAGGCTGGCGGAGTTCGCGCGCGCCCGCGCGGTCGAAGGGATCCGGGTCGCGGGCTGCGTCGAGGAGTTCAGCGGGGCGCCGGGCCAGGGCTGCTCCGGCCGCGCGCTGCGGGACCTGACGAGCGGCCGGCGGCGGATCATCGGACAGGATCTCGGATCGGGGTCGCTCGCCTGCCAGCTCGACGCCGTGGGCGTGTCGGACTCCTGCCAGGACGCGCTCGACGCCATCGAGCGTGGCTGCGACGTGGCTGTGCTCGCCAAGTTCGGAAAGCTCGAATCTGAGCGCGGCGGCCTCGTGGACGCCTTCGCCGCAGCGGCTGCGCGCGACGTCCCGATCGTCACCGCGGTCGCTCCCCAGTTCGCAGAAGCTTGGGCGCGCTATTCAGGAGGTCTCGCCGCTTACGTCGATCCGAGCCGCGAGGCGCTCGAGACGTGGTGGCTCACCGTCTGCGCGCCGCCGGCCAGGGCGGCGGCCGTCTGAGCGACGTCCGTGAGGCCTGAGACTTCGCTTGCCGACGAAAAGCGGCCGCCGCGCCAGAGCGGGCGCGGCGGCCTAGGCGTCACTTCAACTTGCTGAGCGCGGTGTCGAACGAGAGGCTGACCACGTAGCGGTCGCCGCACGAGTTGAACTGGCCGATGCTGACGAAGCACTCACGACGCGACAGGTCGCTGTCGTGATAGCGGAAATCGAGCGTCATCGCCTTATAGGTCACGCCCACACCGGCGTCCCAGTAGAGGTAGTCCGGCGAGAAGTTCTTGCTGGTCCACTGCTTCGAGAACGAGCCCGAGATGTAGCTGCCGACGCCCGGCATCGGCTCGAAGGGAAGCTTGTACTTGGCGAAGGCGGTGGCGTGGACGATCTCGGCGCCGAGATTGATGAAGTCGCCGCCGTAATAGACGTTGCCGCCGATCTCGAAGTCCTCGGTCACGGCGAACTTCGCGATGCCGTAGACCTTGCCGTAGTCGAGCTGGCGCACGCCCTTCACGCCGCCGTTGAAGTCAACCCAGACGTAGCCGGCGTCGAGCGAGAGCTGGCCGAAGCTGTAGCGGACGCCGCCATAGTAATCGATTTCAGTCGCGGGATCGGACGCGCCGCCGAAGTTGACGTTCGAGGCCCAGATGCCCGCGTAAAGCAGGCCATAGGCCTGAAGCTCGGCGTAGCCCTGCACGGCGGGCTCGCCCTTGGTCTGCGAGATGCCGCGCAGCACCCACTCGCTGGTGCCCTTCACGCCGAACGCGATGTCGAACGGCGTGGTGGTGGCGTCGATGATTTCCGGCATGTCGGCGGCCGAGGCGGCGGTCGGCGCGAAGGAGCCGATGGCGGCCGCGACGACGGCGGCGCCTGCGGCCTTGAAAAGAGCGTTCATGATGGCGTTCCCCGATGAGATAAGGCGATTGAAACTGGCCAGACTCATCGTGAATTTACAAGAGATCTCAGATTGTTACCGCAACGCAAAATAGAACTATGGACTTTTTGCAACAGCTTTTTGAATGGGCGCAAAAGATGGTCGCCGAGCCCATTTTTCGGGCGGCCTGCAGACTCGAAATGAGGCGGATGAGCCCGGTTTTTAGTGGCTGATCATCCAGGGGCGCGCCTTGGGGAAACTCTTCGCTGCCGAAGAGGGCTGCTTCAGCCCACGGCTTGAGCAGCACCCGCAACCAGGCGCATGCGACTTCGAGCTTTTCGGCTCGTTCGACGACCGTTCATTGGTCGCGGCGGCGATCCGGCGGGCCGAATTCATGGTGGCGAGCGCGGGCGCGACCAGCATCACGCGCGGCGCTTGCGCTCCGCAGTCCGGGCATCCGCAGGGCTGGTCGAAGGCCGACATCGGCCGCAGCGCCGTGAAGGTTCCACAGTCGTCGCAGGCGTAATCGTAGACGGGCATGCTCAAACCCTCGCTGGCGCCAGGCCGTCATCCTGGACGGCGGCGGGGCCGACGATCCGGGATCATTCTCAGTCGAACGCGCCCTCTTCGGAGGACGATCCCGGCTCTTGGCTGACGCCAAGGCCGGGATGACGCTTCTCGTGTCAGAGATCGTACGCGATCGGCATGTCGATCGAGCCGTCCAGAAACTTGGTCGGACCGGCCGCGTTCGGATTGATGTCGAAGTCGAAGATCTTGGTCGGAAGCCACAGCGTCGCGCAGGCGTTCGGGATGTCGACGACGCCCGAGATGTGGCCCTGCACCGGCGCGGTGCCGAGGATCGAATAGGCCTGCGCGCCCGAATAGCCGAACTTCTTCAGGTATTCGATCGCGTTGAGGCAGGCCTGACGATAGGCGACATGGACGTCGAGGTAGTGCTGCTCGCCGGCCTCGTCGACCGAGATGCCCTCGAAGATCAGGTAGTCGTCATACTTCGGGGTGATGACCGACGGCTTGAAGATCGGGTTCTTGATCCCGTATTTCGACATGCCGTCCTTGATGACGTCGACCTTGAGATGCAGCCAGCCGGCCATCTCGATCGCGCCGCAGAAGGTGATCTCGCCGTCGCCTTGGCTGAAGTGCAGGTCGCCCATCGAGAGACCCCCGCCGTCGACATAGACGGGGAAGTAGATCTTGGAGCCGCGCGACAGATCCTTGATGTCGCAGTTGCCGCCGTGCTCGCGCGGCGGGACGGTGCGGGCGGCCTCGGACGCGGCCTTGTCGCGGCCCTCGCCCTTGAGCCGGCCCATATGGGCAGTCGGCGCGAACGGCACGGTGCCCACCGGCGGCACGCGGTCGGCGTGCTTCTCGACGAAGGGGATCTCGCGGTCGTTCCAGGTCTTGAGCAGCTTGGGATCGGGCAGGCAGCCGATCAGGCCCGGATGGATGAGGCCCGGGAAGCGCACGCCCGGGATGTGGCGGGATTTGGTGAACATGCCCTCGAAGTCCCAGATCGACTTCTGGGCGTGGGGGAAGTGCTCTGTGAGGAAGCCGCCGCCGTTGTTCTTCGAGAAGAAGCCGTTGAAGCCCCAGTTGCTCTCGGCCTTGGCGCCGATGTCGAGGATGTCGACCACCAGCAGGTCGCCGGGCTCCGCGCCCTCGACGCCGATCGGGCCCGACAGGAAGTGCACGATGGTGAGGTCGATGTCGCGGACGTCGGACGGATCGTCGTTGTTCTTGATGAACCCGCCGGTCCAGTCATAGGTCTCGATGATGAAGTCGTCGCCGGGCTTGGTCCAGGCCACGATCGGAATGTCGGGGTGCCAGCGGTTGTGCACCATGTCGTTGTCGTAGGCCGACTGCGACAGGTCGACCTTGATCAGCGTCTCAGTCACGTTTTTCGTCCTCCCGTTTGAGAAATCAGCTGGCGAGCAGGTCCTTGATCGCCGCGTCCACGAAGGCGATGTCGGGGCTGGTGCCGCGCGGATCGCCTGCGAAATGGCCCCAGTCGCTGACGCAGACGCGCAGCTCCGCATTGGGCATGTGCGCGACCTCGATCTCGCTGTCTTCCGGCGGGAAATAGAGGTCGGTGGAGCCGGGCATGACGATCGCCTTGGCCTTGATGCCGGCGAGCGCCTTCTTGAAGTCGCCGCCGTATTTCGGGTCGCCCGAGATGTCGGCGTTCTGCCAGGTCCAGATCAGCGACAGGAGGTCGTTGGCGTCCTTCGGCAGGAAGAAGCCTTCCCAGAAATAGACGAGGAAATCCTCGAGCGAGGAGTAGTTCCACGGCACGTCCGGCGCGCGGCCGCCGAACGGGCGCTCCGGGATCTGGAGGTCTAGGAACTTGCGGTAGAAGGTCTGCGAGAAGCCCCAGCCGGCGTAGACGCGGGCCGCGGCGCGAAGACCCTTGCGGGGCGGCTCGTCGTAAAAGCCTTCCTTGAAAGCCGCGTCCGCGGTCAGCGCCGCCTTGACCCCTTCGAGGAAGACGAAATTGTGCCGCGAGCATTTGGCCGCGCCCATGAAGGGCAGGATGCGCTCGACCATGTCGGGGAAGCTTGCGCCCCACTGGAACGACTGCGCGGCGCCCATCGACCAGCCGCAGACGAGCTTGATTTTCTCGATCCCGAACTTCTCGGTCACCAGCCGGTGCTGCAGCACGACCTGGTCGTAGACGGTGATCCGCGGGAAGCGCGCGCGGTCGTAGGGCTCGGGCGTGTTGCTCGGCGAGGACGAGACGCTGTTGCCGAGCATGTTGGGGATGATGATGAAGTACTTCGTGGGGTCGAGCCCCATGCCCTCGCCGATCATCCACTCGTTGTCGGCGTGGTTCGCCGAATACCAGGTGGGATAGACGATGACGTTGTCTTTGGCGGCGTTCAGCGTCCCGTAGGTCTTGTAGGCGAGCTTGGCTGCGCGAAGCGTCGCGTCGCCGGACAGGACGATGTCGCCGAGTTCGAAGGTTTCGTAGTCGGTCATTCTTAGCCCTCCGTTTGACGGACAGGTGCTCAGACGGACAGAGACTTAGACGGACAAGTACCTAGAGACCTTTGCTTCATCGACGGCCGCCCGCGGCTCGTCATGGACGATCTCGCCGTTCTCGACGACGAGGATGCGGTCGGCGACGTCGAGCGCGAAGCTGAGCACCTGTTCGGACACGATAATGGAAAGTCCGCGCTCGTCACGGATGCGGCGCAGCGTGCGCGCCATCTCGCGGATGATCGAGGGCTGGATGCCTTCGGTCGGCTCGTCGAGCAGCAGCACCTTGGGCTTGGTCGCGAGCGCCCGGGCGATCGCGAGCTGCTGCTGCTGGCCGCCCGAGAGGTTGCCGGCGCGCCGGCCCTTCATCTCGAGCAGGACGGGGAAGAGCTCGTAGATGTCGGAGGGCACGGTGCGGTCGCCCGAGGCCGAAAGTCCGGTCTCGATGTTCTCCTTCACCGTCATGGTGGAGAACACCATGCGGCCCTGCGGCACGTAGGCGACGCCCTTCTTGACGCGCTGGTGGCTCTTCAGCGCGCTGATCTCCTCTCCGCCGAGACGGATCGCGCCTGCGGTGGTGGGCAGGATGCCCATCATGGTCTTCATGAGCGTGGTCTTGCCCATGCCGTTGCGGCCCATGATGGCCACGATCTCGTTGGTCGCGACGCCGAAGCTCATCCCGTGAAGGACTTCGCTCTGGCCGTAGGCGACGTGCAGGTTTTCGACGTCCAGCATCGTCCGCTCCTCAGTGCCCGAGATAGACTTCGATGACCTTCGGGTCGGACTGCACCTTCTCCATCGAGCCCTCCGAGAGGATCTTGCCCTGATGGAGAACCGTCACCTTGTGGGCGATGTCCTCGACGAACTTCATGTCGTGCTCGATGACGAGCACCGAGCGGTTCTTGATGATGGTGTTGAGCAGTTCCGCCGTCTTGATGCGCTCGGAGACGCTCATGCCGGCGACCGGCTCGTCGAGCATCAGGAGCTCGGGGTCCTGGATCAGCAGCATGCCGATCTCGAGCCACTGCTTCTGGCCGTGGGAGAGGAAGGCGGCGTTGTCGTGCAGCCGGTCCTTGAGGAAGATGAGCTCGGCCACCTCCTCGACCCGGTCACGCACCGCCTGGTCGCGCTTGAAGGTGAGCGCCCCCCAGACAGAGCGGCCCTTCGGGTAGGAGATCTCGAGGTTCTCGAAGATCGTCAGGTCGTCATAGATTGAGGGCGTCTGGAACTTGCGGCCGACGCCCGCGAGCACGATCTGGCTCTCGCTCATCTTGGTGAGCTCCTTCTCGCGGAAGCGGATGGAGCCGGCGGTCGACTTGGTCTTGCCGCAGATGAGGTCGAGCACCGTGGTCTTGCCGGCCCCGTTCGGGCCGATGATCACGCGAATCTCGTTCTCGTCGACGTAGAACGAAAGGTCGTTGACCGCCTTGAAGCCGTCGAACGAGACGGTGAGGCCTTCGACCGAGAGCAGGAATTCTTTTGCGGGCGTGCCGATCGGGGTCATGGGTCAGCTCCTCACTCGGCGGCCGCGGCCGCGGCCTTGGCGACGTCATGACCGGGATCGGTCGGGTCCTTCGACCGCAGCTTGAACACCCGGTCGATCGAGGGCTGGACGTAGTCGCGCCAGATGCCCGCGAGGCCGTTCGGGAAGAACAGGACGACCGCGATGAACAGGCCGCCGAGGCCAAGCAGCCAGAGCTCAGGGAAGCTCTCCGACAAGCTGGTCTTGGCGTAGTTGACCAGAAGCGTCCCGTAGATCGCGCCGAAGATGGAGAGCCGACCGCCGACCGCGCAAAAGATCACCATCTCGATCGAGGGCACGATGCCGACGAGCGACGGCGACATGAAGCCGACCTGCAAGGTGAACATCGCGCCGCCGATCGCCGCGAAGGCGGCGCCGAGGCAGAACACGAAGATCTGGAAGTTCGCGACCGAATAGCCGGAGAAGCGGACACGGTCCTCCTTTTCGCGCATCGCGACCAGGATGCGGCCGAGCTTGGAATCCCGCACGAACATCGCGCAGCAAACGACGCCGATCAGCAGCACGGCGTTGACGAAGTAGAGGACGAACTTCGCGCTGTCGGTGCGGATGTCCCAGCCCATCAGCGTGCGCAGGTCGGTGATGCCGTTGACGCCGCCGGTGTAGCCCTGCTGGCCGATGATCAGAATCGTGGCGATGGCCGCGAGCGCCTGGGTGATGATCGCGAAATAGACGCCAGAGACGCGGCGCTTAAACATCGCCGAGCCAATCAGCAGCGCGAAGGCGACCGGCACGAGGACGATCAGGAAGAGCGTCGGGATGAAGTAGTGGAACGGCTCCCAGAACCAGGGCAGCGAGGTGAGCTGGTTCCAGTCCATGAAGTCCGGGATGCCGGGCGTCGACTGGATCTTGGTGTTCTCGACCGACGACGCCTCGAGCTTGAGGTACATCGCCATGCCGTAGCCGCCGAGGCCGAAGAACAGGCCCTGGCCGAGCGAGAGAATGCCGCCATAGCCCCAGCACATCACGAGGCCGACGGCGACGAAGGCGTAGGTGAGATACTTGCCGACGAGATTGAGGCGGAAGCCGTCAAGCGCCAGCGGGAAGACGACCAGCAGCAGGGCCGCGACGACGGCGAGCGCCAGAAGATCCTTGCGGTCCATGTAGGAGGGAGCGGTTTTCATCTGCGCGGCTCCTCAGCGACGGACCTTGAGGGTGAACAGGCCCTGCGGCCGCAGCATCAGGATGCCGACGACGGTGAGCAGGGTGATGACCTTGGCCATCGAGCCGGAGAGGAAGAACTCCAGCGTCGACTGGGTCTGCGAGATCGAGAAGGCCGAGGCGATGGTGCCGAAGAGGCTCGCGGCGCCGCCGAAGACGACGATCAGGAAGGTGTCGACGATGTAGAGCTGGCCGGCGGTCGGGCCGGTGGAGCCGATCATCGTGAAGGCCGAGCCCGCGACGCCGGCGATGCCGCAGCCGAGGCCGAAGGTGAGGCGATCGACCTTTTCGGTGTCGATGCCGACCGCGCCCGCCATCTGGCGGTTGAGCACCACGGCCCGGATCTGCTGGCCGAAGCGCGAGCGGAAGATCATGAAGAACACCGCGACGGTGATCAGCAGCGTCAGACCCATCACGAACAGGCCGTTGATCTGGACCTCGACCACGTCGGTGACGGGCAGGGAGCCCATCATCCAGTCGGGCAGCGTGACGCCCACTTCGCGCGGGCCGAAGACCGAGCGGTAGACCTGCTGAAGAATGAGGCTGAGGCCCCAGGTCGCGAGCAGCGTGTCGAGCGGGCGCTTGTAGAGGCGCTTGATCAGCGCCCATTCGACCAGCATCCCCAAGGCTCCTGACGCGCAGAACGCCAAGGCCATCGCCACGAAGAAGTAGATGGGAAACAGCGAGGGCAGGTGCTCGGTGAAGAACACCGACGTCAGCCAGGTGACGTAGGCGCCGAGGATCATGAACTCGCCATGGGCCATGTTGATCACGCCCATCTGGCCGAAGATGATCGCGAGGCCGAGCGCCATCAGCAGATAGACGGAGAAAAGGATCAATCCCGCGAAGCCCTGCATCGCGAAGATCGATCCGAGATCGCCGAGCGAATATTCTCCGAACATGTGCGTGTCCCCGCGAAAACGCCGTCGTCCCGGACGGCCAAGGCCGATTCAGGATCGTCTTGCAAACGAGGCGCCGATCGCTGCGCCATGCCCGGAAGACGATCCCGGCAGAAAGCTCGCGGGGCCGGAACGCTTCTCGGCGTCCGGCCCCGGCGGTCACATCACTGGTAGCCCTTGGGGAAGGGGTTCGGCTCGATGAGGTCCGGGCTCTCGTAGACCACCTTGAACTGGCCGTCCTTCTGGGCGAGGCCCACGCGGGTCTTCGACCAGAGGTGATGGTTCGCGTGAATCTTGACGTAGCCTTCCGGCGCCTTGGTGAACTCGATGCCGTCGGAGGCGGCGGCGATCTTGTCGACGTCGAAGGAGCCCGCCTTCTCGACGGTCATTTTCCAGAGCCAGGGGCCGAGATAGGCGGCCTGGGTCACGTCGCCGATGACGGTCTTCTCGCCCCACATCTTCTTGAACGCCGCGACGAATTCCTTGTTGTTCGGATTGTCGAGCGACTGGAAGTACTTCATGCAGGAGTAGGCGCCCGCGATGTTCTCGCCGCCGATGCCGTCGATCTCGTCCTCGGTGACCGAGATCGTCATCAGGATCTGCTTGTCGAGATTGATGCCGGCGGCCTTGAGCTGCTTGTAGAACGCCACGTTCGAGCCGCCGACCACGTCCGTGAAGATCACGTCGGGCTTGGTCAGCTTCAGCTTGTTGATCACGGAGTTGAACTGGGTGTGGCCGAGCGGGAAGTACTCCTCGCCGACGACCTTCGTTCCCTTCATGAAGTTTTCGATGTGCTTGCGCGCGATCTTGTTCGACGTGCGCGGCCAGATGTAGTCCGAACCGATGAAGTAGAAGGTCTTGGCGCCCTTCTCCTTCACGACCCAGTTCAGCGACTCGAGGATCTGCTGGGTGGCTTCCTGGCCGGTGTAGATGACGTTCTTCGACTGCTCGAGGCCTTCGTAGAAGGTCGGGTAGTAGAGCATGCCGTTGTACTGCTCGATGACCGGCAGCACCGCCTTGCGCGAGGCCGAGGTCCAGCAGCCCATGATGGCCGCGACCTTGTCCTGCACGAGCAGCTTCTTGGCCTTCTCGGCGAAGGTCGGCCAGTCGGACGCGCCGTCTTCCTGGATGAACTTGATCTTGCGGCCGAGCACGCCGCCCATGGCGTTGATCTGCTCGATCGCGAGCTTCTCGGCCTGGATCGAGCCCGTCTCCGAGATCGCCATCGTGCCGGTCGCCGAATGCAGGATGCCGACCGTCACCTCGGTGTCGGTGACCGCGAGCCCGGTCGTGTTCACCGCCGAGGTGGCGGGCGCCTGGGCGAAGGCGGTCTTCGGCAGCAGGCCGGCCAGCGGCGCGGCCGCCATGCCCATGAGAATCTGTCGGCGCAGCCGCGAATGGCCAGCCTCGTCATGTTCCGCCATCAAACCCTCCGTCGGCCAGTCCCCGCGACTGGCTATCGATCGTCAGGCTCGCGCGATTTTTGCGTCGCAGCATATACGTTGGTTGACGTATATGGACCGCCGGACGCCCTGCTTAGGGTCGCGTCTCGCGCGCGAAACCATTGGCGCGAATGGGAGATCGCGGCTCAACCTCCGGCGCGGCAAGAGTCTTGCTCCACAAAGGCGAGATTGTCTGGGAGGCGGTTTTTTGCACTGCGTTAAGGCAGGGCGTGGCGATTTTGCGTTCAGGAGCGGCAGATCTTGACTGATCGGCTCCGCATCGTCCCCGTTCGCCGTCGCTACAATCAGTTCGTCGCGAACGAGACGCTCGAGGACTATGCGCTGCGCTTCACCGCCAAGAAGGCGCGGCGCTGGTCGGCGGTCCGGGTCGGCAACACGGCGCTCGGCGCGGTGTCGTTTCTCGCGCTCGAGGCGATCGGCGGCGCAATCACGCTGAGCTACGGCTTCGAGAACGCGCTTGCGGCGATCGTCGTGGTCTCGGCGCTCATTTTCCTCACTGGCCTCCCGATCGCCTATTACGCGGCCCGCGACGGGCTCGACATCGACCTGCTGACCCGCGGCGCCGGCTTCGGCTATATCGGCTCGACCATCACGTCGCTGATCTACGCCTCCTTCACCTTCATCTTCTTCGCGATCGAGGCCGCCATCATGGCGCTCGCGCTCGAGCTCTGCTTCGGGCTGCCGCTCGCGATCGGCTACATCGTGTCGGCCGTGGTGGTGATCCCGATCGTCACCCATGGCATCGCCTGGATCAGCCGGTTCCAGGTCTGGACCCAGCCGCTCTGGATCATCCTGCACCTCACCCCGCTGATCTTCATCGCCGCCAAGGGCGATGCGAGCTTCGCGCAATGGATCGGCTACGAAGGAGCGAACCCGCATGGCGGAACGCTGAACCTGCTCGGCGCGGGCGCCGCGGGCGCGGTCGTGTTCGCGCTCGTCGCGCAGATCGGCGAGCAGGTCGACATCCTGCGCTTCATGCCCGAGCGCAAGGTGAGCGGCCGCGCCGCCTGGTGGTCGGCGCTGCTCGCGGCGGGGCCAGGCTGGATCATCCCCGGCGCGGTCAAGATGCTGATCGGATCGTTCCTCGCCATCCTCGCGCTCCGCCACGGCGTGCCCGCAAGCCACGCCGGCGAGCCGACCCAGATGTACCTCATCGCCTTCGGCTACGTGACCTCGTGGCCGGCGGTCGCGCTCGGGTTGACGGCAGCTTTCGTGGTGGTGTCACAGCTCAAGATCAACGTCACCAACGCCTATGCGGGCTCGATCGCCTGGTCGAACTTCTTCTCGCGGCTCACCCACGCCCATCCCGGCCGGATCGTGTGGCTGTTCTTCAACGTCGGCATCGCCGTCCTTCTCATGGAGGCCGGCATCTACAAGACGCTTGAGCACACGCTCGGGCTCTATTCGATCGTGGCGGTCGCCTGGCTCGGCGCGCTGGTGGCGGACCTCACCATCAACAAGCCGCTGGGCTTGAGCCCCAAGCGCATCGAGTTCAAGCGCGCCCATCTCTACGACATCAACCCCGTGGGCGTCGGGGCCATGGTGGTGGCGACCGCGGTCGCCATGGTCTCCTACGCCGGCGCCTTCGGCCCCTACCCTCAGGCGCTCGCGCCCTTCGTGGCGCTGCTCGTCGCCATGGTCGCGGCGCCGCTGATCGCGATCGCGACCGGGGGGAAATATTATCTCGCGCGCAAGCCCCGCGCCGAATGGCGACTGCGCCCGTCTCTCACCTGCAAGGTCTGCGAGAACGCCTTCGAGCCCGAGGACATGGCGCACTGCCCGGTCTATTCGGGCGCGATCTGCTCGCTCTGCTGCTCGATCGACGCGCGCTGCCGCGACGGCTGCAAGCCGCATGCGCGCTACCAGGCCCAGGTCGTCGACGTCATCACAGCGCTGATGCCGCAACGCTGGATCGCGCGGCTGAACACCCGCACCGCGCATTTCTCGGGCGTGTTCGCGACCCTACTCGGGATCCTGAGCCTCGTCCTGCTGCTCGTGCACTTCATCGCGGCCAAGACGGCACCCGAGGAGGCCGCGGCCGTCGCAGGCACGCTCTGGGCGGTGTTCCTGATCCTCGCCATCATCGCGGGCGTCGCAGCCTGGTTGTTCGTTCTCGCGCATGAAAGCCGCGAGATCGCGCAGGAGGAATCCTCGCGCCAGACCTCCGCGCTGATGCGCGAGATCGAGGCGCACAAGAAGACCGACGCCGCGCTCCAGCGCGCCAAGGAAGTGGCCGAGGCCGCCAATCTCGCTAAAAGCCGCTATGTGGTCGGCATCAACCACGAGCTCCGCACGCCGCTCAACGCCGTGCTCGGCTACGCGCAACTGCTTGACGCGGAATCCGGCCTGTCTCCGAAAGCCCAGACGGGCGTGCGCGTCATCCGCCGCAGCGCCGAGCACCTTGCGGGCCTGCTCGACGGGCTGCTGGACATCGCGAAGGTGGAGGCGGGCCGGCTGAAGCTCTCGCGCGAGGACATCTGGACTCGCGAATTTCTCGCCCAGCTCGCCGACATGTTCCGTCTTCAGGCCACGGCCAAGGGCGTCGATTTCGCCTTCGAGGGCGACGGCGCGCTGCCGCCGGTGGTGCGCGGCGACGGCAAGCGGCTGCGGCAGGTGTTGATCAACCTGCTGTCGAACGCCGTGAAGTTCACCGACGCCGGCAAGGTGACGCTGCGCGTGACCTATCGCAGCCAGGTGGCGACTTTCGAGATTCTCGACACCGGTCACGGCGTCCGGCCGGAGGACCGCGACCGCATCTTCGAGCCCTTCGAACGCGGCGGCGCGGCGCTCGCCAACCTCCAGCCCGGCATGGGGCTCGGCCTCACCATCACCAAGCTGCTGGTCGAGGTGATGGGCGGCGAAATCTCGCTCGAAACGGAGGCCGGGCGCGGCAGCGCCTTCAAGGTCAAGCTGATGCTGCCGCACGCCGCGAACGCCCGCCCGCCGGTCGTCGCGACCGAGCGCGTCGTCGGCTATCTCGGGCGGCGGCGGCTCGTGCTCGTGGTCGACGACGACGGCGACCAGCGCAATCTCATGCGCGAGACGCTGGAGCCGATCGGCTTCACGATGCTCTCCGCGAACGACGGCGCGGCGGCGCTGCACATCACGTCGCACCGCATGCCGGACCTCGTGCTGCTCGACGTCTCGATGCCGGGAAAATCCGGCTGGGAGATCGCCCGCGAGCTTCGCGAGGCCGCGCCCGACATCCGCATCATCATGATGTCGGCGAACATTGGCGAATCATCGGGACAGGAGGGGCGCGCGCCGGACCACGACGCCGCGATGCCGAAGCCGATCGACCTGCAGGCGCTGCTCGGCCATGTGGAGCGCCTGCTGCGACTGACCTTCGTGACCGAGACCGAGGCCCCTTCCTTAGCCCCTCTCCCCGTCCTCGACGCGCCGCCGCCGCGGCCCTCCGCCCGCCATGTCGAGGAGCTGACCCGGCTCGGCGAAATGGGCTACATCGCGGGCATAGAGGCCAAGCTTATCGAGCTCGAAACCGCAGATCTCGGCGCCGGCCCCTTCGTCACCGCCGCGCGCGAAAAGATCCGCGCCTTCGATCTGCGCGGCTATATGAAGATGCTCGAGCCTGAGACGACGCGGGAGCGCGGCGATGTCTGAAGGCGGCGGCCGCAGCGTCGTCCTGGTGGTGGACGACAGCCCCGAAACGCTCGCGATGCTGACCGCGGCGCTCGAAAGCGCCGACATGCTCGTGCTCGTCGCGATCGACGGCGAAAGCGCGATCGCGGCCGTGCGCCACGCCGCGCCCGACCTCGTGCTGCTCGACGCGGTGATGCCCGGCCTCGACGGCTTCGAGACCTGCCGGCGCCTGAAACGCCTGCCCGAACTCGCCGACGTGCCGATCATCTTCATGACCGGACTCAAGGAGACCGACCGGATCGTCGAGGGGCTGGAGGCCGGCGGCGTCGACTATGTGACGAAACCGATCGTGCTCGACGAGCTCATCGCCCGCATCCGCGTCCACATCGGCAACGCGCGCAAGTCGCGCAGCGCCCGCGCGGCGCTCGACACCACGGGGCGCTACCTCTTCGCGGTGAACGGCGCCGGCCGCATCGTCTGGTCGACCCCGCAGGCCAACCGCCTGCTCGCGCTCGCCGAGGCGGCAGAGGACGGCGACCAAAAGCTCCCCGCCGCGCTCTCGCGCTGGCTCTCGGCCCGGCAGGACGGACGCTCGGACCTCGCCCCTCTGAAGCTCGAAGCCGTCGGCGGCGCGCTGTCGATCGCCTTCGTCGGCCGCGCGGACCGCGACGAGATCCTGCTGCGCGTCACTGAGGAGAGCGGCGCCGACCATGCCGCGGTCTTCCGCGAAAAGCTCGGGGTCACGGCGCGCGAATCCGAGGTGCTGCTCTGGATCGCGCGCGGAAAATCAAACCGCGACATCGCCGACATCCTCGGCATGAGCCCGCGGACCGTGAACAAGCATCTCGAGCAGATCTACGTGAAGCTCGGGGTCGAGAACCGCGCCGGCGCCACGGCGGTCGCGGTCAGGCATATGGGCTGACCGCCCCACATTTTCCTTCTGGAGCATCCAATGAGCGTCGGTTCCGTCTCCGCCCTGTGGCGATATCCGGTGAAGTCGGTCCTCGGCGAGCAGGTCCGGTCGGCCTCGTTGACCTCGGTCGGCATCGAGCTCGACCGGGCGTTCGCGATCATCGACGTCGAGAGCGGCAAGGTGGCGAGCGCCAAGCGGCCCCAGCTCTGGCGCAAGATGCTTGAGCTGTCGGTCGCCGAAGGCTCCGGGGACACGATCGCGATCCGGTTTCCGGACGGCGAGACCATCGGCGTCGCCGAGGCCGGGATCGACGAGAAGCTGAGCGCCTTCCTCGGCCGGGCGGTCAGAATGTCGACGCAGGCGGCGCCGACCGACTCGCTCGACCGCGCCATCCCCGAGGAGGTGCTGGAGCGCGGCGAAGGCGGCGAGGCCGGCTCGACGCATCTCGTTCTGGCGCAGGCCTCCCCCGACGGCGGCTTCTTCGATTACGCGCCCTACCACGTCATCCTGCGCTCGAGCCTCGACCATGTGCGCGACGCGATCGGCGACGACAGCATCCTGGTCGAGCGCTACCGGGCCAACATCGTCATCGACATTCCGGGCCTCGAACCTTTCGCCGAGAACGGCTGGGCTGGCATTGAGCTGAAGATCGGGCCAAACGCCGTGCTGTCCTTCATCGGGGCGACGCCGCGCTGCTCGGTGCCGATGCTGGCCCATGGCGAGCTGCCGCAGGCGCCGGGCGCGCTCACCAAGCTCGTCGAACTCAACCGGATCGAGCTGCCGGAGTTCGGCCCCGGCCTCTACCCCTGCCTCGGGGCCTTCGCGGTGCTGAAGACGCCGGGCGTCGCCTCGGTCGACGCGCGGGTCGAGCTCGTCTCCTGACGATTTGTCCTTGTTCGCAAGGGCGCGCGCGGTCCAATGATGCCGGGCGATTGAACGTTTTCGTGGAGTTTAAGACGTGTCGGGCGGGCCTTGGCGTATCGGCGTTCTGTTTTCGAAGACCGGGGTCACGGCCGACATCGAGACCGCGCAGCTCAACGCCACGCTGCTCGCGATCGAGGAGATCAACGCGGCCGGCGGCGTGCTCGGCCGCGCGGTCGAGCCACTCGTGCGCGACGGCGCCTCGGATCCGAAGCGCTTCCGGCAGGAGGCCGAGCGCCTCATCGGGCAGGACGGCGTGAAGCTGCTGCTCGGCTGCTACATGTCGAGCTGCCGCAAGGCCGTGCTGCCGGTCATCGACGGCCAGCGAGGCCTGTTGTTCTATCCGACCTTCTATGAAGGCTTCGAGTTTTCGCGTGAGGTGATCTACACCGGCGCAGTCGTGAACCAGAACGCGTTCCAGCTCGCCAAATACATGCTGGCGCGACACGGCCAGCGCGTGCTGATCGTCGGTTCGAACTACATCTATCCTTACGAAACCAACCGCGTGATGAGCGACTTCGTCGTCCAGTCGCGCGGCAAGGTGGTGGACGAGATCTATCTCCCGCTCGAGGCCGACGCCTCGAGCCCGGAGATCGGCCGGCTGATCAAGCGCATCCGGAAACACGAGCCGGACTTCATCTTCTCGACCATCGTCGGCCGCTCGACGGCGAGTTTTTACGAGGCCTATGCGGAGGCCGGCCTCTCTTCCCAGAACATGCCGATCGCGAGCCTCACCACATCCGAGGTCGACGTCGCCAACATGGGCGCCGGCGTCGCCGAGGGGCACATCTCGGCCGCGACCTTCTTCTCGACGCTCCAGACGCCTGCAGCCAGAAGGTTCACGGCCGCCTATCGCGCCAAGTACGGACAGGCGGCCCCGATCCCCTCGGCCGCGGAGGCCGCTTACCTCCAGACCCACATCGCGGCGGCGGCGCTGGCGCGCGCCGGCACGGACGATCCCCGCCGCGTGCTTGAGGAGATCAAGGAGGTCGAGTTCGACGCGCCGCAGGGACGCGTCCGGATCGATCCCGACAACCACCACGCCTATCTCTGGCCGCGGGTCGCGCGGGTCGACGCGAACGGCGAGTTCCAGATCGTCTGGAACCCGGGCGTGCGGGTGAAGCCCGACCCCTATTGCGTCGACCAGCGCATCGACGACTGGTCGGCCGATTTCGTCGAGGCCCCGGCCTCGGGCGGGCGCTGAAGGCGGCCCGGGTCATGGCGATCCAGATCCTTCGCGACATCCGGGGTCTTCGGGTTCACGCGATCCATCCGAACGACACGGAGGGGCGCGAGCTCGTCGAACACCTGAAGCGCATCGGCTGCTTCGTCGAGACCGTGTGGCCGATCCCTGACAGCTTCCCGGCCGCCGCCGACGTGGTGCTGCTCGCGATCGAGCAGGAGGACCGCGACGCGCTTCAGCGCCTGCTGAAAACCCGCAGCGACGCCTCACCCACGCTTATCGCCATCGTCGGCTACGAGAACCCGGCGACGCTCGCGCTCGTGCTTGAAAGCGGCGCGCTCGCTGTCGTTGAGCGGCCCATAAAACCGTTCGGCCTGCTGACCCAGATCGCGCTCGCGCGCTCGCTCTGGTTCGAGCGTCGCGAACAAGGCAAGCGGCTGCGCAAGCTTGAACGCAAGCTCACCGGCATCCAGCAGATCCAGAAGGCCAAGACGATCCTGATGGAGAGCCAGGGCATCACCGAGGACGAGGCGTTCCAGTCGATCCGCAAGCAGGCGATGGCCAAGCGCGTGCCGATGGAGGAGCTCGCTTCGGCGATCATCAACGCCAACGAGCTCTTGAACTTCAAATCCAATGGTGCTTAGCTGGACGCATCGACTGACCGCGACGCTGCGGTGAGGCGGTTTTTCCGGTCCACAGAGCTGTCGGCCCGGTACAGGCTATGTAGCCCGCCAGATCCTCACTTGAGGAACTGACGGGCTTTTTTGTTTTTCGGCCTCGAGCGACTTCACATCGCTTGCGGAGACGTTGATCTGCGCCCTGTCGATCGCGCGACGTCTGTGCGAGGACTTTGCGCAATTGGACATCACATCTGCTGGCGGCGATCGCCCGCGGCGCAGGCGCGTCGTGGCCGGGGCTCCGCACGCCCGGCGACTGAGGAGACACCGGACATGCTTCACGGCGATATCGGATCGAGCAAGGACACCGTCGGCGTGGCGGTCGTGAACTACAAGATGCCCCGGCTGCACACCAAGGCAGAAGTGCTGCAGAACGCCAAGGCGATCGCCGACATGGTGGTGGGCATGAAGGCGGGCCTCCCCGGAATGGATCTCGTGATCTTCCCCGAATATTCGACCCACGGGATCATGTACGACTCCAAGGAGATGTACGACACGGCCTCGGCGATCCCGGGCGAGGAGACCGAGATCTTCGCCGACGCCTGCCGCAAGGCGAAGTGCTGGGGCGTATTCTCGCTCACCGGCGAGCGCCATGAGGAGCACCCGAACAAGGCGCCGTACAACACGCTCATTCTCATGAACGACAAGGGCGAGATCGTTCAGAAGTACCGCAAGATCATGCCCTGGGTGCCGATCGAGGGCTGGTATCCGGGCGACTGCACCTACGTGTCGGAAGGGCCGAAGGGCCTCAAGATCAGCCTGATCATCTGCGACGACGGCAACTATCCGGAGATCTGGCGCGACTGCGCGATGCGTGGCGCAGAGCTCATCGTGCGCTGCCAGGGCTACATGTATCCGGCCAAGGAGCAGCAGGTGGTGATGGCGAAAGCCATGGCCTGGGCCAACAACACCTATGTGGCGGTGGCGAACGCGACCGGCTTCGACGGCGTCTACAGCTACTTCGGCCATTCCTCGATCGTCGGCTTCGACGGCCGCACGCTCGGCGAATGCGGCACGGAGGAGAACGGGGTCAACTACGCCCAGCTCTCGGTGTCGCTCATCCGCGACTTCCGCAAGAGCAGCCAGTCGAACAACCACCTCTTCAAGCTCGTCCACCGCGGCTATACGGGCATGATCAACTCCGGCGACGGCGACAAGGGCGCGGCCGAGTGCCCCTACGACTTCTACAAGCGCTGGATCGCGGACCCGGAGGGAACGCGCGAGATGGTCGAGGCGATGACGCGCCCGACGGTCGGCACGGATGAGTGCCCGATCGAGGGCCTGCCGACCCCCGCGACCGCCCATCGCTGAACTTTCTTTCGCGCGGCGGCGGCGTAGTATCCGCCGCCGCGCCAGTTCCGGAATACGCCAATGCTGCACATCGACAGCGTCGTCGGCGACCGCGCCGACCATGAGCTTCACCATCGCTTGCACCATCTCGAGCACGCCCAGGCCGTGGACGAGGTGTTCATCGCGCGCGCGGACATGGATCGGCGCCGCCTGCGCGTGACGACCCCGAAGGGCGAGGACCTCGCCATCGCGCTGCCGCGCGACCAAAAACTGTTCGACGGCGCGGTGCTGTTCATTGACGACACCCGCGCCATCGTGGTGCGGGCCGAGGTCGAGCGATGGCTGCGCCTTCAGCCGAGTTCGATCGCGGAAGCCGTCGAGCTCGGTTACCACGCGGGCAACCTGCACTGGCGCGTGCGCTTCGAGGGTGAGTGTCTGCTCGTCGCGCTCGAAGGCCCGGCCGACGCCTATTACGCCCGGCTCGACAACATCTTTGGGGGCCGCCGCATCCGCAGCGCGCTGGTGACCGAGCAGGCCGCGGCGTGATCGGCGAACTGCTCGCGATCTGGCAGGCCGACACGGCGTTCCCGAGCGGGGCGTTCGCCTTCTCGAACGGACTCGAGGGCCTCGCGGCGCTCGAAGGCGGCATGGACGCTGGCCGGCTCGAAGCCGTGATCGAGGGCGCGCTCCGCCGCCGCTGGGCGACGGCCGATCGCGTGGCGCTGCTGAAAAGCTTCGACGACGCCGAAAACCTCGACGCCGTCTGCGAGATCGACCACGAGGTCGAGGCCGCGACGCTCTCCGAACCTTTCCGCTCAGGCTCCCGCCGCAACGGCGCGAGCCTGCTCGCCGCCCATGTGCGGATCGAGACGCCGGGCGCGGCGGCGTTCCAGGCGCGGGTGCGCAAGGGCGACACGCCCGGGCATCTCGCGGTCACGCAAGGGCTGGTCTGGCGCGGCGCGGGGCTCGATCGCGATGGCGCGGTGCGGGCGTCGGGCTACATGGCGGTCTCGGGCTTCACGACCGCCGCGGTCCGGCTCGGACTCGTCGGCGCGGTCGCGGCGCAGACCGCGGTGCGCCGCCTGCTGCCGGTGATCGCCGAACTCGCCGGGAGCGAACCGCCGGACGAAATAGAAAGCTTCGCGCCCCTTCTCGACATCGCCGCGGCGCGTCACGCCCGCGGCGACCTCCGCCTCTTCTCGAACTGACAAGGTCGAGACCCAAAGATGCTGCTGACCCCGACCGAACTCGAACGCCTCACCATCTTCACCGCGGCCGAACTCGCCCGGAAACGGCGCGCCCGCGGGCTGAAGATGAACTACCCCGAGGCCGTCGCGATCATCACCGACGAGATCCTGGAAGGCGCCCGCGACGGCCGCACGGTGGCCGACCTCATCGGCTTCGGCGCGACCGTTCTGACGAGCGCCGACGTGATGCCGGGCGTCCCCGCGATGCTGCACATCCTTCAGGTCGAATGCGTGTTTCCGGACGGCACCAAGCTCGTCACCGTCCACGAGCCGATCCGCCCCGCCGAAGGCTCGGCGGCTGATCCCGTCCAGCCCGGCGAGACGCTCGCGCTCGACGGCGAGATCGAGCTCAACGAGGGACGCCCCCGCGTCACCCTCTCGGCGACCAATTCCGGCGACCGCCCGATCCAGATCGGCTCGCACTTCCACTTCTTCGAGGTGAACCGCGCCATGGAGTTCGACCGCGCGGCGGCCTTCGGCATGCGGCTCGACATTCCTGCCGGCACGGCGGTGCGCTTCGAGCCCGGTCAGACCAAGGAGGTCACCCTGACGACCTTCGGCGGAAACCGGTTCGTGGGCGGCCTGAACGGGCTCGGCGGCGACACCACGAGCGAGGACGTGAAGCGCGAAGCGCTCGAAAAGGCGCGAACCGCCGGCTTCCGCGGGGCTTGAGGACGAAAACCATGGTCAAGATCGTCCGCAAGGACTACGCCGCCATGTACGGCCCGACCGTCGGGGACGGCCTGAGGCTCGGCGACACATCGCTCGTCGCCGTGGTGGAGAAGGATTACGCGGCCTATGGAGACGAATGCCTCCATGGCGGCGGCAAGACGCTGCGCGACGGCCTGGGCCTCGCCGCCGGCATCACCAACGCCGAGGGCGCGCTCGACTTCCTGCTCTGCAACGTCACCGTGATCGACGCGGTGCTCGGGATCGTCAAAGGCGATCTCGGCATCAAGGACGGCAAGATCGTGGGCGTCGGCAAAGCGGGGAATCCCGCCGTCATGGACAAGGTCGATCCGCGCCTCATCGTCGGCGCCGGCACCACTGTGCGCGACTGCGAAGGCCTGATCGCGACCGCAGGCGGCATCGACGTGCATGTGCACTTTGATAGCGCAGGCCTCGTCGAGCACGCGCTCGCGTCCGGCCTCACCACCATGCTCGGCGGCTCGCTTGGGCCGATCACGGTCGGCATCGATTCCGGCGGGCCGTTCAACACAGGCAAGATGCTGCAGGCCTCGGAAGCCTGGCCGATGAACTTCGGGTTCCTGGGCCGCGGCAACAGCCACATTCCGGGCTGCCTCAAGGAGCAGCTCGAGACCGGGTGTCTCGGCCTAAAGATCCACGAGGACTGGGGCGCGATGCCCGCGACCATCGACGCGTGCCTCCGCTCGGCGGACGAGCTCGACTATCAGGTGCAGCTGCACACCGATACGCTGAACGAAAGCGGCTTCATGGAGGACACGTTGGCCGCGATCGCGGGCCGGACGATCCATATGTACCACACCGAAGGCGCGGGCGGCGGCCACGCGCCCGACATCATCACGGTGGCGGGCGTCGCGCATTGCCTGCCCTCTTCGACGAACCCGACCAACCCCTACACGGTCAACACGTTCGACGAACATCTCGACATGACGATGACCTGCCACCACCTCAATCCGGCGATCCCGGAGGACGTGGCCTTCGCGGAGAGCCGCATCCGCGCGCAGACCATCGCGGCCGAGGACATCCTCCACGACATCGGCGCAATCTCGATGCTTGGCTCCGACAGCCAAGGCATGGGCCGCATCCACGAGGTGATCTGCCGGACCTGGCAGCTCGCTTCCAAGATGAAGGACCAACGCGGGCTGCTGCCGGAGGAGAAGCCCGGCTTCGGCGACAACGAGCGCATCAAGCGCTACATCGCGAAATACACCATCAACGCGGCAAAGACCTTCGGCATCGCGGACCACATCGGCTCGCTCGAAGACGGCAAGATGGCCGACATCATCATCTGGCGGCCGGCCTTCTTCGGCATCAAGCCGGAGCTCGTCATCAAAAGCGGCTTCATCGCCTGGGGAACCATGGGCGACAGCGCCGCCTCGCTGATGACTTGCGAGCCGCTGCTGCTGCGCCCGCAATGGGGCGCCTTCGGCAAGGCGGCGCCGGCGCTCTCCGCCTGCTTCGTGCATCCGCTCGCGATCGAGCGGGGCCTGCGTGAGGAGCTCGGGATCTCCAAGCTGCTGCTGCCGGCGCGCGGCACGCGGGGGCTGAAAAAGTCCGACATGCTGCACAACGACGCTTTGCCGAACATCCGCGTCGACCCGCAGACCTTCGACGTCTTCGTCGACGGCGAGCTCGCCACCTGCGAGCCGGCGACCGAGCTGCCGCTCGCGCAGCGCTACATGCTGAGGTGAGCGCAATGCTAGAGACCAAGGCGGAACACGCCTCGACGCTCTCGCCCCCTCCCCCTTGTGGGGAGGGTAAGGGTGGGGGTGGTTCAGAACAAAACGCCGCCGCCGAACGTAGAGCTGCGGCTATCTTCGAACCTCATCCGGCGTCACCCCCACCCCTCACCCCTCCCCACAAGGGGGAGGGGAAGACACAGGCGCCCGCCGCCTCTAACGACAGGGGGACTGCGTCAAAAACCTCCGCCGCGCGCATCGGCATCGGCGGGCCGGTCGGCTCGGGTAAAACGGCGCTGATCGAGGCGCTGATACCCGTGCTGAAAGGACGGGGCGTGAACCTCGCGGTCGTCACCAACGACCTCGTCACCAAGGAAGACGCCGAGCGCCTGCGCCGCTCTGGCCTGATCGAGCCCGAACGCGTGCTAGCGGTCGAGGCAGGCGCCTGCCCGCATACAGTGATCCGCGAGGACCCGACGCTCAACATGGCGGCGGGCGACGACCTCGAGGCGGCGTTTCCGGGGCTCGAGCTGATCGTGTTCGAGTCCGGCGGCGACAACCTCGCCTCGACCTTCTCGCTCGATCTCGTCGACTGGTGGATCTTCGTCATCGACGTCGCGGGCGGCGACGACATTCCGCGCAAGAAGGGCCCTGGCGTCCTCAAGAGCGACCTGCTGGTGGTCAACAAGACCGACCTTGCGCCGCATGTCGGGGTGAACCTGCCGAAAATGCTGGAAGACGCGAACGCGGTG
The DNA here is from genome assembly GCF_042648545.1 of Chenggangzhangella methanolivorans. Taxonomy (NCBI): domain Bacteria; kingdom Pseudomonadati; phylum Pseudomonadota; class Alphaproteobacteria; order Hyphomicrobiales; family Methylopilaceae; genus Chenggangzhangella; species Chenggangzhangella methanolivorans. The sequence goes on from NZ_JBHRXS010000009.1 coordinate 91,249, forward strand.
CGGAACGGCAAGGCGGTCATCGCCACCAATGCGCGCTCGGGCGAGGGCGTCGAGGCGGTCGCGGACATGATCGCGCGCGCCGTGCTGTTCAGCGAATGAAGCCGGAAACCTACGCGATCGGCGAGACCGCGGCCGGGCGCCATCGCAGCGCGCGGCTCGTCTTTGCGCGCGGCGGCGGGCGATCGGCGCTCGTCGCGCAGACGACGCCCTATCCGTTCCACGTGACGAAACCCTTCGCTCTGGACCGGGAACGGCCGGAGCTCGCGACGCTCTATCTCCAGTCGGCGTCTGGCGGCGTTTACCGCGCCGACCGGCTCGACCTGTCGCTGACCGTCAAAGCCGGCGCGAGCGCGCATGTCACCAGCCAGGCCGCGACGGTCGTGCACGACACCGGCGCCCTGCCCGCCCGCCAGACCACGCGCGTCGAGGTCGGCGCAGGCGCCTTCGCGGCGCTGACGCTCGATCCGCTGGTGATGTTTCCCGGCGCCGAGCTTTCGACAACGACCGAGGTGCGCCTCGCCGAGGGCGCGCTCGCGATCATCGCCGACGGCGTCGCGTGGCACGATTTTGCGGGCGAGGACCGGCCGTTCGCGAGCCTCTCGGCCGAAACGGTGGTGCGCGGACCGAACGGCCGGACGCTGGTGCGCGACCGCGCGGCGGTGCGGGGCTCCGAGCTCATGGGCGCGCGGTCGCTGCTCGGCCCGGGAGCCGGCGCCTATGGCTCCGCGATGCTGCTCGGCCCGAAGGAGAGGCTTCCCGACCCCGCCGCCATAGATGCCGCGCTTGATGCTGTCGGTTGTCGGGCCGGCGCGAGCCCGCTGCCGAACAGCGCGGGGCTCGGGGTGCGAATGATCGCGGCGAATGGCGGGCGGATCACGCTCGGCGTCGAGGCGCTGTTTTCGCTCGGCGTCGAGGCGATGCTGGGATTTTGTCCAGCGCGGCGGAGGAAGTGAACCTCCGCCGTCATCCTCGGTCTTGACCCGAGGATCCACCTCCAGCGTAAAGCCCGACGACGACCGTGGGTCCTCCGGTCAAGCCGGAGGACGATGGCGGAGAGGAACTGCGTGCTTCGAGACGCGGTCCTCCGGACCGCTCCTCAGCATGAGGTCGGTTTTAGTTTTACGCCCCACCAACGGTCCTCATGCTGAGGAGCCGTCGGAGACGGCGTCTCGAAGCACGCACTCCCTCACAGCCGCGCCAGCCGGAAATAGAGTTCCGACAGCCGCGCCGGCAGCTCCTCCAGCCGCCGCGCGGGGATCGTGTTCGCCCGTCCGAACACCGCGCTCGATTGCGCCGCCCCGAGCGTCACCCCGAAGACGTCCACGCCGCGTCGGCGCAGCGACAGCGTCGCGCGACGGGCGTCTTCGGCGAGGTCGAGCGGGTCTGAAACGTCGATGTCCGACGGCTCGCCGTCGGTCAGCGCGATGACGAGCTTGCGATGCGAGCGCACCACCTCCAGCTCCGCCCCCACATGACGCAACGCCGCGCCGAGGCGGGTGGAAAGGCCGGGCGTCAGCCCCGCAAGGCGCGCCATGGTCTCGCGGTCGAAACGCTCTCCAAAATCCTTGAGGCGGATGAGACGGACGTCGTCGCGGCCGCAGGAGGCGAAGGCGCGCACGGCGAAAGCGTCGCCGGTCGTCTCCATCGCGCGCCCGAGCGCCGCGACCGCGAGCTTCTCGATCTCCAGCACCGACGAGGCGCCGACGCGGTCGCGCGTGGATTCCGAGACGTCGACCAGCACCACGGTCGCGACGTCCCGCGCCCGTTTTCCAGACGCGCGATGGATGCGCTCGTCCGGCAGGTCGCCGATGCGGAGCGCGATCGCGGCGTCGACCGCGGCGTCGAGGTCGAGGTCGAACCCGTCCGGCTGGCGCTTCAGCCGCGCGGCCTTTCCGACGCGCGCGCCGCGCACCAACCGAGCGACGCGATCGGAAAAGCCGCCGAGCCGCTCGAGCGCGGCTTCCAGCGCCGCCGCGTCTCCAAGCGGTGCGGGCGTGTCGCGCACTGTCGTCCAGGCGGGACGTTCGGCGCCAGCCGCGCGGTCCCATTCGGGATAGGCCGCGATCACCGAACCGCGCTCGTCGGCCGGGACTTCGCGGGCGCGGCCGGCCTGCTCCTTCGGCGCCTTGTCGCTCTCGCGGCCGTCGTCGGCGGCCTGCGGCGTCGGCCGTGCGGCGTCGACCGCCTGCTCGATCTCGTCGGACATTTCGTCCGACGGATCATCGGCGTCCCAGAGATGCAGGTTGTCGTCGCGATAGAGCGGCTCGACCACATAGGCCTTCGGGTCGAAGCGCAGCCGCATCTGGCCCATGTCGTGGCCGAGCAGCCCGCCGATCGCGCGGGACAGGGTCTGGTCGTCGAGGCGCCCGTCCGCCTCCGCGAAAAGCCTTCGCCCCTTCTCAACGAAGCCGTCGTCGTCTTCGTAAGCGGGGTCGAGCAGCGCCCGCGACAGGCGCGCCATCAGCCCTGCGGCCGTCATCGCGTCGCCGGGCGCCGCCTCATGCCAGGGCGTCCAGAGCGCGCGCAGGCCCGGGAAGCGGCGCGTGGCGAGCGCCTCGACGCGCGCGTCCTCGATCACGCAGATCATGGCGATCTGCAGCGGCCGCAGCCGCTTGGGCGACTGGCGGGTCCCGAAGGCGAGATGCGCCTGAGCATGGGCGAGCGCCGCTCGGTAGAGCGGCTCCGTTCGGGTGGCAGCGACGCCGCGGAAGACATGGGGCAGGCGGATCAGCCCGCCGGCGATCGACACGCGCTGCGGCGCCGGCGCATGGCCGACGCCCTCGAGCGCCGCGAGCCGCGGCGTCGTTCCCCACAGAGCTCGGCCATAAAGCTTCAGTCGCCGCTCGACATCGTCGAAGCCAGGCCTTCCGCCGGCCCGCTCCAGCAGACGGCGAGCCGCAGGATCGGCCAGCGAGAAGAAGGCGGCGCGCTTCTTCCGGTCCGGCCCGGCCGCCTTCAGGCCGGCGGCCACGAAGCTTTCGAACGCCTCGCCGTCGCAGGCGGCCAGCACGGTTGGGATGTTGGCCGCGAGCAGCGAGACGCAGTCCGACGCTTCTCGCGCGAGCCTTATAAGGCCCGCCCACCAATGCGCGCGGTCTCGTGCGGAGGCGAGCCGCAGCATCGCGGCGGGCGTCGCCTCGAGGCTCGCGAGAGCGGCGGCCGAACCCGCATGGCGCGCGACCTCTGCGGCTCCGCGCGCGTCGGCGGCGAGCGCTATAGCGTCCTGATCGGGAAGCCGCGCCTGCGTCAGGCGGAAGAACGCGCCAAGGCAGCGCCCCCCCGCATTGGCGTGGACCAGCGCCAGCGCGCCGGCGGCCCAGAGCTCGACGTCGCGCGCCTCCCAGCGCCCATCGAGCCGCTTCAGCGTCGCGGCGAAAATCTCGCCGACATCGGCACGGCTCGACAGCAGCCGCGCCAGCGCCTTGCGGCTCTCCCCCGCCGGCGCTGCGGCTTCGAGGACAGCAAGGCTCATTGCAGCGAGAGGCCGTTCGGAAGGCTTGCAGCGATCGCGGCTCCGAGCGCCTCGCGGAGATCCGGTTCGTCGGTGATCGGCAGCAGGATGGCGGAGCGGAGCGCCGCCGAGAGCGGCGCGCCGCCGCGCAAGAGCTTCGCCGCGTGGATCAGCATGCGGGTGGAGGCGCCCTCGGCGAGCCCCTGCCCGCGCAGGTTCCGCGAGCGCAGCGCGACGTCGACGAGCCCGCTCGCGATGGGCGCCTCGACGCCCGCCTCGCGCATCACGATCTCGGCCTCGATGGAGGGCTCGGGGTAGGAAAACTCGATCGCGACGAAACGCTGCTTGGTAGACTCCTTCAAGTCCTTCACCGCGCTCTGGTAGCCGGGATTGTACGAGATCGTCAGCTGGAAGTCGGGATGGGCCTCGACCAGCTCGCCCTTCTTGTCGAGCGGCAGCGAGCGGCGCGCGTCGGTGAGCGGATGGATCACGACGGTGGTGTCCTGCCGCGCCTCGACGATCTCGTCGAGATAGCAGATCGCGCCCATGCGCACCGCGGCGGTGAGCGGACCGTCGTGCCAGACGGTCCCTTCCGGCGCGAGCAGGAAGCGGCCGGCGAGATCAGCCGCCGCGAGATCCTCATGGGCCGCGACGGTGACCAGCGGGCGCTTCAGCCGCCACGCCATGTGCTCGACGAAGCGCGTCTTGCCGCATCCCGTGGGGCCTTTGAGCATCACCGGCAGCCGACCGGCGTAAGCCGCGGCGAAGATCTCGATCTCGTCCGCGACCGCGCGGAAGAACGGCTCGTCGTGGATGATCTGGGCTGAAAGGTTTTCGGACACTTTTTGGGCTCCCGGCATGGGATGAACGGAGGCGGCGGGGCGAGCGTGGCTCACCCTCGGCCGGCGTCCTTGCCGGAGCCCGCGACGGTCCTGTCGGCGGGAAAGGCGGCCTTCGGGCCGCGGAGGCCATTAACGCCCGTCTTCGCGTCGGCAGCAAGCGCCCTTGTCCCGGACTTGATCCGGGTCCCAGAACCGCTGAGCTTTCCGAACGACGCGGCAAGCGGTGAGAACAGCCTGGGTCCGTCGGCGCGTCTGGGTCTTGGATCAAGTCCGGGACAAGACAAATGCGACTGTCAGAGGTTCGTCAGCCCCCGCGGATTGCTGGGCGCGGGCTTCGCCGCGCTCTTGCCGCTCATCCAGGGCGGCAGGATGAACCGGTCTGTGTTGTAGGGTTCGGGCGCGATCATCGAGAGCGGTTTTCGGTGATCGTGGATCTGGTAGAAAATGTGCGGCATGCCGAGCGACGGGTCGTGGGTCACGACCGGATAGGGCACCACCGCCTGCCAGTCCGGATGGTAGCGGATCGTGCCCTGGACGCTGCGGTAGATCATGCCCTTCAGCGCGTAGGCGACCTTCCGGTTCTGCTCGAAGTCGCCCGGCGCGCCGGAGCCGCCCGCCATCGCGGCCGCGACCGCGTAGTGATGCATGTTGGAGTAGGACTGGCAGCCGATCGTCGCGGTCGAGCCCTCGCCGAAGCGGGCGTTGTAGCGCGCCTCGAAACGCTTCCCCATCTCGTCCCGCAGCAGGCCGACGACCGAGGAGACGATGACGCCCGTCGCCGCCTCCTGGGCGATGTCGGAGAACGAGCGGTGGGTCGCGCCGTATTGGAGATAAACGATGCAGTCGAGCGGCTTCTCGACGAACTGGCGCTGGAAGTGCGCGAGGTCGCCTGCATAGAAATGGGTGTTGGCGAGCACAGCGGGGTTGGCGGCGCGCGCCTCCTCCAGCACCTCGCGCCACTGGGTCGTCGGCGTCTGCACGATCCGCGGCCCGAAGCAGACCCGCCAGCCATAGTCGGCCGCCGAGGCCGCCATCGCGTTGGCGATGACGATCGAGTAGGGCTTCGAGCCCGACACGATGGCGAGCCGGTCGGAGCTCGGCGTCCATTGGCCGGTGTCGCGCAGCCACGAGATGAACTTGATGAAGCCCGGCCCGTACCAGTAGTCGGCGGGGTCGGCCATGAAGATCCCGAAATAGCGCTCGGGATCGCTCATGATCGTGTCGTGGTGCTGCAGCAGCGTGTTGGCGTGGACGTAGATGATCCCGGCGTCGGCGATCGGCTCGTATTCGGAGTTTTGCGGCCCGATGTTGTAGCCGTTGACGATGGCGTGGACCTTGTGCTTCTCGATCAGCCAGCGGGCCGCCGCCACCACTTCCTCGGCAGTCTGGCGGCAGGTGTCGGCGAAGATCGGCTCGAAGCGACGCCCGAGCAGCCCGCCGCGGGCGTTCAGCTCCTCCACCGCGAGGATCATGCCCTTCCGGAACTCGGCGCCGTCCGCCGCGGAGGGACCGGTGAGCGGGATCATGCTCCCGATCGGGACGGGCGGAAACTCGGCGGGCAAGTCGACGTCCCTCAACGCGGGCCGGCCACGAGGCCGGGCTCGAACAGCAGGTTGTGCATGAGGACGCGCAGCCGCGGCGGGCTCACGGGCTTGATCAGCACCGGAAGGCCCGCCCCCCTGATGTCATCGAGCACACGAGGCTCGGCGTCCGCAGTCACGATCATCGCGGGCGTCGCCGCGCCGAAAACCTCGCGCAACCCCCGGACAACCTCGACGCCGGTGCGGCTCTTAAGGTTGAAGTCGGCGACGATCAGCTTAACCGAGACGCCCTCGTCGGCGAGGCGCAACGCCTCCGCCTCGTCGGCCGCGGCGTGCACCGTGATGCCCCAGCGCTGCAGGAGTTGCGTCATGCTCCGCCGCAGGATGTCGTCGTCCTCGACGAGCAGCACCGGCGTGCCGACGAACTCGCCCGCGACGGTCTCGCTGATTTCGACCTCGCCGCCCTCGCTGTGCCAGACGTTTCCGCGCGGGACCGTGACGGAGAAGATCGAGCCGAAGCCCGGCCGCGAGCGCAGCCGCACGGGATGTTCGAGCAGTTCCGCGAGGCGCTTGACGATGTTGAGCCCGAGACCCAAGCCGCTCTTCTGACCCCGCCGCTCTTCCGCCGCGCGATAAAACTCCTCGAAGACCCGCTCCAGATCCTCGTCCTTCACGCCGCGGCCGGTGTCCACCACCTCGATCCGCAGCATCCGGCCCTCCTTGCGACAGCCGACCAGCACGGTCCCGACTTCGGTGAAGCGGATGGCGTTGGCGACGAAGTTCGACAGGATGCGCTCCAGCAGCGCCCGGTCGGTCGCGACCGTCCCGCGCGGGGTGACGAAGCGCAGCTTCAGGCCCTTCTCCTCCGCCTGGTGGCGAAACTGGATCGCGAGCCGCTCGAAGATCTGGGAGAGCTGGAAGCTCGTCACCCGCGGCTGGATGCGGCCGGCGTCGAGCTGGCCGATCTGCAGCAGGGCGCCGAGCAGATCCTCCATGATGAGCGCCGCGACGCTCATCGCGTGCAGCATCTCGGCGCGGGTCTCGGACGCCTCCTCGCGCATGCAGCTGTAGATCAGGATTTTCAGCGACGCCAAAGGCTGGCGGAGGTCGTGATTGGCGGCGCGCAAAAACCGCGACTTCGCCTCGTCGGTCGCTTCAGCCGCTTCCTTGGCCTCGCGCAGCGCCTGTTCGTTGCGCTTGATCGAGGTCACGTCCGAATAGGAGACCGTCATGCCGCCGTCGCGCGTCGGCTTCTGCGTGACGTTCATCACGGAGCCGGCGGCGAGCACGTAATCGGACGTCTTCTCCTTGCCGAAATCAGCGATCTCTCCGGCGACCCAGGCGTCGGGATCGATCAGGCCGAGTTCGCGGGACTGCGCGAGGCGCAGCACGAAGTCTTCAAAAGCTTCGCCAAGCGCGGGCGGCGCGTCGAGGCTCTGGCGAAGCACGGCGTTGCCGTAGGCGAGCGTACGATCGGGCGCCCAGATCGCGACGCCCGCGGGCAACGCGTCGAGCCCCGCCAGAACGGTCGCGTCGAGAACCTGCGGACCAGAGCCCGAATGGTCAGCCACGTTCGGCGAGCGCCTCGTAATTGCTGATCGCGTAATGAACCGCCTCGGACCGGTCCCTCATGTTCAGCTTCTTCATGACGTTGCCGAGGTGAACCCGGACGGTCTGGCTGCTGAGATCGAGTTCGGACGCGATCCGCTTGACCGAGAACCCCTGCCCGAGAAGCGACAGCACGTCTCGTTCGCGCGCGGTGAGATTGTCGGTGTCGCGTTCCGGCTGCGTGGACGCGGCGGCCGACGGGACGGATCGCGGCGCGACGGAGGCCGGAACCCGAGTCGCCGCGGCGGCGCTGGACCGCTCGATGATCCGGCGCGGAAACGACACTTCCCCCTCGAGCACGCGTTCAAGCGCGCGTTCGATTTCGGAGCCGCCCGAGGATTTCGGGATGTAGCCGATCACGCCCTGCTCGAGAGAGCGCATCACGTGATCCACGTCTTCATGAACGGAGATCACCACGACGGGCGTGTCGGGGAACGCGGCCCGCAGGCGCCGGAGGCCGTCGAACTCCTCGAAACCGGGCATCACCAGGTCGACGAGCATCAGGTCGATGTCCGGATGCTGCGCGAGGATGCCCTCGGCCTCGGCGAAGGTCTCGGCTTCGAAAACGTCTAGCGTCTGCTGCAGGCGACGCATCACCTGCTTGAGAGACTCACGCACGACCCAATGGTCGTCGGCGATCAAAATCTTCATCTGAGCCTAGGCAGCTTCTTTGCTTGAACGCATGACGCGCCGGAATCGGACGCTTCGATCCGTTAGAGGCAAGCCATAACCTCCAAAGCCTACATGTTGAAAGCGTCTCCACTCGCAATCCAGAACAATCCTGGGGCGAGTAAGCCGCCTAATAAAAACATCTAGAACACAATTCGGGCTCATTCGATAGTCCTGACAGCCCCTCCGCCGACGCGCGGGCGCCATGCGCAAGGCGCCGCCCGCCAGACCGGGCGGAACCGGCAAACCACTGGAACGACGCGCAAGATTGCTCACCCATCAGGCTATTCCAGCTCAATCCTTCGGCTTCTGCACATCATTGATGCGCCGCAGCGCGCGCCCATGAAGAAACTTCCGTCACCGTGCGGAAAGCCGTTGACGCGATTTCAGGCCTCGTCATAGCATCTAGACATAACGGCAAGGGCGCCAATGAATTCTCGGCCAGATCGCGGGTCTGGGCGGGCCCTTTTTCGCTGCCTTCAGGAGATCCCGGACTATGGACTTCACGCGCCGCAGATTGCTTACGACCGCCGCCGCCGCATCGGCGGCCGCCGTCGCCATGCCGAACATCATGACGTCCGACAAGGCCTATGCGGCGCCGCTCAAGAAGGGCGAGCCGATCAAGGTCGGCCTGCTGTTCTCGCTCACCGGCGCGCTCGCGGTGCCGGAAGAGGACTCGACCCTCGTCCTTCAATACGCCTTCGACGAGATCAACAAGAACGGCGGCGTCGGCGGCGTGCCGGTCGAGCCGGTGATCGTCGACGCGAAGTCTGACTTCGGCGTCTACTCCGAGAAGACCAAGGAGCTCATCCTCCGCGAAAAGGTCACGGCGCTCTTCGGCTGCTACACTTCGGCAAGCCGCAAGGCGATCCTGCCGACGGTCATGCAGCGCAACCATCTGCTCTACTACCCGACCTGCTACGAAGGCGCGGAGTGCACGCAGAACACCATCTGCACCGGCCCGCTCGCCAACCAGCACTCGCAGGACCTCATCCCCTTCATGGTGGAGAAGTTCGGCAAGAAGGTCTTCTTCGTCGGCTCCAACTACGTGTGGCCGAAGGAGTCCAACAAGAACGCCAAGATCTGGCTCGAGAAGGCCGGCGGCGAGCTCGTCGGCGAGGAGTACATCCCGCTCGGCTCGTCGGAGTTCGGACCCGTCCTCGGCAAGATCCGCGACGCCAAGCCGGACTTCATCTTCTCGACCGTCGTCGGCGCCTCCGACATCGCCTTCCACAAGCAGTTCAAGCAGGAAGGCTTCAAGGTCGACTCGATGCCGATCGCCTCGCTCACCACGGGCGAGATCGAGACACGCGCCATGGGCGCGGAGTTCGGCGCCGGCCACTTCCTCTCGGCCCCGTACTTCCAGACGCTCGACAACCCGACCAACCAGAAGTTCGTCGAGAACTTCCTGAAGTCGAAATACGGCAAGAACGGCACGACCCATTACAACATGGAGGAGACGTATCTCACGGCCTACGTCTTCAAGGCGGGCTTCGAGAAGGCCGCCGCCGCCGTCGGCTTCGAGAACGTCACGCCGCGGGCCATCCGCGACAATTCGGGCGGCATCCGGGTTGAAGACAACATCTCGCCGGAAGGCCTCGTATGGATCGACGAGAACAACTTCAACACCTGGCTGAAGCCGAAGATCGGCCAGTGCCAGGCCGACGGCACGTTCAAGATCGTCAAGGCCGCGGCCGAGCACGTGAAGCCGGATCCGTACTCGATCTATCCGGACGCCGGAACCTGCACCGCCACGGGCCTCAAGGGCCCGGACGGCAAGCTCCGCACGAACGTCATCTGACCTGACGCATGGCGATCCCGCGGAGAGCGCATCTCCGCGGGGCGCCTTTGTTGCATTGCGGCAAGACGCGCGCCCTTAGCGCCCGACGCCACGCTTACCAGAATACGGATCGGCACGATGGACATAGGCTCGCTGCTCAACGCCCTCATTCTCGGGGTCAGCATCGCCAGCATCTGGCTGATCGCGGCGCTCGGACTCACGATCATCTACGGCGCCGCCGGGGTGATCAACATGGCCCATGGCGAGTTCATCATGCTGGGCGCCTACTCGTCCTACATGCTGCAGTACTATTTCGGCCTGCCCTACCTGCTCTGCATTCCCGCGTCCTTCGTGATCGTCGCGGCGGTCGGGCTGGTGCTGGAGCGAGGGCTGATCCAGTACCTGTACAATCGACCACTCGACACATTGCTCGCGACCTACGGGGTCTCGCTCGTGCTGATGCAGGGCGTGCGGCTGATCTTCGGCAGCGACCCCAAATATCTCGCGGCGCCCGCGCTGTTCTCGAGCAACATTTCGCTCGGCTTCGCGTCGGTCTCGACCTTCCGCGTCGTGATCCTTCTGGTGACGGCGCTCTGCGTGCTCGGGATCTGGCTGCTGTTCTATAAGACCCGTTTCGGCGTCCAGGTCCGCGCCGTGATGCAGAACAAGGAGATGGCCGCCTCCTTCGGCATCAATTCGAGCCGGATCTACATGATGACCTTCGCGCTCGGCGCAGGGCTCGCGGGCGTCGCCGGCTCGCTCTTCGGGGTGCTGGCCATTGTGCTGCCGACCATGGGCGCGAGCTACGTGGTGCAGGCCTTCCTCATGGTGGTGACGGGCGGCGGCTCGCTCGCGGGCACCGTGGTGGCGAGCGGCGTCACCGGCCAGCTTCAGTCGGTGTTCGCCTTCTTCAGCAACGACACTTTCGCGCGCTTCCTGATCTTCGTGCTGATCGTGGTGTTCCTGCGCTTTAGGCCGCAGGGCCTGTTCGCCCAGGCGGGGGCGCGTCGATGACGCGTCCGGACCTCAAGAACAGGAACCGGTGAACACAATGGGCAACCTCTATCACAACAAGACCGCCCAGTGGCTCGTCTACGCGGCGTTCTTCATCGGCCTCGCGCTGATCCCGAGCTTCGTCGACGACGCCTTCCTGCTGAACCAGCTCGCCACCTATGGCGTCTACGGCATGCTGGCGCTCTCCATCAGCCTCTGCTGGGGCTTCGGAGGCATCCTGAACCTCGGCCAGGGCATCGCCTTCGGCCTCGGCGCCTACGGCATGGCCATGACCATGCAGATGCAGAGCCAGTCGGAATCGAACCCGATCCCGCCCTTCATGCTGAACAACAGCCTGGATGCGCTGCCCTGGTTCTGGGAGCCGTTCTCGAACACCGCCGCCGGGTTGTTCCTCGCGATCGCCGTGCCGACGCTGTTCTGCGCAATCTTCGGCGGCATCATGTTCCGCGCGCGCGTCTCGGGGCCGTTCTTCGCGATCATGACGCTCGCGATGCTTTCGGCCTTCTACACCATCATCCTCGACCGCCAGCCCTATACGGGCGGCGTCAACGGCATCACCCCGCCGTCGGCCCTCCAGATCGCGGGCGTGGAGATCGATCCCTATTCGTCGACCGCCTATCTGACGGTGCTCGGCATTCTCGTGGTCGCGACGGTGGTCGCCAAGCTCATCACGCAGAGCTCGTTCGGCCTCGTCACCCAGGCGATCCGCGACGACGCCGAGCGCGTGCGCTTCCTCGGTTACTCGGTCGCAGGCTACGAGACCATGATCTACACGGTCTCCGGCATGATCGCGGCGTTTGCCGGCTGCTGCCTCGTGATGCTGGTGCAGTATGTCTCGCCGGCGCAGATGGACGTCAGTTTCAGCCTTTCGATGGTCATCTGGGCCGCGATCGGCGGCAGGCTGTCGCTGCTCGGCTCAATGTGCGGCGCCTTCCTGATCATGGGCGCGCAGAGCTATCTCGGCGACACCTTCCTCGCCACCTGGCTGCTGATCCTCGGCGGCTTCTTCATCATCGTGGTGCGCTTCCTGCCGAACGGGCTCGCGAGCCTGCTCGAATCCGCGCTCGGACTGCTGGCTTCCAAGCCGAAGACCTCAGCCGAGCCGAACGGCGACGCCAAACCAGTGCCGGCGGAGTAAGCGCGAGATGCCCGGACTTCTCGAAATCCACAATCTCTCGAAGAGCTTCGACGCCACAAAGGTGATCAACGACTTCTCGATGGAGGTCGTCGAAGGGACGCTCTGCTGCCTCGTCGGCCCGAACGGCGCCGGCAAGACCACGACGATGGACCTCGTCACCGGACGCATCAAGCCGACCTCCGGCAAGGTGATCTTCGCCGGCGAGGACATCACGGCCAAGCATGAGCACGTCATCGCGCGCGCCGGCATCGGCCGGAAGTTCCAGGTGCCGGCGGTGCTGCGTGACCTGACGGTGCGCCAGAACCTCGAGGTCGCCTACAGCCGGCAGACCAACCCGTTCTGGAACCTGTTCAAGTTCCGCAAGGCGGGGCTGAAGGAGAAGCTCGACGAGATCGCCACGCTTGGCGGTCTCTCGGGGCGCCTCAACGAGCGCGCCGGCATCCTCAGCCACGGCGAGACCCAGTGGCTCGAGATCTCCATGGTGCTGATGCAGGAGCCACGGCTCCTCCTCATGGACGAGCCCATCGCCGGCATGACCGAGGGCGAGATCGAGAAGACCGCACGGATCTTCAAGGACCTGCGCAAGACCGCGACGCTGATCGTGGTCGAGCACGACATGGGCTTCGTGCGCGAGATCGCGGACGTGGTCACGGTGATGCACATGGGCTCGCTGCTGGCCACAGGCACGATCTCGGAGATCGAAGCCGACGCGCGCGTGCGCGACGTCTATCTCGGCGAGAAGGAGGCGGCATGAGCACGCTGCTCAACTTCGACAACGTCACGTCCTATTACGGCGCGACGCGCATCCTGAAGGACTTCAGCTTCGAGATGCAGAAGGGCGAGTGCCTCTGCGTGCTCGGCCGCAACGGCGTCGGCAAGACGACGCTCATGCGCACCATCATGGGGCTGACCGACAAGTCCACGGGCGCGATCCGCATCAACGGGACGGAACTCACCGGCAAGGCCCCTTACCAGCGCGCGACCTACGGCCTCGGCTACGTGCCACAAGGGCGCGGCATCCTCTCGGACTTCACGGTGCGCGAGAACATTCTGCTGGGCACATTCGCGCGCGCCGACAAGGCCCCGGAGATCCCGGAGCTGTGCCTGCGGATCTTCCCATACCTGAAGGAGAACCTCGACCGTCGCGCGGGCCTTCTCTCGGGCGGCCAGAAGCAGCAGCTCGCCATCGCGCGGGCGCTCGCGGTCGGGCCTCAGATCCTGCTGCTCGACGAGCCGACGGAGGGCATCCAGCCCAACATCGTGCACGAGATCGGCGAGATCCTGAAGATGCTCAACAAGGAGCTCGGCATTTCGCTGATCCTGACCGAGCAGCACATCAAGGTCGCGCGCAAGCTCGGCGACTCCTTCATCATGGTGGACAACGGCCGCGTCGTCGCGCGAGGACCGATCGAAGACATGACCGACGAGCTCGTCGAACGCCACATGACGATCTAAAAACGTCTAGATTGATCGTCTAGAAAAATTCTTTCGCACCATTGACGTTACGCCTAGGTGTGAGCTAGATTTGAACTCACCAAAATAAAGAAAAGGCTCTGCCTTTTCTGGACTTTGACGGCCGCATTGCTTGCGGTCGAGGCTTTTTCGCGCCTTCGACAAGGCGACGTTGCTTCAGAGAGGCAGGCTCATGATCCCGATTCCGAAGAAAGGCACGCCCGAGCGCGAGGCGATGATCAAGGAGCACAAGGAGTGCGTCGACTCCATGAAGGGAGTCGCGGGCTTCTCGGTGCTGAAGTGCGAGACGCCCGGCGACACCACCGTGGTGACCGGCGGCGTGCATGAGAACCCGGACCTCAAGCGCGTGCTCCTGCGCATGCGCGGCGAGAGCCCCAAGGGCAAGCTCATCGTGATCTGCACCAAGGTCGACGCCGAATGGCGCATCGGCCGCCTGTCGGGCATCCGCGGCGTGCCGCCGGAGTTCGTCAACGACAAGGTCTACACCTGCGAGCAGGAGATCCAGCACGACATCTTCCTGATGCGCCTGGACGAACTGCCCGAGACCGCCGGCATGCCCGAGCACTTCCACGAAGGCTGGAAGCGCAAGGACGACAACTGGCCGGTCACCTGACCGAACCTTCCCGACAGTGACCGGGCGGCCTTAGCGGCCGCCCGACGCCGGACTGATCGGCGGACGCCCCTTGGGCGCCCGAACGTCCGGCGCTTGCCCGAACACTCAGGACTCCTGGAGACCCATCCGATGAGCGCGATGCGCCTGACCGGATACGCCGACAAATTCGGCGTGCACCCCGGCGACAAGATCAAGTTCTACGTCAATTGCGACGGCCCGACCGACTTCACCGCCGAAGTCGTCCATATGATCCATGGCGACACCAACCCGCGCGGCCCCGGATTCATCGAGAAGGCGGTCGATGCCGAGGTCAACGGAACCTACAAGGGCAAGAAGCAGATCATCCACGGCGGCTCCTACGGTTTCGTCGAAGACAAGCCGCAGCTGAACGTCGAGAGCTTCACGCTCCAGTGCTACATCTGGCCGACGACGCCCAAGACCCATCCGCGCTACTGGAAGCACGGCGCGCAGGGTCTCGTGACCAAGTGGTCCGGAGACAAGGGCTACGGCCTCTTCATCAATGAAGAGGGTTTCCTGGAACTGCGCATCAACGGCGAGAAGGTCACGACCGGCGTGCCGATCCGCGACCACGCCTGGCATTTCGTCGCAGCGAGCTACGACGCCGCGACCGGCGAGGCGACGCTCTATCACGAGCCGCAGATCGTCTATGCGCTCGATCCGGTGATCGAGCCCGTCGTCGCCAAGATCTCCGCCAAGCCGCTTCCTACTCCAGCCCCGCTCGCGATCGCGGCTTATGTCGACAAGATCGACGACAGCGCGCTCGGCAAGTCCTCGCTCCCTGAAGGCGTGTGGTTCACCGGCAAGTACAACGGCAAGATCGACAGCCCGCGCCTGTCGAAGAAGGCGCTGTCGCGCCTCGAGATCGAGCAGATGAAGCTCGGCGCGCAGCCCGGCCTCACCGAGCGCCGCAACTCCGGCCCGACCGGCGCGCTCTCCGAAGTCATCGTCGGCGCCTGGGACTTTTGGGACGGCATCGACACCATCGTGGGCAAGGACAACGGCCCGTATCGCTTCGACGCGCAACTGGTGAACTGCCCGACCCGCGCGCTCACCGGCTACAACTGGGCGGGCCAGAACTTCGACTGGAAGCACGCCAAGAAGGAATACGGCGCGATCCACTTCCACGACGACGACGTCGACGACGCGCGCTGGACTTCGGACTGCGAATGGACCGTCCCGGCAGGCTGCCGCTCGACCTCCTACGCGCTGAAGCTCACCACGTCGGAAGGCGACGAAGACTACATCCCGTTCTGGGTCGTTCCCAAGATCGGCGAAGAGCAGTCCAAGATCGCCGTGATGATCCCGACGATCAGCTACATGGCCTACGCCAACGAGCATGTGGCCTGTAACGCCGGCGGCGCGGAGCTCTTCGTCTATCGCGTGCCGATCATGCAGCACCAGAACATGTTCCTGGCCGAGCACCGCGAGTATGGCGGCTCGATCTACGACACGCACACTGACGGTTCCGGCATCTGCCTGTCGTCGCGTCTTCGCCCGATCCTGTCGATCCGGCCGAAATACGACCACTTCCTCGCCCAGGCGCCCTGGCAGTACCCGGCCGACCTCCACCTGATCTACTGGCTGGAGCAGATGGGCTACCAGTACGATGTCATCACGGACGAGGACGTCACCTATGACGGCGTCGCCCGTCTCGAGGGCTACAACGTCGTCATCACGGGCTCGCACCCGGAGCACAACTCCGGCACCCAGCTCGACGCGCTGCACAACTACACCCAGCGCGGCGGCCGCATCATGTATATGGGCGCCGACGGCTGGTACTGGGTCCACTCCTACCATCCGGCCTACGAGAGCAAGGGCCGCGGCGTCGTCACCGAGATGCGGCGCTGCGAGAGCGGCATCCGCACCTGGCGCGCGGATCCGGGCGAATACTACCACCAGGGCACGGGCGAACTCGGCGGCATGTGGCGCTTCCGCGGCCGACAGCTCTACTCGGTCGCCGGCGTCGGCATGACGAACGAAGGCTTCGACATCTCGACCTACTTCAGCCGAACCCCGGACTCGCTCGACCCCCGCGTCGCCTTCGCGTTCGAGGGCATCACCTATGACGAGCCGCTCGGCAATTTCGGCCTCGTGGGCGGCGGCGCCGCCGGCCTCGAGCTCGACATCGTCGACACCATGCTGGGCTCGCCCCCGCACACGCTCGCTGTGGCCACCTCGGCCGGCCGCCACACCGAAGCCTACCTGCTCGTCATGGAGGATTTCGGCTTCAACCAGCAGGGCCTCGACGGCACGACGCATCCCCGCGTCCGCGGCGACATCGCGTTCCACGAGACCCCCTGCGGCGGCGGCGCCTTCTCGTTCTCGTCGATCGCGTTCTGCGGCTCGCTGCCCTGGAACAACGGCGACAACAACATCTCGAAGCTGGTCGGCAACGTGCTGAACCACTTCATGCAGGACGGCCCGCTGCCTCCGCCCCCGGCCGACGCGATCAAGCATCGCGGCCGCGCGGACTACGAGTCCCCGGCCTTGGCGCAGACGTCCTCCTGACGCGCCAACTCCGGCGCCCGCGGATCGCCCCCGCGGGCGCCGGCCCCCTCCCCGATCGAAAGGCACGGCCGATGTCGCACCGCCCGGACCTCGGATTCTTCGACGAAGGCCATGACCTCGCCGGACCCGCCTTCTACGCCGACGCGATCGGCGACGGCGGCAAGGCCCTCATGCTGCCGCCGGCGGCGGTCCGCTCGCTCGCCTTCACCCACCTCGAGGACGAGGCGGTCTGGACGCGCGACTGGATCTGCGTCGGTTCGCATGAGGCGATCCCGAACGTCGGCGACCTCCTGCCCTTCACCGTCGGCGTCCATGGCGTCCATGTTCAGCGCACGGACGACGGCCTCGCGGCGCGCTTCAACAAGGCCCAGCACGGCGGCTGCCGCGCCATTCCGCTGCAATGCCAGACCGGCGCGAAGACCAAGTGCTCCTTCACCTCCTGCGGCTACAGCCGGGACCGCCGCGCGATCCCGGCGACCGAGCTCGGCGACGGCACGCCCGAGATGCACCAGTATCTGGGCCTGCGCCCCGAACGCCTGCTGAGCGCGCAGGCGAAGAGCTGGGGCCCGTTGATCTTCGTCAATCTCGACGTCGCGCCCGACTGGCCAGAGCAGAGCCTGCGCCTCCTCGGGCGGACCATGGGCGCCTTCGGCAACCACAAGGCCGAGCGCTCGAGCGAGCTCTGGCTCGAATATCCCGCGAACTGGAAGCTCCTCGGAACCGCGCTCGCCGAGGGCGAGCCGATCGGCGAGGACCGCCGCGGCGGGTGGACGGTGTCGACGACGACGCTCGCCGACGGCCAGGGCGCGACGGTCGCCTGGCTGTTCCCGAACCTCGTCCTGATCTCGACCGAGACCGAGACCGCGGTCGCGGTCCTGCAGCAAACTGCCATCGGCCAGACGCTCTGCCGCCTCTCGGTCTACGGCGCGGCCCCCGAGGCCTCGATGGACCGCTGGCGCGCCGAGATCGAGGAGCGCGCGGCGAACGGCGTCGAGGCGCACCGCGCGCTGTCGCGCTTCGGCACGAGCCACCGGCCCGAGACGATTGGCCAACCGCTGCCGGCCCAGACTTCTCCCCTCGCCGCCTGGATGCAGAGGACGCTCGCCGACCGCGTCGCCCGCGCCCCGCTCGGCCCCATCGACCAGCCGCTGTTCCAGAACCCGAAGGGGTGATCGAGATGCTCTCCGCCAAAGCTTCCGTCGAGAACGGCTCGCCGCTCGCTGACGCCGTCGCGGCCTACAACCGCGACGACTTCGACGAGGCCTTCGCCCTGTTCGAGACGCTCGCCAACCGCGGCGACGCGGAGGCCAAGACCTGGCTCGGCGTGATGTACGCCCACGGCCAGGGCGTCGCCTCCTCGCTGCAGATGGCGTTCGCGCTCTACCTCTCGGGCGCCGAGGCCGGCAACGTGCTCGCCCAGACCAATGTCGGCGCCATGCTCGCCATGGGCCAGGGCGTCGCGCGCGACGAGGTCGAGGCGATCAAATGGCTGACGCGGGCCGCCGAACAGGGCGACCAGTACGCCCAGTACAATCTCGCGACGCTGCTCTCGAAAGGCCAGGGCGCCGACGCCGATCCGCGCGCCGCCGCCGACTGGTATCGCCGAGCGGCGGAGACCGGACACTATCCCTCGCAGGCGCGCCTTGGCTTCCTCTACGCCAACGGAACAGGCGTCGAGAAGGACCGGGTCGAGGCCTATGTCTGGCTGTCGCTCGCGGCCCAGCACGGCGTCGGCACCGCGCTGAACGCGCTGGAAGGCCTCGTCGGTCAGATGTCCTCGGACGAAAAGCGCGCGGGCGCCGCCGCCGTCTCGAAATGGCGATCGCGGACCGCCGACGTCTCGGTCCACGCGCGTCTCACCCCGATGCCGGGCTGATCCGATGGTGTTCAGCCCGCAGCAGGTGAAATTCGAGTTCCTCAGCTACTTCAAGGAATTCGGCGGGAACGCCGAGGAGTGGCGGATCGGCTGCGCGGTCGACGCGAAGTCGGCTCTCACCGACGAGCACAAGATCGACCTTGATCGCGACATCTGGCTCTGGAAGCCGACCCTGTCGCCATCGGCTGCGCGCATCGTCCATCGCTACTTCACCCAACAACTGCGCGTCCCGGATGCGGGCGCGGTCGCCGGCGGGGCGAACATCTACTTGTTCAAACGCTGCGCCGCCCATACCGCCTGATTGCTCGAACGCACGCGCCGCGAGCGGATTTTCTCTTTCTCGCCAATGAGATGCTGCGGCGCAGAAGACACGCTTCGGAAAACTCGTCAGTGAGCCGCCCTTTGCATCTAGCGCATGCATCTAGATTTTGCGTGAATGTCGTCACACTTCTTTCATCGGGGAACTAAGGAATATGTCTAAGCTTTCTCTGGCGGTCGGGGCCGCCCTCCTCTCGGCGTCGCTCGGCGTCTCGGCGGCGTCTGCGGCCGACATGCCTGAGGTCATCGACGTCACCACCGCTCCGCTCGACGTCGCCTTCGGCGTCAAGGGCACGTCCGACTACCTCGTTCGCGGCATCTCGCAGACCAAGGGCGACCCCGCGGTCCAGGGCTATGTCGAAGTGCAGGCCTTCGACTGGGTCTACGCCGGCGTCTGGGCGTCCAGCGTCAACTTCGGCGGCGCGCAGGATCCGTCGGCCGAAGTCGACATCTATGGCGGCGTTCGCCACACCTTCGACAAGCTCACCCTCGACGCCGGCTACGTCTGGGTCGACTTCCTGAGCGAAGTGAAGGGCAGCCGCACCCTCGCCTACGGCAAGGTCTACGGCATCGCGAGCTACGCGCTCACCGAGAACTTCTCGTTCGGCGGCAACATCTACTACGGCACCGACTACATCAATCTCGGCGCCGAGATCACTCACGCCACCGGCTTCGCCAAGTACAAGTTCGCGCCGCTCGACACCATGCCGGAGCTCGGCGCGTACCTCTCGGGCTCGTTCTCGCGGATGTGGACCAGCAAGAACTTCGCGCCCGACTACAACTACTGGGACGCCGGCGTCGGCCTGACCTACAAGGCGATGACGCTCGACTTCCGCTACAGCGACAGCAACCTCAAGAAGAGCGAGTGCTTCACCCACATCGGCAGCCGCGGCTCCTGCGGCGACCGCTACCTGGTCAGCCTGTCGTTCGACACCTCGCTCAACAAGCTGAAGTAATCTGGGATCCCTGCCGGGAAGAGGGCCGCGTCTTCTCTTCGGAGAGGCGCGGCCTTCGCCGTTTCAAGGGCTGAGATCAGCCGCCGGAAATCCGGACAGTCGCGAACCGGCCGAGGCTCACGCCGTGCATCTCGCGCAGCCGCGTTCCGGTCGCGCCGCGCTCGGCCGCGTCGGGAATGGACGGCGCTCCTGCCGGCCGGGCGCTCCGCTCAGCCAACAGCCTGCGCAGTTCGGCGTTCTCCCGCCGCAGCGCCTTGAGCTGACGGACGCCGGAAGGCGTCAGCCCGTCGAACTTCCGTTTCCATCGATAGAAAGTGCGCGTCGACACATGCGCGGCGGCGCAGACCGCCTCCATCGAGGCGCCGTTCGAGACCTCGCGGAGAAGCGCGGCGATCTCCTCGTCGGTCAGGCGCGAAGCGGCCATCTCGTTTACCTCGCGGACGTCATGCCGTGCGAGCGGGCATGCACATTCTCAAGGCAGAATGATCCTCTCGCCGCGCGCTGGCAACTCTCTCGTCAGGCGACCCAGCCATCTCGCCGACGCCCGCAGGAGCAAGGATTTCAACGCTCTTCGCCGGACCGACCGTCGCGCCGGAAACGGCGGCGGGAAGCGCCGCTCTGTCATTTTTGACACTGGGGTCTCGTCAGCGTCCCGGCGCCCAATTCGGGCGCTCGCCGAGCGCTTATTTGGCCTTGCGGCTCAAGGCGTTCGGCCTCCAGCTTCAGGGGCGAAAAATCCTTTGCGAAGGCGTGACGGCGATGAGCAAGTTCGACCGCAGAAGCTTCCTCATGACGACGGCTGGCCTTGCGGCCGGCGCGGCACTTCCGCTCGCCGCCCCGCCGCTCATCCGCTCGGCGCGCGCGGCGGGTCCGGTGAAGCTCGGCTGCCTGTTCTCCTCCTCGGGCACGATGGCGAACCTCGAAGGCCGAATGAATTTCGTGGCCAAGATGGCGGCGGACGAGATCAACGCCGCGGGCGGCGTCAACGGCTCGACGATCGAGATCGTGACGTCGGACCCTGCCTCCGACTGGCCGCTCTACGCCCAGATCGGCCGGCAGATGCTGTCGGAGACCAAGGTCGCCGCATTGTTCGGCTGCTGGACGAGCGTGTCGCGCAAATCCGTGCTCCCGGTCGTCGAGCAGGCCGACGGACTGCTGTTCTACCCGCTCCATTTCGAGGGCGACGAGAACTCCAAGAACGTCGTCTATGTGAACTCGCCGCCCGCGAGCTCCGTTCTGCCGGCCGTCGACTACCTGATGAGCCCGGACGGGGTCGAGGCCAAGCGCTTCTTCATGATCGGCTCGGACTACGTCTGGCCGCGCACCATCAACAAGCAGCTCAAGGGCTACTGGAAGTCCAAGGGCATCGAGGAGAGCGCCTGGAAGGAGGAGTACGTCCCCTTCGGCTTCTCGAACTTCCAGACGCTGATCAACCAGGTCCGCGCCTTCGCGGACGCGCCCGGCGGCAAGTGCGTCGTGGTGCTGACCGTGGTCGGCTCGTCGATCCCGGATTTCATGCGCGAATTCGCCAACCAGGGCATCTCGTCCTCGGACGTGCCCGTTCTCGGCCTCGACATGGTGGAGGCCGACCTCGAGGGCCTCGACACCGCCAAGATGGTCGGCCACCTCAACTGCTGGGCCTATCTCCAGCAGGCCAAGGGCGACGCCAACGTCAAGTTCCTCAAAAGCTGGGCGGACTACGTGGCCAAGACCAAGGCTCCGTTCAAGCCCGACGTCGCCATCGACCCGATGGTCTCGACCTACGACGCCGTGCACCTCTGGGCGATGGCGGCCAAGAAGGCCGGCTCGTTCGACGTGCCGGAGGTCCGGAAGGCGTTCGACGGGCTGAGCTTCGACTGCCCCTCGGGCTACAAGATCGGCATGACGGGCGAGAACAACTACGTCTCGCGCGGCGTGTTCATCGGCTCGGTCAACGAGAAGCAGGGCTTCGACGTGCTCTGGCAGTCCGACGGCACGCCGAAGCCTGTGCCGATGAGCCAGTACTGATCTCCGAGCCATGTCCCTGATTGCGCTGAACGCGTCGAACTGCGTGCTTCGAGACGCCGTCTTCTGGACGGCTCCTCGGCATGAGGTCGGTTTGTGGTCTGGGAAACGAAGACAGTCCTCATGCTGAGGAGGCCGCGACAGCGGCCGTCTCGAAGCATGCAGTCCGGCGGCCGATGGACGATGGCGAGCGGCCGCTTGGCGATGATCGTCTGCCTGTTGGGGATATGCTTTCCCGCCCTCGCCTTCGACCGCGCGGCGATCGTCGCGCAGTCCTGCGGCGGCGCGGCCGGCATGACCGAGGCCGCCAACGCCCTGACGAACGGCGTCGCGACGGCTTCGAAGGACGACGCCGCCTGGGCCGCGACGCTCGCAGGCGCAGCGATCGACCGCACGCTGAAATGCGGGCCCTCGCCCGTCATCGCGTCCTCCGGCGGCGTGCTGAACGCCGCCACCCTTGAGCCGGCCGCGTCCGGTGAGGGCTCCTCGCCGCTGCTGAGCCTCAAGAATCGTCCGCTGTTCGAGACCGCGCGCGCCGCCGCCAGCCTGTTTTCAGGCGCGACGGCGAGCGAGCGGGGCGCGGCGCTCGTCGCCCTCGAGCGCCGCGCCGGATCCCTGCCTCCGGAGCTCTTCGAGAAAGCCGCCGAAGCGGAGACCGACGCCGGGCTGAAGGATCGCATCCTCGGCGTCGGGCAGGCCGCGCTGCTGAACTCTCCCGACGTCACGAAGCGGGTCGCCGCGATCGAGCGGATCTCGGCGAGCGCCGACAGGCGGTCGCTGACGCAGATCTCGGGCCTCACGTCGGACCCGGCCTACGCCAAGGACGCCGCCTTCAAGGCCGCGGTCGACGCCGGCGTCGCCTCGATCGAGCGGCGGCTGCAGGTCTCGACCGCGCTCAACACGCTCTACAACGGCCTGTCCTTCGCCTCGATCCTGTTCATGGCCTCGGCGGGGCTCGCGATCATTTTTGGGCTCATGGGCGTGATCAACCTCGCACAGGGCGAGTTCATCATGATCGGGGCCTATGTCACCTATGCGGTGCAGGAGACGATCCGCGCCGCCTTCCCGGGCCTGCTCGACTGGTACTTGATCGTCGCGATCCCGATCGTGTTCCTCGCCACCTCCGGCGTCGGCGTGATCCTCGAGGCGACGCTCGTCCGCCGGCTCTACACGCGGCCGCTGATGACGCTGCTCGCCACCTGGGCGGTGAGCCTCCTCATCGTCAACCTCGTTCGGGTCGCGATCGGCACGCAGAACCTTCAGTTCGCGACGCCTTGGTGGATGTCCGGCGGCCACCTGCTGATGGGCGACTTCATCGTCACCTGGAACCGCCTGTTCGCGATCGTCTTCGCGGTCCTGACGCTGGCTCTCACGTGGTTTGTCCTGAAGCGCACGCCGCTCGGCCTGGAAATCCGCGCCGTCACCCAGAACCGCGCCATGGCGGGGTGCCTCGGCATCGCGACGCGGCGCGTCGACATGATGGCGTTCGGGCTGGGCTCGGGCTTGGCCGGCCTCGCGGGGCTCGCGCTCTGCCCGATCTACAACGTGAACCCGCAGATGGGCTCGAACTTCATCGTCGACAGCTTCATGGTCGTGGTGCTGGGCGGCGTCGGCACGCTCGCCGGCACGGTGATCGCTTCGCTCGGCGTCGGCCAGGTGAACGTGCTGATCGAGCCGCTCTACGGCGCGGTCGCCGCCAAGGTCATCGTGCTGCTGATGATCATCGCATTCCTTCAGTGGCGGCCCGAAGGGCTGTTCGCGGTGAAGGGGCGACGGAAGTGAGGGGGCATAGGCGCGACGCCGGCCGTCCCTTCTCCCGCTTGCGGGAGAAGGGACGGATGAGGGCGCATGGCGCCGACGTCGCCAAGAACCGCGCGTCCGCTTGCGTCTCGCTCGATCCTGAACCTTCGGCGCTGACGCCCCTCACCCTTACCCTCTCCCGCCTCGGCGGGAGAGGGGGACGGGAACGTCGCGCTCCATCGACGTGGGTACAGCGCCCATGACGGCCAAGCCCAACATCCTCCAGCGCGCGATGGAGGACCGCATCTTCGTCGGCGTCGCGGCGGCGGTCGCGCTCGCGGCGCTTGTGGTCACCCTTTTCCCCGGGCTCTCGGGCTACCGCGTCAACGTCGTCGGGCAGCTCGCCTGCTTCGCGCTGCTCGCGCTCTCGCTCGACCTGATCTGGGGCTATGCGGGGATCCTCAGCCTCGGCCACGGCCTGTTCTTCGCCATCGGCGGCTATGTGATCGGCATGCACCTCTTGGAGCATTCGGTCGCGACCACCGGCGTCACGCCCGACATCGTCCAGTTCATGGGCTGGAAGGCGCTGCCGGACTGGTGGGGCCCGCTCGAAAGCTTCCCCGTGGCGCTCATAGCTGCGCTCGCAGTCTCCTTCGCGGTGGCCTTCGTGTTCGGCTGGGTGTCGTTCCGCTCCCGTGTGGGCGGCGTGTATTTCGCGATCATCACGCAGGCGCTCGTCTATGTGGCGATGCTGCTGATGTTCCGGAACGACACCGGCTTCGGCGGCAACAACGGCATGACCGGGTTCCAGACGATCTTCGGCGTGCCGTTCCAGACGCCGGGCGTCGCCAAGGCCTTGGCGGTGACGTCCCTCGTCGTGTTGGCGATCGCGCTTGTCGCCTGCCGGATGCTGATGATCGGCCGGTTCGGGCGTCTGCTGGTCGCGACCCGCGACGACGAGACGAGGCTGCGCTCGCTCGGCTACGAGACGCTGCGCCTGAAGCTCGGGGTCTGGTGCCTTTCCGCCGTTCTCGCAGGGATAGCGGGCCTGCTCTACGTGCCGCAGGTCGGCATCATCAATCCGCGGGTCTTGTCGCCCGAACTCTCGCTCGAGATCGCCGTCTGGGTCGCGATCGGCGGGCGCGGACGGCTCGCAGGCGCTGTGATCGGCGCGGTGCTGGTCAACGCGATCAAGTTCTCGCTGTCGGCCACCATGCCGGAGCTTTGGCCCTTCGTGCTGGCCGGGCTCGTGATCCTGGTCGCGCTGATCTTCCCCAACGGCCTCCTGGACATCGGCCGCTGGAAGCCGACCTGGATCTCGCGGAGCGACGCCCTCCAGCCCAAGGACGTCACGCCATGAGAACTTGGCCATGACGGTCGCGGTTCTGGTGGAGGCCCTCACCGTCGAGTTCGGCCGCTTTCGCGCGATCGACGACCTGTCGCTCGCGATCGACTATGGCGAGGTCCGCGCCGTGATCGGCCCGAACGGAGCCGGAAAGACGACGCTGCTCGACGTCATCTCGGGGGTGAGCCGCGCCAGGCGGGGCCGCATCCTTTTCGACGAGAAACTGGAGCTGACGCGCGCCTCCGAAGCCCAGATCGCGCGCTCGGGCGTGCGCCGTAAATTCCAGAAGCCGAGCGTGTTCGAGGCGCTGACGGTCCGGGACAACGTCGAGATCGGCCTCGGCGGCGCGAAAGACGCCGCGGCCCGCGAGCGCGTCGAGACGACGCTCGAAACGGTGGGGCTTGCGGGCGAGGCCGGCAGGCTCGCGGGCGAACTGGCGCATGGCCAAAAGCAGTGGCTCGAGATCGCCATGGTGGTGGTGTCCGAGCCCAAGGTGCTGATGCTCGACGAGCCGGTCGCGGGCCTCACCGACGAGGAGACCGAGCGCACCTCGGCGCTGATCCGCGCGCTCAAATCTCCCGAGCGCGCCATCATCGTGGTCGAGCACGACATGGATTTCGTCGAGACCATCGCGGACCGGGTCACGGTGCTGCACGAGGGCCGGACGCTGTTCGAAGGCTCCATGGCCCGCGCGCGGACCGACGCCCGCGTCGTCGACGTCTATCTGGGACGCTGACGCGATGAAGCTCACCGTCCGCGACCTCGACCAGCACTACGGATCGGCGCAGGCTCTTCGCCGCGTCAGTTTCGAGATCGCGCCCGGCGAGTGCCTCGCGGTGCTCGGGCGAAACGGCGCGGGCAAGTCGACGCTGCTGAAGTGCCTTGCAGGGGTGCTCCCCGTCACACGGGGAGCGATCGAATTCGACGGCGTCGACATGGCGCGCGCGCCGAGCCACCGACGGTCCCGCGCCGGCTTCGCCTACGTGCCGCAGGGCCGCGAAATCTTCGCCGAGCTCACGGTGCGCGAAAACCTCGTGGCGGCGGCCCGCCCGCACGGCCCCGCGACGGAGGAAGCCTTCGAGGAGGTCTACGGCCTCTTCCCCGTGCTGCGCGAGATGGCAGGACGGCGCGGCGGCGCGCTGTCGGGCGGCCAGCAGCAGCAGCTCGCCCTCGCCCGCGCGATCGTGACCAAGCCCAAGGTGCTGGTGCTCGACGAGCCCACGGAGGGCGTCCAGCCGTCGATCGTCCAGCTGATCGAGACCGTGCTGACCGGCCTCAAGGGAAAGCTCTCGATCCTGCTGGTCGAGCAGTATCTCGACTTCGCGACCGCGGTCGCGGACCGCTTCGTCGTGCTCTCGCGCGGCCAGGTGGTCGACGAGGGCGCGCGCGCCGAGATGAGCCGCGAGCGGCTCTCAAAATTCATGTCCGTCTGAAGAAACTGGAGAGAGGGAGCCCAATGGCCCGTCACCACACGATCTCGTCCGCGCCTGAAAACATGGTCTGGGGCTATCTGGACAGCGCGCTGAAGCCGGTCTGCCGGATCGCCTCCGGCGACACCGTCACGCTGACGTCCTTCCCGGCCGGCGGCAAGGAATGCCTGCCGCCCGACGCGAGCCGCGTGCCTGCCGATTACATGGCGGCGCTCGACACGCTCACCCAGGGCGGCGGACCGCACTTCATCACCGGCCCGATCTATGTCGAGGGCGCAGAGCCCGGCGACACGCTGCAGGTCGAGATCCTCGAGGCCAAGCCCACCATGGACTGGGGCTTCGTCGCGATCCTGCCGCTGCTCGGCACGCTGCCCGACGAGTTCACCGACTACGAGACCATCCACCCCAAGATCGACTCCCAGGCCAATGTCTGCACCATGCCCTGGGGCGTCGACATTCCGCTCGATCCGTTCTTCGGCATCATGGGCGTCGCCCCGCCCCCGGCCTGGGGCCGCTGCGGCTCGCCGGTGCCCCGCGCCTTCGGCGGCAACATGGACAACAAGGAGCTGAAGCCCGGCGTCACCCTCTATCTCCCGGTCTTCAACGAGGGCGCGCTGTTCTTCGCGGGCGACGGCCATGGCGTGCAGGGCGACGGCGAGGTCTGCATCACGGCGCTCGAAATGGGCATCGAGGGCACGTTCCGCCTGACCGTGCGCAAGGACATGGCGGTCGAGTTCCCCTTCGCCGAAAGCGAGACGCATCTCATGTCGATCGGCCTCGACGAAGACCTCGACGACGCGGCCAAACAGGCGGTGCGCGAAATGGTGCGGCACGTCTGCCTGCGCTCCAATCTCTCGCGCAACGAGGCCTACATGCTGTGCTCGCTCGCGGGCGACCTGCGCGTCACCCAGCTCGTCGACGGCAACAAGGGCATCCACATGATGCTGCCGAAGGCGATGATCTGAGGCTTTCGCCGACGGCTCGAACGTATAGGCTCCCAGGCGGCGGAGGCCAGAACGCCTCCGCCGCCTAGAATTGCGATGACGCGCGAAAGCCTCGAACGCCAAGCCCATGGTTCGACTGCAGGAAATCCGGTCCGGCGAGGTGGCGGTGGATCCGCCGGCGGCGACCGACGCCGGCCTCGTCTTCATCGGCCGCATCCGCACGCCTTGGACGTCGCGGCTCGACTGCCCTCGGCAGGGGCGCCAGGACGGCCCGACATGCCGCATCGAGCTGTTCGAGCCCTGGGCCCAGGGCCTCGCAGGGCTCGAGGACTTCGAGCGGGTCGAGGTGCTCTACTGGCTCGACCAGTCGCGTCGCGATCTCGTCCGCCAGAGCCCGGCGAACGACGGGACGACGCGCGGCGTGTTCGCGCTGCGCTCGCCCGTGCGGCCGAACCCGATCGGAACGTCTCTCGCGAGGCTCGTCGGCGTCGAGGGCGCGACCGTTCTGGTGCGCGGCCTCGACTGCCTCGACGGGACGCCCCTGATCGACCTCAAGCCCGACCGGTGCCAGTTCACCCCGATCGCGCCGCCCCAGAAGGGCGACTTTGAGGTGGGCGACTAGAAAGCGCCCTTACGCGATCTCGAGGATCGCGTCGATCTCGACCGCGGCGCCGAGCGGCAGCGCGGCGACGCCGACCGCCGAGCGGGCGTGGCGGCCCTTGTCGCCGAGCGCCGCGACCATGAAGTCGGACGCGCCGTTGACGACCTTGGGCTGGTCGAAGAAGTCCGCGGTCGAGGCCACGAAGGCGCCGAGCTTCACGACGCGCACGATCTTGTCGAGATCGCCGACCGCCGCCTTGGCCTGCGCCAGGATGTTGATGGCGCAGAGCTTGGCGGCGGCTTGCGCGTCCTCCACCGACACGCCGGCGCCGAGCGTGCCCTTGAGGCTCAAGCCCTCGGGCCCGATGGGCAACTGGCCGGAAATGTGCAGCAGCTTTCCGGCGAGCACCGCCGGCACGTAGTTCGCCACCGGCGCGACCGGCTGAGGCAGGGTGACGCCGAGTTCGGCGAGCTTGGCTTCGATCTCTCCGGCCATGCCGGTCTCCTTTTCTTCCGTCGTTTCTTCAAATTTCAGCGAAACAGCCTCGGCGCCTCCGCCCCCTCCCCATTGTGGGGAGGGGAATGGCCGGCGGCGCAGGCTTGCTCTCGTATACTTTCCGTCAGCCGACCGCCGCGTAGCCGTCGCGGCGGGGATCGCTCGCGGCCGCATAGCCTTCCACGGCCGGATCGCCCATCCGCCAGATGAACTGGCCGGCGCCGAAGTCCTGATAGCTGTCGTTGATGACGCTCATCTCGTGGCCGCGCTCGCGGAGCGCCGCCACCGTCTCCGTCGCCATCCCGGCCTCGACGTTGATGTCGAGCCCGGCGTTGAAGCGCCAGCGCGGCGCGTCGCAGGCGGCTTGCGGGTTCTGGCCGAAGTCGATCATGCGGACGAGCGTCTGCAGGTGGCCCTGCGGCTGCATGTTGCCTCCCATGACCCCGAAACTCATCACCGGCTGGCCATCCTTCGTCAGGAAGCCCGGGATGATGGTCTGGAACGGGCGCTTGCCCGGCGAGACCACGTTGGCGTGGTTCAGATCGAGCACGAAGCCGTGGCCGCGGTTCTGGAGCGACAGGCCCCATTCGGGCAGGCACACGCCCGAGCCGAACCCCATGAAGTTCGACTGGATGAAGCTCACCATCATGCCGTTTTCGTCGGCGGCCGTGAGGTAGATCGTGCCGCCCCGCACGGGATTGCGCGCCGCGAATTTCTGGGCGCGCTTCGGATCGATGAGCTTGGCGGCCTCCGAGAGGTAGGCGTCGTCGAGCAGCTGCGCGGGCGTCACCTTCATGTGGGCGAGGTCCGCCACATGCGCATAGGTGTCCGCGAAAGCGAGTTTCATGGCCTCGATCTCGAGATGGGTGACGTCGACGCCGTCGGCCGCCATGCCCGCGAGGTCGAAGTTCCCCAGAATGCCGAGCGCGATCAGCGCCGCGATCCCCTGCCCGTTCGGCGGGATCTCGTGGACGGTGTAGCTGCGATACTTCTTTTCGATCGGCTCGACCCATTCGGCCTTGAAGCCGGCCATGTCCTTGGCGGTCATCGAGCCGCCATTGGCGCGCGAATGGGCTTCCATGGCTTGCGCGATCTCGCCGCCATAGAGCGCCGCGCCCTTGGTCTCGGCGACCGCGCGCAACATCTTGGCCGCGCCCTTCAGCGTCACGAGCTCGCCGACTTCCGGAGCCCGGCCGCGCGGCAGGAACATTTCGGCGAAGCCCGGCGCGGCCACGAGGTCCTTCACCTGCGCGGCGGCGGCCCATTTGCCCTGCACCACCGTCGGGCAGAGATAGCCGCGCTCGGCGATCTCGATCGCGGGCTGGAGCAGGTCGCCGAAAGGCAGCTTGCCGAACCGCTCATGCAGCGCGACCCACATGCCGATCGCGCCGGGGACGGTCACCGAGTCCCAGCCGCGCATCGGCGGGCGGGCGTGACCCTCGCCGTGCTTCTTCGCGAAGTACTCCGGCGTCCAGGTCTCCGGCGAATTGCCCGACCCGTTAAGGCCGTGCAGCTTCTTTCCGTCCCACACGATGCAGTAGGCGTCGGAGCCGAGGCCGTTGGAGCAGGGCTCGACCAGCGCCATGGCGGCCGCGGTCGCGATCGCGGCGTCGACCGCGTTGCCGCCCTGGCTGATGATCTTGAGGCCGACCGAAGCCGCCAGCGGGTGCGAGGTCGAGACGATGTTGCGCCCGAACATCGGTAGGCGGCGCGACGGATATCCCGCGGTCCAGTCAAAATTCTGGGTCATCACAACTCCATTCGCGGAGACGAACTGCGTGCTTCGAGACGCCGTCCTGGCGGACGGCTCCTCAGCATGAGGACCGTGCGAGGCTTCACTCCCACAAACATCCCTCATGGCTCGAGGAGCTTGGCGTCAGCCAAGCGTCTCGAAGCGCGCAGTCGGCCTCTTCAGCCGCGCTACATAGCTCGCTCAGGCCCCGCCGAACACGGCCTCGAGCCGCGCGTGGGGATCCGCGAGGTCGAGGCCGCGTTCAGCGAGCCATGCGTCGTTGAAAATCGTGGACCGGTAGCGCTCGCCTGAATCACAGAGCAGCGTCACGATGGTCCCCTCCTGGCCTGCCGCCTTCATTTCCTCGATGATCTTCAGGCACGCCCAGACATTGGTGCCGGTCGAGCCGCCGCAGGCGCGCCCCAGAAGCGCGCTCGTCATGCGGGCCGCGGCGATGGAGGCGGCGTCCGGAACGGCGATCATGCGGTCGACGAGGTCCGGCACGAAGGAGGCCTCGACCTTGGCGCGGCCGATGCCCTCGATCACGCTGTCGCAACATTCCACCCGATGCACCGAGCGCTCGGCGTAGTGGCGGTGGAACACCGAGCTCTCGGGATCGGCGACGCAGAGCGATGTCGGGAACTTGCGGTAGCGGATGTAGCGCCCGATCGTCGCCGAGGTGCCGCCGGTGCCGGCGCCGCACACCACCCAGTCGGGGACCGGCCGGTCCTCATGGGAGAGCTGCGCGAACATCGACTCGGCGATGTTGTTGTTGCCCCGCCAGTCGGTGGCCCGCTCGGCGTAGGTGAACTGGTCCATGAAGTGTCCGCCGATCTCGCGCGCGAGCTTTTCGGCCTCGCCCGAGACGTCGCCGCGGTCGACGAGATGCGGCTTTCCGCCATGGAACTCGATCGCCGCGATCTTCTCGCGCGCGGTCGTGCGCGGCATCACGGCGATGAAGCGCAGGCCGAGCAGCTTGGCGAAATAGGCCTCCGAGATCGCGGTCGAGCCGGAGGAGGACTCCACGATCGTGGTCTCGGGCCCGACCCAGCCGTTGCAGAGCGCATAGAGGAACAGCGAACGCGCCAGCCGGTGTTTCAGGCTCCCGGTCGGGTGGCTGGACTCGTCCTTGAGATAGAGGCTGATTCCTGGCGCGCGCGGCAGGTCGAGCTTGATGAGATGGGTGTCGGCCGAGCGGTTGACGTCGGCCTCGAGCCGCGAGATCGCCCAGGCGACCCAGGCCCGGCGATCGGGATCGGCTGCGGAAACGTGAGCCTTGGCGAGAGCGGCGCCGCTCATCGGGCCTTCAGCTCCGCCTCGGCGCGGGCGCGAAGCGCGGCGCGGTCGATCTTGTTGGTGGAGGCCAGCAGCATCTGGTCGAGGAACCAGACCCGGCGCGGATGCTGGTAGGCGGGCGCATGCTCGAGCGCGAAGCTCTTGATCGCCTGCTCGTCCACGGTCGAGCCGGGCTTGCGCACGATGAAGGCCACCGGCTTCTGGCCCTTGATGTCGTCGTCGACCGGCACGACGCTCGCCTGAAGCACCTCGGGATGGGTCTCCAGAACCGCCTCGACCTCGCCCGGAAAGATGTTCTCGCCGCCGGA
The DNA here is from genome assembly GCF_042648545.1 of Chenggangzhangella methanolivorans. NCBI lineage: Bacteria > Pseudomonadati > Pseudomonadota > Alphaproteobacteria > Hyphomicrobiales > Methylopilaceae > Chenggangzhangella > Chenggangzhangella methanolivorans. The sequence goes on from NZ_JBHRXS010000009.1 coordinate 122,952, forward strand.
GACGAACATGTCGTCGGCGCGGCCGACGAAATAGAAGTTCCCCTCCCCGTCCTGCCGGAACACGTCGCCGGTGTCGTAGAAGCCGTCCGCGGTCACGGGCGAGCGCACGTCCGGGCGGTTGTGATAGCCGAGCATGACGGCCGGGCTCTTCATCTGGAGCACGCCGGTCTCGGGCGCGCCCTCGCCGACGAGACGAACTTCCACGCCCGCGTGCACCTTGCCCACCGACCCGCTCGGCGCGCCGCCTTTGTCGTTGAACACCACGGGGCCGCCCTCGGTGGTGCCATAGGCGTTGATGATGCGGGCGTTGGGTAGCAGCTCGCGGATCTGGTCGGCGAGCGTGTCGTTGACGGGCGCGGAGCCCATCCGCACGACGCGGACGCTCGAAAGATCGGCGCCGAACAGCGCCTCTTTCTCGCGCAGCATCATGGCGATCATCGGCGGCACCGCGGTCGCCCAGGTGCAGCGGTGGCGCGCGATCGCCTCGATATAGGCCTTGGCCTGGAACTGGGGCAGCAGCACGATCGAGGCGCCGGCGGCGATGGCCAGAAGCGAATTCGCCAACGCGTTCATGTGGTAGAGCGGCGCGGCGATCAGCACCCGGTCGCCCGAAAGATCGTCTTCGGCCATGCGGGCGCAAACGACCCAGAGATGCGCCGCGTGGGAGAGCAGAACGCCCTTGGGGCGCCCGGTCGAGCCGGAGGTGTAGAGCATCAGCGCGGCCTCGTCGGCGCGCGGCTCGACGGGATCGAACGGGCCGGCGTCGAGCCAGTCGCCGAAATCGGCGCTGTCGAACTCGACCGCCTCGACGCCCTCGTCGAGCTGGTCGCGGCGGGCGGCGTCGCAGAACACGACCCGCGCGCCGCAATCCGCCACGACATGGGCGATGGTCGGCTTCGGAAACTTGAAGTTCACCGGCGTCGGCACGACCCCGGCGCGCATCGCGCCGAGCATGACGGCGAGAAACTCCGGCCGGTTGGCCGAGAGGATCGCGATGCGGTCGCCGCGCTGAAAACCGCGGGCCACGAGGCCGCGGGCGAAGGCGTCGGCCATCTGGTCGAGCCCGCCGCGGGTCAGCACGGTCTCGGCGCCGTCGAGCCCGACCCCGATGATCACGGGCGCGTCGGGATGGCCGTCGCGGCGGAGGACGTCGCCGAGATTTGTCGCTTGGGTCATCAGGCGCTCCGGCATTCCATGCGCAGGTCGAGAGAAGGAATTTCGAGGGCCGCGACGCCGTCGGCGCCGGCGTCGGTCCACGTCACGCCTGTGGCAGCCTTTGCGAAGCCCGCAAGCGCGTCCAGCCCGTCGAAGCGAAGCCCGAGCGCGGTGAAGCGCGGCGCCTCGCCGGCCACGACGTCGATCGCGAAGCCGTCCGAGATCACGCGCCAGCCCTCGCCATGCGGCTCGGGGGCAGAGCCCGCCGCAGAAGCGTAAAGCCGACCGTCGGCCTCCGGCGAGCGGGACGCGACCTCGATGCGGTCGAAGCCGTTAAAGCCGTTCGGATGCGCCAGCCACTCGTCGCGCCAGACATATTCGGGCGTCAGGTGCTGGCAGAAATAGACCCGGCCCGCGGGAAACAGGCCGTTGGGCGCGCGCACCGTGCGGAAGCTCGCCTCTTTCGCCTCGCCGTCGATCTCGACCGGCCGCGAGAAGGCGACCGGCTCGAACGGCGACAGCTTCGCCTTTTCGAGCCGCCGATACGTGGCCTCGATGTCGGCGCTGCGGAACACCAGACCGTTCAATCCGAAGGGGCTGTCCAGCACCTCCTGGCGCTGCTTGCCCTCGCTCGGCACCCCGACCAGTTCGAGATAGGCGCGCGGCGCCACCATCAGGTGGTTAATGGAGCCGAGCGAGTGGCGGCCCTGCGGCGTCAGGCGAAAACCCAACGCCGCGAAGATCTCAGCCGCCGCCTCCATGCCGCGGAGCGTGTTCACCACGACGTGGTCGAGCGGCTCGGTCACTTAGGGCTCGCCGTCATGTAGACGCCGCGGCCGCTCGCGAGCAGCTTGCCGTCTTCCGACAGGATCTCGGCTTCCGCCACCGAGAGCGTCGAGCCGAACTTGACCACCTTGCCCTTGGCAATCAGGTCGCCCTGCATGCCGGCGCGATGGTAGTCGACGCGCAGATCGACCGTCGGCACGCCGCGGCCGGTCTTCGACACCAGCGCCCAGTCGGCCGTGAGATCGACGAGCGTCGCGAGGATACCGCCGTGCATATACCCACGTTCGGCGTTGACGACCATTTCGGGCCGCCAGGTCGCCTTCAGCTCGATGGTCCCGTCGCCGACGGAGAGCACCTTCAGGCCGAGCCACTGGTGGAACGGGCCCTTGAGGAGCTTTTCCTCGATCTCGGCCGCGGTGGGGAGCGTTGTGGTTTCGCTCACGGCGTCACCACGATCTTGCCCATGACCTCGCGGTCGCGGATCATCCGCAGGCCTTCCGCCGCCTCTTCAAGCGACAGCTCCTTGTCGATGACCGGCTTCAGCGTGCCTTCCTGGATCATGTCCATAAGGGAAGAGAGGTCGTCGTCGTAGAACGAGTTCGAGCCGATGATCTTGAGCTCGAAGCTCCAGATGTAGCGGAGGTCTTCCTTCGGATCGTGGCCGGCGGTCGCGCCGCAGGTGAGGATCACGCCGCCCCGCTTCACGCATTTGAGCGACGGCGCCCAGGTGTCGCCGCCGGTGAAGTTGATGACGACGTCGACGCCGCCCTCGTAAGATCGGCGCTGCGGCTTGCCGTATTGCTGGATCGCCCACTTGGAGAAGTCGGTCTCGCGGTAGTTCACCACGTGGTCGGCGCCGAGCTCCTTCAGCCGGTCCATCTTGTCCTGCGAACCCGCGCAGGCGATGACCTCGCAGCCCATTTGCTTCGCCAGCATCACGCAGCCCGTGCCGACGCCGCCCGAAGCGCCGAGGATCAGCACCTTGTCGCCCGGCTTGATGGTCTTGTGGGTGACCAGCATGCGGTGCGCGGTGCCGTAGGCGACGGGGAGCGAGGCGGCCTCGGAATAAGTGACCTTGTCCGGCATCGCGATCAGCTGGCCGACCGAGACCTGGCAGTACTGCGCCATGCCGCCGTCGAGCATTTCACCCATCAGGCCCTTGTTCGGGTAGAGCGGGTTGACGAGCACGCGGTCGCCGACCTTCCAGCCCGTGACGCCCTCGCCGAGCTCGGTGATCTCGCCGGCCATGTCGAGGCCGATGATCACCGGCAGCGGCACCTTGATGCCGGGCATGCCCTTCACGGTGAACACGTCGTGGTAGTTGAACGAGGAGGCGCCGACGCGGATCACCACATGGCCGGGCTCGGCGGTCGGAACCGGATAGTCGTCCACGACGGTCAAATCGCTGACGTCGCCGTGCTGCTTGAGCAGCAAAGCCTTCATAGTCGCAGTCATCGGAATGCTTTCTCTTCTTGCGGCGCTTGCGCGCTTGTCGTTGGGGAGGGGCTGGTCGGGGCCTGCCCCTCCCCGATTGGGGAGGAGGCAGGTTGCGCGGCGCTCAGTCGACGCCGGTCACTTCATCGACTTCGAGGCTTCGTAAGGCGCGGTGACGAGGGCGCTGTCCGGCAGCGTGCCCTTCACGGCGCCCACCGACTTGAACACCTCGAACTCGGCCTTGAGCGAGGCGACGTCGGCCGGCTCCATCGAGACGGCGTAGATGCCGTCCCAGAGCGCCGCGTAGTTCTTGGCGTCTTCCTCGTTCATGTTGGCGGCTGCGACGAGCGCCTTGGCCACGGCCGGCTTGTCGGCCTTGCCAAACTCGTAGGTCTTGCGCATCGCGACCACGAGCTTGGCGGCGGCTTCGGGGTTCGCCTTCAACCATTCGTTGCGCACGAGTCCGACTCCGAGCACGGGCGGGGCGTCCTGCTGCGTGATCTTCTTCCACTCGTCGCGGAAGGAGGCGAGCTTCCTCAGCTTCATGTCCTTGACGAGCGCCTGGGTGACCGTGCGCAGCGCCGCGGCGTCGATGTCCTTCTGGGCGAGGAACTGCGCGAGGCGCGGGTCGTTGCCGGGCACGGCCGTGTAGTCGCCGGCCTTCATGCCGTAGTTCTTCTCAAGGATCGCGGCGGTGATGGCCGCGGTCGCGCTGCCGGCCGGCGAGGAGCCAATCTTCTTGCCCTTCAGCTCCTCGATGGTCTTGATCGGACTGTCTTCCGGCACGACGAAGTCGAGCTCGGCGACCTGGGTCGAGAGCATGATCGACATCGGCAGGCCATCGGCCGCGACGCTCAGCGAGCCGCCCGCCGCGGCGCCGATGCCGAAGTCGATCGCGCCGGCGGCCATCGCCTTGGTGGGGGCGTTGACGTCGGGAAACTTCACATACTCGACCTCGAGGCCTTCCTTCTCGACGAACTTTCCGGCCTCCATCACTGCGCCGAAGCCGAGGCTGACGCCCGAGCTCCAGTAGCCGATGCGGACCTTGTCGGCGTGCGCGGGTCCCGCGACCCCGACGACGGCCGCGAGGGCTGCGGCGAGAACTGCGATGCGTTTCATGCGGATGCTCCGAGTCTCAGGTTTCAGGTCTTGGGAGGAAGGACGCGTCACTGCGACCCGGCCTTCTTCTTCCAGCGGAAGAGGCGGTTCTCGAGCGGCTTCAGGATAAGGGCTTCGAGCACGATCATCAGGGCGATCAGCGTGAGCGTCCAGGCGAACACCTGGTCGGTCTGCACGAGGTCGGCGGCCTGGCGGAGCCGGTAGCCGATGCCGCTCGAGGCGCCGAGCGTCTCGGCCACGAGGCTGACGCGGGCGCCGAAGCCGAAGGCGAGGCGCGCGGCCGAGAAGAACGGCGGCAGGATGGTCGGCAGGTAGATCTTGGTCAGCACCTGCGCCCGCGACATGCGGAACGTCTGGGCGAGCTCGATGAAGTCGGCGTTCACCGTACGCGTGCCCTGCCAGACGTTAGTCAGGATCAGCGGCATCGCGGTCATGAAGACGACGAAGATGGTGGTCCAGTCCGAGAGGCCGAACCAGATCAGCGCGAAGATCGCCCAGATCGAGGACGACACGGTGTTGATGACGGTCAGCACCGGCTCGAAGAATTCGCCGAGCTTTTCGCTGGCTCCAAGGACGAGGCCGAGCGGCACGCCCACGACCGCCGCGATGGCGAAGCCCATGAAGACGCGCCAGAAGGTGATGCCGAAGTCGTTCCAGAAGCTCGGCGTCGCGACGAGGCTCGACCAGGCGGCGTAGACCCGCGCCGGCCCTGGAAGCACGAAGGCCGGCGCGCCGAGCGAGGCGATCTGCCAGACGCCGACGAGCAGCGCGAGAAGGCCCATGCGCAGCATGAACAGGCGGAACCGGCGCTCGCGCGCGGCGTGCGGCCGGATCGGGGCGCCCGCGACTTCCTGCGCTAGCGTCTTGGGAGGCGAGGCCGCCATGCTCAGAGTCTCCCGCGCAGGGCGCGCGCCTGTTCGTGGACCTCGGCGGAGGCCGGGTCGCGCGGATAGGGAAGATCGATCGTCTGCGTTTCGCGCACGCGGCCGGGGCGCGGGTTGAGCACCACCACCTTGTTGGCGAGCACCACCGCCTCCTCGACGTCGTGGGTCACGAACACGATGGTCATCGACATGAGCTCGGCGATGCGCAGAACCTCGCCGTGCATCTGCGAGCGGATGGTCGGGTCGAGCTTGGAGAAGGGCTCGTCCATGAGCAGCAGGGTCGGCCGCGTGACGAGGCTGCGCGCCAGCGCCACGCGGCTGCGCATGCCGCCCGAAAGCTCATGCGGATAGACGTCGGCGAACTGCGAGAGGCCGACAAGCGCCAGCGTCTCGGCGACGCGCTCCTTGCGCTCGGCGCGGCCGACGCCCCCGGCCTCGAGCCCGAAGGAGACGTTCTGCGCGGCGGTGCGCCAGGGGAGCAGCCGGTCCTCCTGGAACATGTAGGTCATCGAGCGCCAGTCCTTGAAGTCGGCGGCCTTGACGCCGTTCAGGAACAGGCATCCGCGGTCGGGCTTCACGAGGCCCGCCACGATGTTGAGCAACGTCGACTTTCCGCAGCCCGACGCGCCGACGATCGCCACGATCGACTTCTCGGGCACGTCGATGTCGATGTTCTGGAGCACGTGGAGGCTGTCGCCGTCGCGGCGCTCGAACCACTTGCTGACGCACTGAAGCTTGACCGACGCCATGGCTCTATTCCCGCGCCTTGACCGCGACGCCGACCGGCACGACCGCGGCGCTTTCGGTGAGGCTCGCGATGACCTTCTCCATCACCATGGCGCGGAAGGTCTCGACATGGCGGCGGGCGACCTCTTCGGCCGCGTCCGCGTCGCCGGCGACGAGATGGTCGATCATCAGCGTGTGGTCGTTCTCGATGTTGGGGCGCACGCGCTGCACGCCGAAGCCGAGCGCGACGAGCCGGGTCATCTCGTCGAGCAGGCCCGACAGCGCGCGGCACAGCCGCCCGTTCCCGGACGCGGTCGCGATCGCCATGTGGAAGGAGCGGTTGGCCTCGAGGAAGAAGTCGAGCTGGTTGCCGACGTCGCCGGGCATCTGGCCGCGGCAGGCGCGCTCGAGCCGCTCGAGATGCGCGCGGTTCACGCGGCCCGCCGCAAGCCTCGCGGCGAGCGGCTCCAGCACGACGCGCATCGCGAAGACCTCGTCGACGTCCTTCACCGTGACGGGCGCGACCCGGTAGCCGTGGCGGGGGATCGAGGCGATGAGGCCGGCCTCGGTCAGGCGCTGGAGCGCGATCCGCAGGCTCGCCTTGCCGAGGCCGAAGCGCTCCATCATCTCCGGCTCGGTGAAGCGCGCGCCAGGCATGATCCGGCAGGAGACGATCTCTCGCCTCAGCAGGTCGTAGGCCTGGTTTCCTTTGAGCGTGGCGTCGTGCATCGCGATCTTCGCCGAAGGCGCGCCGCCGTCGCCATGACTGTTCGAGCTGGACATTTGGCCGCCCCACGAATGTTCTGTGAGCAGCCTACAAATGTTGGTTGGGACGCCCAAGAGCAAAGTTTTTGCAGATGCGAGCGCCTTCCTGATCAGGGCGCTGGCGCTCAAGCCATTGGCAAATAAGCGTTTGCTGTCGCGCCGGGTTTCGCCCCGATGGCCCGGCGCCCGCTCTCGCGGCATTAAGCCTATCGCGTCGCCAATCATGAAGGCCGGAGCGGCGCCCGCCGCCGGGACACATTCGGCGGCCAGGCAGGCGGGGCTATCGGCGACTAGGCGCCATCGTGACGGATGGCCGGCCGCAGTTCAATAATCAATAAAATCTAATATCAACACTTCATCGTCACGACGTTCAATAATTCTTTGTCGCAATCTTCAACTCAGGCAGAAAATAAGCAGCCAAAGAAACAGTATATAGCGAATTGTAATAATTATGAGATCGACGATGCTTTCGAGACGCAGCCTGATCGCTGGCGCGATCGGCGCGCTCGCGGCTCCCAACATCGGGCTCGCGGCGGCCTGGAGACCCAAACGCATCATCGCCATCGGCGGCCCGATCACCGAGATCCTGTTCGGGCTCGGGTGCGGCGACCAGATCGTGGCCGTCGACCAGACCTCCCGCTTTCCGGGAGCGGCCCGGCGCAAGGGCGACGCCGGCTTCCATGACGACCTCTCGGCCGCGCAGCTTCTTTCCCATGCGCCCGATCTCGTGGTCAGCGGCGAGGAGACGAGCATCGCCGACGTGAAGGACGCGCTCGCGCGGTCCTCGGTGCGCGTCTCCTCGCTCAAGTCCGTGCGGCGGGCGAGCGACGTCACGCAGCGGATCCGCGCCGCAGGAGACGCGGTCGGCGACCCCGGCCGCGGCGCGGCGCTCGCGGACGCAGTGGCGGAGGATCTCTCGTCCCTGTCCGACGATCTCGGCCGCCTGCCTGCGCGGCGACGCGCCCTCATCGTCATGGGCCTCGGCAGCGGCCACCCGATGATCGTCGGCGGCGCCGGCTCGCCGGCCGCGCTCGCGCTCGAAATGGCCGGCGGCGTCAACGCGACAGGACATTTCAGCGGCTGGAAGGCGCTCAAGAACGATCAGGTCGCGGCGCTCGAGCCGGAAGCCGTCGTCGCGCTGTCGATCGGCGCGCCGCTGCTCGCGGCCGACGTCTCCGCCCATCCGGCGCTCAAGGGGACGGCCGCCGCGCGCGAGAACAGGGTCGCGGTCGCCGACGCGCTCGCCTTCACGGGCTTCGGACCGCGGACCGCTCACGTGATCGCGGCCGCGGCGCAGGCGATCTACCCGGACGCGCGCTTTCGCCCGCTGCCTCGGCGCGAGTGGCTCGAGGACGATCTCGTCTCGCTCTGACGAAGTCGATAGGCTTTCCGCCCGGTCGCTGGTCCGTCGTCACCGCGCCGTCAGAACGGGCCGCTACGGTCCCGGCCGATATCGGAATGGTCCCGGTATCGCCCAACGAGGGATCACAATGCGCAAGCAGATTGTCACACTCGGCCTCGCGCTCGCCGTCGCGGCGTCGGCGCTGGCCGTCGCGGACAAGGCGGCCGCCCAGGAGGGCGCGAAGGGAGGCAAGCAGCAGATCAACGTGCAGCTCGGCCCGCGTCCGTACTTCCTGATCAACGACATGGACAACGGCCCGCTGAAGCGCAAGCTCCAGCAGTGCGAGAACAAGAGCCTCAAGCCGACCGAGTTCTCCATCGGCCACCGCGGCGCGCCGCTTCAGTTCCCCGAGCACACCGTCGAGTCCTATGAGGCGGCCGCCCGCATGGGCGCGGGCGTGCTCGAATGCGACGTCGCCTTCACCAAGGATCTCGAGCTCGTCTGCCGGCACGCGCAGAACGACCTGCACACGACCACCAACATCCTGCTGACCCCGCTCGCGAAAAAGTGCACCAATGGCTTCACGCCGGCGGAGATCAACGACAAGGGCGAGGTCGTCACCCCGGCGAGCGCCGAGTGCCGGACGAGCGACATCACGCTCGCCGAGTTCAAGTCGCTGCGCGGCAAGATGGACGCCTTCAATCCGCGCGCGACCACCGTCGAGGAGTTCGTCGACGGCACCGCGAAGTGGCGCACGGATCTCTATGCCGGCGAGACCAGCGGCCACCTGATGACGCACAAGGAAAGCATCGAGCTCTTCAAGAAGCTCGGCGTGAAGATGACGCCGGAGCTGAAGAGCCCCGTGGTCGAGATGCCGTTCCGCGGCTTCAGCCAGCAGGACTACGCCCAGAAGCTGATCAACGAGTACAAGGAAGCGGGCGTCAAGGCCAAGGACGTGTTCCCTCAGTCCTTCGACATCAACGACGTGCTGTACTGGGTCCAGAAGGAGCCGACGTTCGGCCGCCAGGCGGTCTATCTCGACGACGCCAACACGGTCGCCGATCTTCCGAACGCCGCCGAGCTGCAGAGCTATCGCGACCAGGGCATCCGCATCTGGGCGCCGCCGGTCTTCGCCGCGCTCGCGGTGAACGGCAAGAACGAGATCGTCGCGTCCAAGGCCGCCAAGAACGCCAAGGCCGCGGGCCTCGACCTCATCATCTGGTCGCTCGAGCGGTCCGGCCGCCTCGCCGACCTCAACGGCGACTTCTACTACCAGACAATCGAGCGGGCGGTCAGCCGCGAGGGCGACCTGATGCGCGTCATCGACGTGCTGGCGCAGGACGTCGGCGCCCGCGCGATCTTCTCCGACTGGCCGGCGCCCGTCAGCTACTACGCCAACTGCATGGGCCTGAAGTAATCGGTCCGATGACGAGCGAAGGGGGCGGCGCGTCGCGTCGCCCCCTTTTTCGTTTCGCGTCTGGCGCTCACAGCTCCCCGGTGAGGAACTGGGCGCGCCCGTGGCCGAAGGACCAGTCCTCGTCGCCGTTCTCGACCATCGAGACGACGACGTCGGCGGGCGAAATCCCGCACCGGGCCTCGAGCTGCTCGCAGAGCAGTCGGTAGAACGTCTCCTTCATCTCGCGTCCCCGCGGGCGCGTCGTCACCTGTAGGACGACGCGCTGATCGCTGCGCGCAATGTCGAGACCGGTGTCCTCGACGACCATATGGGCGGCCGGATGCTCGTGGACGATCTGGTAGCGGTCGCGCGGCGGAACCTTGAAGGCGGCGAGCATCGCCTCATGGGCGGCGTCGAGCAGCGTCCGCAGTTCCTGAGGGCTGCGGCCCTCGACGAGATCGAAGCGCAAAAGCGGCATGGCGGGTCTTCTCCCAAGGCGTGAGATCAGTCGGCGGACAGCGCCTGCGACGCGGCCCTGAGCCGCCGTTCGGCGTCGGCGGCGATGCGCTCGACGAGCTCGCCCGCCGGCGGAAGGTCGTCGATGAGGCCGATGGCCTCGCCGACCGTCACGTTGGAGACCGGGTCGCCGCCGCGGCTTTGCTCCTCGGCGGCCTTGCGCGCGCCGAGGTCCATGGCGCGGAGCTCGTTCTCGCGGCCGTGCCACTCGTCGACGAAGCGGTTCCGCAGCAGCCGCCCGGTGTATTCGGCCGGCCAGTCGCGGTCGCGGACGATGTCGTAGACGGTGGTGCGGATGGTGTCGTCGCCGGTCGCGGCCAGCGCGCGGGCCTTGGCGGCGTCGGGGATCTTGGCCTCGCGCGTCGCCCAGAAGCGCGTGCCGAGCAGCGCCCCGTCGGCGCCGAGCGTGAGCGCCGCCGCCAGCCCGCGCCCGTCCGCGATCCCGCCGGCCGCGAGCACGAGGACCTCCGGACGCCTCGCGGCGACGAGATCGACGACGTGCGGGACCAGCGAGATCGTGCCGCGCGTGGTGAGCCCGTGGCCGCCGGCGTCGCTTCCCTGCGCCACGATCACGTCCGCGCCGGCGTCGAGCGCGCGCCTGGCGTGGTCGAGACTGTGGACTTGGCAGAGCAGAGGCGCGCCGCTTGCGCGGATCTTGCCCGCGACGGGCGTCGGATCGGCGAAGGACAGCATCACGGCCGCCGGCTTCAGCGCCAGCGCCCGGTCGAGCAGGTCCGGCGCGTTCGCGAGCGCCCACGTGATGAAGCCGAAGCCGACGCACGCCCCGCCGGCCTTGGCGAACTCCGCCTCGGGGGTCGCGCCGTCGCCATAGCCGACGCCGATCAGGCCGAGGCCTCCGGCGCGGCTGACGGCGGCTGCGAGTTCTCCGCCGGACGCCGGATCCATCGGCGCGAGCACGATGGGGCAGCGGAGTCCGAAGGTTTCGGTCAGTCGGGTCTTGAGCGTCATGGCGGCTCCAGGTCGCGGCGCCGCGGAACGGCGCGGGTCGTCGAAGCCAGACCTAGCGCGCCGACGCCTTCTCGAATAATGATTAGTTCAGATCACCCTCATCTCGATTGACGATGCCATGAACAGCACCGACCTCGCCTTCTTCACGGCCGTCGCCGAGGCCGGCGGCATCGGCCGAGCGGCCCTTGCGCTCAACACCGTGCAGTCGAACGTCACGGGCCGGATCCGCTCGCTCGAGCAGGAGCTGCGCGCGCCGCTGTTCTACCGGGGAGCCAAGGGCGTGACGCTGACGCGGGCGGGCGAACGGCTGCTGCCCTACGCCACGCAGGTCTCGCGGCTGCTCGCCGACGCCGAGCAGGCCGTGCTCTCCGATGAAACTCCCCAAGGATCTCTGCGTCTTGGCGCGATGGAGACGACGGCGGCGCTCAGGCTGCCGAAGCTGCTGACGCGCTACGCCGCGGCCTTTCCCGAGGTCGACGTCGAGCTGGAGCTCGGCCCGACCGAGGCCCTGCTCGCCGCGGTTTTGGACCGTCGCGTCGAGGCCGCCTTCGTCGCCGGCCCCATCTTCCAGGCGGAGCTGACGTCGTATCCCGTGCTCGACGAGGAGCTCGTGCTCGTCGCCGCCCCGAGGATCAAGAGCTTCGACGAAGTCGTCTCCATGCTCGCGCAGAAGCGCGAGGCGAGAATTCTCGTCTTCAGGTCGGGCTGTTCTTATCGTCAGCGGTTCGAGACCTTTCTCGCCGCGCACGGCCTCGTCCATGTCCGGCGCATGGAGTTCGGAACGCTTGACGGAATCATCGGCTGCGTCGAGGCCGGCATGGGCGTTTCTTTGCTGCCGCGCGTGGTCGCCGAGCCGATGGAGCGCGCCGGAAGGGTGTCGATGCACCGCCTTGCGGACGATGAAGGGCGGGTCGGGACGCTGCTGGTCCATCGGACCGACAGCCTGCTCACGGCGGCCTTCGAGCGGTTCCTCGACCATGTCGGCGCGGCGTTTTGCGAGGCGCGCCCATGACGCAATCCGCCACGCCGCCCGCGCGGAACGTCCCGGTTTTCTCGGCCTCCGGGCTCGACGAGGCGATGATCCGCGCGGTGGTGGATCGCTTCTACGCGCTCGCCCGCCAGGACGCCGTCATCGGCCCCGTCTTCGTCGCCGCGGTCCCCGACGAGAGATGGTCGGCGCATCTCGACACGATCGTGGATTTCTGGAGCTCGATGCTCCTCGGAACCCGCCGCTACGACGGCCGGCCGCTCGCCAAGCACATCCGCCTGCCCGAGCTCGGCGACGCGCATTTCCGGCGATGGCTGGCGCTGTTCCGGTTGACGGTCGAGGAGATCTGCCCGCCCGACGTCGCGGCCTTCTGGATCGAGCGCTCGGAGCGGATCGGCGGCTCCTTCCGCCTCAGCCTGCGGATGCGCCGCGGTGAGGACGTGCTCCAGTTGAAGCCGCTCGAGCGCGAACCCTATCCCTGACGCCGCTCGCCGTCCGCCGGCCGGCTTTTCGGAACCGCGAAACCGACGAGGACGACGGGCTGGAGCCCCGGCAGCAGAAGGAGCAGAGACCAGCCCCATCCGAGGCCGACGTCCCTCAGGCGCTTCACCAGCAGCGCAAGCCAGGTCCACCAGCCGGCGACGAGCGCCGCCGTGACCGTCGGCGTGAAGGCGAGCGTCTCAGCCTCCAGCGCCGCCGGCTCGAAGACCAGCAGCGCGAGGATCAGCGCGGCAGCGGAGCCGATAAGTCCCGCGAGATAGGCGCCCCGAGTGACCCGGCCCGAAAAGCCGACCAGCAGCCATGCGGCCCGGCGCGCGATCTCCAAGACCTCGCGCCTTCAGCGACGGTTGCGCTTGCGGCGCCGGAGCCAGCGGCGGAACGCGATGAAGCCGGCTGCGAAGGCGACCAGCAGGCCGAGCAGCGGGTTCACGGCGAACGCGAACTGCACCAGCACGATGACGCCGATCACCGCGACCCAGGGCTTCATGCCGCCTTCGGGCTCGTCGATCGGCTCAGGCTCGGCGGGCTGGGCGACGCGGTCGCGCATCTGGGCCCGCATCCCGGCCATGTCGAACGCGCTGCGCGGCTTCTTCTCGGAGGGCGGCTCCGGCTGCGGCTCGGGCTCGAGCAGGACCGGCTCGGGCTGAGGGGGCGCCGGTTCGGCGGGCGTCCACCAGCGCTCGAGCGGCTGCTGGCCGGCGGCCGACTTCGCGCGGAACGGCGCGGGCGCCGCGACCGCCCGGCCCTGGCGCGCGTCGAGCCGGCGAACCTCGCTCAGCAGCGCCTCACCGGTCTCGGGCGTCACCATCCGCACGAAGCAGGCGAAGCCGGTCGCCGCGTCCATCACGTCGCGGGCCTTGCCCCAGCGCTTGCCGTTGGGGCCGGTCTTCTCGATCTGGTGGAGCAGAGCCCGGAAGTTGCGGAGCACGTCGCGCGGCACGCCGACGCGATCGTTGACGGTCAGGCCCGTGACCTCCTGGCGCGTCCCGCGCCGCATCACCCGCGTCTTGTCGGGATGGACCGTGAAGCCTTCGGCCGCCACGATCTCGCCCACGAACTTCAGCAGCGCCCCGACCTTGGCGGCGGCCTCGCCGGAGGCCGAGAACGTCATGTCGTCGGCGTAGCGGGTGTATGAAAAGCCCATCGACTTCGCGAGGCCGGCGAGGCGCTTGTCGAGCCGCACGCAAACGAGATTGGTGAGCATCGGGCTCGTTGGCGCGCCCTGCGGCAGGAGACGCGACCCCTTGGAGGCGAACAGGCGCTCGCCGTCGATCTCGACCTCGTCGACGTCGGGCTCGGTGGTGAGCAGCGCCAGGACGGTCGCGACCGGCTCCGAATAGCCGAGGCCGCGGAACTTGCCCTTCACCCGGCGGAAGGTCAGCGTCGGGAAGAAGTCCTTGAGGTCGAGGTTCACCACCACGTCGCGGCCGACATGCGCCTGCGCGTTGGTGACGATCGAGCGGCCTGGGACGAAGCCATGCGCCGCCTCGTGGATCGCGGCCTTGGCCAGGACGTTGTCGAGGATCCAGTACTGGGCGCGCTTCAACCGCGGCATCGGGGCCGAGATCTGGCGCAGGCCCCCGGTCTTCTTCGCGATCGAGAAGCGCTGATAGTGGCTGATCGCCGTCAGCTTGCGGTCGAAGGCAAGGAAGCGGAGTTCGGCAAGCGGCACGCCGATCGCGTCGGCGAGCGCCTTGGGGCTCGCGATGTCGGGCAGGCCCGCCTTCGGCGTCGCGGGCGCGTCTTCGGCCTGAAGGCCGCCGGAGACGCCCTCGCCGAGATAGACGAGCTCGCTCCTGCGCCGTTCGCTCCAGGCGAGCGCGCGATCGTAGCGACCCTGCGCGTTCTTCTTCCTGGTCTCCTTGCGCCGCTCCATCGCCGCCTTCTTGCGGCGCTTGTGCATCTCCTTGATCGCGGCTTCGGGGTCGCGCAGGCGCGCGTCCTTGGCGGCGAGTTCGGAGAGCTCGCGGGTGATCTCGCCGCGCCGGCGGATCAGGCCCTCGGGGAGGTTGGGCTTGTCCTCGCCGCCCGGCCAGAAGCCGAGGCGGATCATCTCCTCGAGGATGACCTCGTCGCGCGAGGATTCGCGGATGCGGTCGTGAAGCTGCTGGCGCGTGATGGAGCCGGGCTGCGCGTTCATGGGCGCGGCCCCGCGGAGATCGTCTTAAGGGGGGAGATGAGGAGCGCCGGACGGCTTGCCTTCGTCTCGTCCTGGGACTGGACCGGTCCACTCGAAGGCGGCATGGGCACCGGTGCGTGTTTGGGTTCAACGAACCCAAACCGTAAACACGCACCGGTGCCCAATGCCGCCCCAGTGAAGAGCGGGCCAGTGACGCTTTGCCGGGCAAGGTGCAAGGACGGCGAAACGCCGCCCGGATTGCAAGGTCCTCGCCGGCCGGCGCCCCTCATGACGCGGAGCTTAGGGGCCCCGCGCCGATCCATCAATCTCGAAAACGCGGGACGCGCCGCGCGCGCGCCCCTCCCCCTTGCGAGGACGGACAGCGTCGCGGCTCCCGCGCCTGCATGGCAAACCATCACGCCACGCCCTCCGCCCGGAAGGCGCGGGGCTTGCCCTCGACCTCCAAGTGATAGAGCCGGCGCAGCGCCAGCATGTGCTCGCAGGGGCCGCGCATCAGCTTGTTGTGACCGTAGAACCAGCAGTCGCAGGCCGCGGTCGAGAGCCGATCGTCGGCGTCGATGACGAGGCGCGGATGATGCGTCTTGCCGTCGTCCATCACCTCGCCGGAGACGACGCGTTTTCCCTCGCGCGTATCCACCGAGCCGATCGTGACGAGCCTCGCCGCGACGAAGCGGTCGGCTTTCTCCTCCTGTTCCGAAGAAAAGCGCAGCGCGCCGGGCTTCAGCGGGTCGCGCACGAGCTCGCGCAGGCGATAGACGCCCTTGTCGAGGTCGTACATCGCGCGGCCCGCCTGCACATAGAGGCCGAGCGCGCCAGCCACGATCGAGCGGTCGAGCCCCGTCTCGAAGGCGAGTTCGGGGACGGTCGCGAAATGCTGGCCCTTCAGCGCGTCGAACACCTTTTGCGCGGTGGTCTCGTCGACCTCCGTGCGGGGCGCGAGCAGGTCGAACTGGCCGGCGCGCGACCAGTCGTTGGCGGTCCAGCCCGAAAGCCCGAGCGTGAAGCGCAGGCCGCCATAGTCGACGACCGCGAAGGACGGCAGGCCGCTGCCGAGCAGATGCAGCCGCACCGATTTCGCGAGCGGCAGCGCGCGTTCGAGGATGGCGAGCCGGCGCCGGCCCCAGATGCGGATCTCGGCGGGCTCGGAGCCCTTGTAGATCGAGCGGCGGAAGGTGAGCCGGTCGTTCCACGGCTCGATCAGCACCTCGACCGGCTTGTCGGGCTCCAGCAGGAAGCGCAGCGACCGCGGCCCGTGGCGCTCGCGCTTGGCCGCGAGACGGCTGAGGATCGCGTGCATGTCGACCGGAGCGAGGTCGACGACGTGGGCCGGCTGCGCCATCGCGCTCGAGACCTGCAGGAAGCCGCGCATCCAGCTGTCCGGCAGGTCGATCTTCTCCTCGCGGAAATTGGCCTCGCCCGCCGTCTGCACCTCGAAGCCCGAGGGCTCGATGGTGAGCGAGGTGTCGCGATAGCTGCGGATCTTCTGGAACTCGTCGTAGAGCGCGTGGCTGTAGTCGATGTTGGTGGTGCCACAGGCCATCTCCTCGACGCGCTCGAACACGTCGTGGTCGCAGGACAGCCGGCCATAGGTGGATTCGTCGAGGCTGAAGCACTCGAAGAACACCTCGTCGGGATGGACGGTGATGACCGGGTCCAGCACGAACCAGGCGTCGCGGTTGTTCTGGTAGAGCCAGTCGAAGTAGCGCTTCTGGGCGCCGTAGAACGGGCGCATGATCTCGCTCGACAGCTTGTGGATGTCGGCGAACTCCACGCGAAGCGCGTCGATCCGCTCCCTCACCGCGCCGCGCTCGGCGACGGCCTCGGCGAGCAGCTGCTCCTCGTGGTCCTTCAGCCAGGCGAAATAGGCGGTGCGGTCCTTCGGCTTGAAGCGCAGGTCCGAGACCACGACGTGATGCAGCGCCGAGATCGCCTCGCGGAACGGCAGGTGGCGGCGCACCTTGCCGACGAAATAAGTGGGCTCGCGCAAGAGGTCGGGCGCGAAGGCGAGCGCGGTCGAAAGCGCGTCCGACGACGCCGAGGTCGCGCCGAAATAGCGATGCACGAAATTCATCAGGCGGCCCTCACGGGCGCCGCGCGCCGATTGAGCGGTGTCTCGATTCCCGGATGGGCCGCGCCGATGTCGCGCAACGCCAGGATCGCGGCGGCGCGGTCGCGCGCGACGCCGGCGATCGAGAGATCGGCGAACAGCGGCGCGACGCGCTCGGCTCGGCCGCGGTCGCGCAGCGCCTCCTTCAGCAGGAAGGCCGTGACGCGGTCCTTGGCGATGCGTCCCTTGTGGACCTGCAGCATGACGATGCGGGCGAGCGGCAGGAGCTTGTCGAACGCCTCCTCGCTTGCGGCGGCGTCCTCGGTCATGAGCTCGGTGGCGAGCAGATGCATCGACTGCGCGGGGTGCTCGAGCAGGCGCGTCAGCTGCGCCGCGGCGTCGCCGGGGGCGAGGCGGCTGCGCAGCAGGCGGCGGGCGAAGGCGAGCACGTCGGGCTTCACGCTGTCGGTGACGACGGCGAGCGCCGCCGGGCTCCAGGCGTCCTCCGGCCAGCCGTCGAAGTAGGAGCGCGCGAACTCCTGCGCGTCGTCCCAGTCGCTTTCGACCAGCAGCACCGCGTCCTCGGCCTCGTTCTGGAAGCGGCCGGGATCGTCGCGGAACGCGGCGAGCGCCCATGTCCGCGCGGCAAGATGCGGGTGGTTTCCGAGCCGCGCGATCTGGCGCACAGAAAGCTGCGAGGCCGGGCGGTTCTGGATCTCGGTCGAGCCGAGCAGCTGCGCGCCCTTGGCGCGGGCCTGCAGCAGGCGCCACAGCGTCCCGGGATCGATGGCGGCGACCTGCGCGGGCGTCGCCTCCTTGAGCAGCGCCACCACGTCGCCCGGATAGGCCTCGTCGGGCGCGGTCCGGAACAGGCTGTCGATCAGATCGCGCGACAGGCGCTCGGCGAGGCCCGGATCGCGCGCCGCGAGCCGCACGACGAGCGGCCGGGCGGCGCGGCGGAGCTCGCTCGAGGGCGCGGTGGCGAAGGCGACGACGAGGCTCGCATGGCTTGCGAGCGTGTCGTCGTCGAGCCGGCCGAAGAGGCGCAACGCCGCGCTCTGGACGTCGGTCTCGAACGAGCCGAGCAGCGCGGCCCAGCGCTCGTTCGGAACCGACGACACGTCCGCGCCCGCAAGCGCCAGGATGTCGATGCCGGCGGCCACGACCGCGGCCGCGGGATGGGCGAACAGCGCGTCGATCGCCGCGTGGCCGATCGGCATGTCGCCGTCGCGCCAGAGCGCGCCGATGCGTTCGCGCACCCGGCGGATAAGCGCCTGGGTCGCCTCCTCGGGCTCCGGGGCGATGGCGAGAAGCCATGCGCCGAGGCGGTCGGCGAGCTCGGCCCCGACGACGGCGTCGACGCGCCGCTCGCCCGCCCAGCGCGGCACGGTGTCGGAGAGGTCGTCATGCGGAGAGGTGAGCGCCGCAAGGCCGAGCCCGGCGTCGCTCCAGGGCAGCGAGGGGTCGCGGTCGATCCGCGTCACGGCGAGGCGGCGCGCCTCGGGGAAGTCGGCGGCGAGCAACGCCGCGAGCAGCGCCGGATCGGCCTCGCCGCTCGCCAGGCGGTCGCGCGCCTCCGAAAAGCCGAGCCCCTGGGCCGCGACGTCGACCGAGCGCAGCAGGCGCAGCAGCGCCGCGGCGTCGACGCTCTTCAGGAAGCCGGGATTGGCCTTCAGCACCCGCACCCCGAGCCGCGACACGGGCTCGACCGCGCCGTCGGCCGCGAGATCGAGCGCGAGGTCCGGCCGGGCGTCCCAGAGCGCGGCGAAGGCCTCCGGGCGCTCGGTTGCGCCCGTGTCGGAGGGCTTCTCGCCGAAGGTGAGGCTCGCATAGCGCGGCTCGGCGAGCGGATCGTCGCGGCGCAGGATCTGGCTCGCGGACCAGTTGCGGTTGAGGCCTCCGCCGGTCGCGCGCTCCTCGCGGCTCCAGCGCCCGTTGTCGCCGCGCTTCCAGAACGTCTTGACGACAGGGGGCGACATGTCTTCGGACCGAAGGCTGAGCAGATAGCCGCAGCTGAGCTCGGCGTAGGCCGGGTCGCCGACCTCGCCGCGCTTGCGCAGCGAGCGCCAGATGCGGCGCTTGAGATAGGCGAGCGTGACGTTGGAGAGGCCGACCTTCGCGTCCGGCCGGCCCGCGACGTCGGCGATCCGGATCGCCGCGCCGAGCTCCGGGATCCAGGGCCGGGCGTTGGGATAGTTCGGCCGGACATACATCGGCCGCGCGGTCTCGAAGGCGCGCGCCGTCACGGCGAACAGCGCGGCGTCGTCGGCCATCTCGGCGTGCTTGAAGAGGCGGCGCAGGCCGATGAGGAACGGCGGGCGCGCAGGCAGCGACCGGATCGCGGCCACGAGCGCGGCGTGGCGCGCCCGATCGCCCTGCGCGCGACGCGCGAGCGCCGCCATCACGCCGCCGACGCGGGCCGGCTCGCGCGAGCCGAGATCGACAAGCGCCTGGACGAGGCCGCCGGCCTCGGCGGCCGCGCGCGAGACGGCGTCGAGGATGTCGCCGTCGCGGCTGTCGTGGATCCGCGCCTCGCCCATCAGCGTCGAAGCGAGCGCAAAACGTGCGAGGTCGTGGGTCAGCGCGCTTTTCGACTTGGCGGCGACCTCCGAAAGCATCGGCGCGGCGCGTTCCTGCCCAGCGCGCGCAAGCGCCCAGACGAGCGAGTAGCTCGCCTCCGAAGGACCGATCCGCGACGCGAGCTCGACGAGCAAGGAACCGGCGGCGCGAAGCTTCAGCTGGCCGATGCGCCAGACCAGCCGGTCGAGGTCGCGGGCGGGCCAGGGGCTTCGCACGCAGGCCTCGAGCCGCGCGATCAGCTCGCGGCCGCGTCCGTCGAGCGCCTCGCCCTGCAGGGCGGTCGGGCCGGACGCCCCGGGGGCTTCGGGGGTCTGGGCGGCGGCGGCGGGCTGGTCGGTCCGGCGATATCCGTCGTTCACCTTGGAGACGACGATGCTGTCGAAGATCTTTTCGGCAGCGGCGGCCGCGACGGGCTGCGGCGTCTTCGACCCGTCGCGCAGCGTCGCGCCCCGGCGGCCGTAACGGAAATTGACGATGAAGCGCTGGTCGGACTGAAGGGCGTCGTTCTCGATCAGATCGACTTCGTAGAGCTTGTCCGAGGTTCCTTCCTTGAACCACAGCCGCGCCGACCGAACGAGCTTCATGGACCCCCCAACCGGCGACGATCGCCGCGACGGACCGTATAGGTAGAAATACGTATCCGCCAGACAGTTTGTGCGCCGTCCGCGACTTCGTCATCCGCGCCGGAGGCCGCCATCTGCGCCCATCGCGCATGGTCGACGACCGCGCCCCACTTCTGACACTTTGCGCCACGATAAATGTCACTTAGTGACACACATCGACGCGGAACAATGGTCGACGATCGAGATGACGCCCGTTTGTCGGTCGCGCGCCACGCCGCGAAGCTTTTCCTCGAGCGCGGCGTCTCGGGCGCGAGCGGCGACGACATCGCCGCCGCGGCCGGGCTCTCCAAACGCACGGTCTGGCGGTATTTCCGGACCAAGGAGAGTTGCGTCGACCCGCTGTTCTCAGCCTCTCACCGCGGCTTTCTGGAGAAGCTGAAGCGCTGGCCGCGCGAGGCCACGATCGAGGCCCATCTCAGGGAGTGCTTCCGGCTCGACGCCAAGACGCAGCAGGAGATCGCCGACGAGGTGCTGATCGTGCGCCTCATCGCCGTCATGCCGGAGGAGCCGGATTTGCGCTCGGTCTGGCTGATGTCCTGTCAGGAGACCGAGGACGCCCTGATCGCGATCGTGGCCGACCGGCTCGACCGCTCGGTCAAGGATTTCGACGTGCGCCTGTGCGCCGCCACCATGGTGGCGGCGATCCGGATCGTGGACGAGACCATCAGCGTCGCGGCGATCCGCCACAAGCAGACATTCACGCTCGAAGACGTGGTCGAGCAGATGGCGAAGGCGATCCGCGCGGCGAGCACGCTGCCGATCTGCGATCCCGTGATTCCGAACGTCTTCGGGGGCAGGCCGTGACGCGCAGCCCCTCGCCTCCTTCGCCGCCCCTCCGGGCCGCGCTGCTGTGCGCGGCGCTCGCCCTGCCGGTCGCCGCCCTCCCCTCGCCCTCATTCGCCAATCCGCTATCGGAGACGATCATGCCCGCATTCGCCCATCCCCAGACCAAGCGCGTCGAACTGGTGGAGGACCATTTCGGACAGAAGGTCTCCGATCCCTACCGGTGGCTGGAGAACGACATCCGGGAAGACGGCGAGGTCGCGGCCTGGGTCGCGGCGCAGAACGACGTCACGGAGGCCTATCTCGAGGCCCTGCCGGGCAGGAAGATCTTCCGCGACCGGCTTTCGGCGCTGCTGAACTACGAGCGGCTCGCCCCGCCCCGCAAGCGCGGCGACCGCTATTTCTTCACCCGCAACGCCGGCCTCGACAACCAGGCGGCGCTGCATGTGCGCGACGGCGCCGCGGGCAAGGACCGCCTCCTCATCGATCCGAACGGCTGGTCGCAGGACGGCGCCACCGCGCTCGGCGAATGGGCGCCCTCCAAGGACGGCAAGCACGTCGCCTACGGGATCCAGCACGACGGCTCGGATTGGCGCGTGATCAGGGTCGTGAACGTCGACACCGGCGACGTGCTGGACGACAAGATCGAGTGGGCCCGCTTCGCCTCGATCGCCTGGTCGAAGGACGGCGCGGGCTTCTTCTACACGCGCTTTCCCGAGCCCGTGGCCGGCGGAACCTTCCAGGCCGGGGTCTCGGGCCATGCGGTGTACCATCACGCGCTCGGGACGCCGCAGTCCGCCGACCGCCTCGTCTATTCCGACCCCGAGCGGCCGCACTTCATCCACTCGGTCGAGGCGACCGACGACGGCCGCTATCTCGCGGTCTATTCGACGCCCGGCGCCGGCAACAACGCGCTGACGATCATCGATCTCGACAGCGCCGACTGGCGGCCGAAGACGGTGGCGGCCGCCGACGGCGACTTCTGGTACGTGGTCGGAAACGAGGGACCGACGCTCTACGTCATGACCAACAAGGGCGCGGCCCGCGGCAAGGTCCTGGCGATGGACCTCGGCGGCGACGAGCCGGTCTTCAGCGACCTCATCCCGGAGCGCCAGACGGTCCTGAGCGGCGGCGGCCTGCTCGGCGGCAAGCTGATCCTGACCTATCTCGAGGACGTCAAGACGCGCGTCCGGCGCTTCGAGACCGACGGGACGCCGGCGGGCGAGGTGGAGCTGCCGGGCGTCGGGACCGCGGGCGGCTTCCTCGGCGAGGCGAGCGACCGTGAGGTCTTCTATGTCTTCACGAGCTACAACGCCCCGACCACGATCTATCGCTACGACGTCGAGACCGGCGCCAGCACGGTCTGGGCCGCGCCCAAGGTCCCGATCGACCTCGACAGGATCGTGGTGGAGCAGCGCTTCTACGGATCGAAGGACGGGGCCAAGATCCCGATCTTCGTCATCCGCCGCAAGGACGTCGAGGGGCCGGCGCCGACTCTGCTTTACGGCTATGGCGGCTTCGGCATTCCGCTCGCGCCGTTCTACTCGCCGCCGCTCCTCGCCTGGGTCGAACAGGGCGGCGTCGCGGCCGTCGCCAACCTTCGCGGCGGCGGCGAATACGGCAAGGCCTGGCACGACGCCGGCCGGCGGGCCAACAAGCAGAACGTGTTCGACGACTACATCGCGGCGGGCGAGTTCCTGAAGGCGCAGGGGATCGCCTCGCAGGACGGCCTCGTGATCCAGGGCGAGTCGAACGGCGGACTTCTCGTCGGCGCCGTCGCCAACCAGCGGCCGGACCTGTTCGCCGCCGCCATTCCAGGCGTCGGCGTGATGGACATGGTCCGCTTCCCCCGCTTCACCGGCGGGCAGTTCTGGGTCGACGAATATGGCGACCCGGCCAAGGACACGGACTTCGCGACGCTCATCGCCTACTCGCCCTATCACAACGTCCGGTCCGGCGCGGACTATCCCGCGGTGCTCGCCGTCACCGCCGACACCGACGACCGCGTGGTCCCGAGCCACACCTTCAAATATGTCGCGGCGCTCCAGGCCGCCGATCTCGGCCCCAAGCCGCGCCTTCTCCGCGTCGAGGCGCGCGCCGGCCACGGCGGCGGCAAGCCGACCGACAAGATGATCGCCGAGGTCGCGGACATGTGGGCCTTCGCGGCGAAATGGGCGGGGCTTGAGACCCGCGCCAAGCCCTGAAGTCTCCTCGCGCCGGCGGCCGTTCGCCCCGCCGGCGCGCCCCTGCCCTAACTTGCGACGCGTGGTCGCCATAACGCCGACCGAGGGTTTTCGGCGTGGCCCCGCGCCGCTAGGGTCGCGCGATGAAACGGGCGGGGGCCGGCATCTCGAAACTCATCCTGAGCCTCGGCGCCGTGGCGTCGCTTAGCCTCTCGGGCTGCTCGAGCTTCGCGCCCGAGCGGCTCTACCAGGACCAGATCGGCTACTCCGAGTCGCTCGGCGACAGCCAGAAGGCCCAGACGCTGCTCAACGTGGTGCGGCTGCGCTACGGCGATTTCCCGGTGTTCCTGAAGACCACGCAGGTGATCTCCGGCTATTCGCTGCAGCAGACGGTGGGCGCGAGCCTTGTGCCGTCCGCGGGCTGGAATTCGGTCGTCGGCACGCCCGGCGTCACCGTCGGCCAGACCCCGACCTTCACCTATCAGCCCGTCACCGGCGAGGCGCTCGCGCAGAGCTTCGTGCGCCCGCTCTCGCCGAGCGAGCTGCTGCCGCTGACGGTGAGCGGCATCCCGGTCGACGTGCTGTTCCGCCTGTCGGTGCAGTCGGTCAACGGGCTGACCAATGTGCGGCTGCTCGAATCGGGCGGCCGCGGCGGCTCGTCGGGCTTCGCCAAGCTCCTCGTGAACCTGCGCCGGCTGCAGAAGGCCGACCTCATCGGCGTGCGGCTTGACCAGAAGGGCGGCGGCGACCCGAAGGCCAAGGCCGCCGGCCGGCTGATGCTGACCATCGCGGCCGGCGGAGACCCGGCGTCGCGCGCCGTCGCCGACGAGACGCGGGCGATGCTCGGCTTCAGGCCGGGCTCCACGGAGGCCGAGGTCGTCTATGGCCGCGCGCCCTCGGCCGGCGGCAAGGTCTCGGTGCTGACCCGCTCGATGCTCGGCGTGCTGAGCTTCGTCGCCTCCGAAGTCGAGGTGTCGGAGGCCGACGTCTCGCGCGGCTCGACCATGGGCACGGCGAGCTACGCCGACATCCTGCGCCGGCCCGCCGTCGTGGTGCGCAGCGGCGAGAAGGCCCCCAAGGACGCATTCTCCCGCATCGACTATCGCGGCCGCGCCTACTGGATCGAGAACGACGACTTCGACAGCAAGCTCGCCTTCTCGGTCATCCAGATGCTGATGTCGCTCGCAGAGACGCCCCAGGGCGGCGGCCCGGTCGTGACCGTCCCGGCGCGTTGACGCTCAAGCGACGTCCGCCGGCGAGAGGTCGATCAACCCGGCGTCGATCGCGATGCGCACCAGCCGCGCGTCGGTGCGCGCGTCGAGCTTGGCCTTGATGGCCGAGTGGTAGTTCTGGATCGTCTTCTGGCTGAGCGAGAGCGCGTCGGCGATCTCCTCGGTGGTCATGCCCGAGGCGATCAGCTTGAGGATCTCGACCTCGCGCGGCCCGAGCCCCTCGACGGCGGAGCGCCGGCCGAGCAGCCGCTCGGCCGCGATCTCGCGCGCGATGTCGTCGCTCACCGCCTTGCCGCCGTGGCAGATCTGCTCCATCGCCGAGATCAACGCCTCGGGCGGGCTCGACTTGGTGACATAGCCCGACGCGCCCGCCTCAAAGGCTTTCAGCGCGTAGGACAGCCCGTCATGCATGGTGAAGACGAGGATGCGCGCCTTGCGGTCCACCGCCTTGATCCGGCGGATGCCCTCGAGGCCGCTGGTGCCCGGCATGGTGAGGTCGATGATCACGAGGTCGGCCGGGGCCCGGCGATAGGCGAGATAGGCGGCGGAAGCGCTGTCGGCCTCGGCGATCACGCAATAGCCGGGCTGCATCTCGATCAGCCGCCGGTAGCCGGCCCGGACCACGGGATGATCGTCGACGAGGAGAACGGTGCGGTCGCCCATCGGATCAAGCCGCCATCGCCGACGCCGCGCCGAGCGGAAGGCTCGCCGCGATCCTGACGCCGCCGAGGTCCGACGCCTCGGCCACGAAGCGGCCGCCGAGCGCGTCGACGCGCTCGCGGATGCCGATGAGGCCGTGGCCGGTCCCGCCTCCGGAAAGCGCGCTTGCGTCGCCGCCGCCGTCGTCGTCGACCGAGACCGCGACGCCCGGCTCGGGCGCCGAGACGCGCGCCACCCTGATGCGCACGAGACTCGGCGCCCCGTGCTTGGCGGCGTTGGTGAGCCCCTCCTGCGCGATGCGATAGACGGCGAGCGCGGT
The DNA here is from genome assembly GCF_042648545.1 of Chenggangzhangella methanolivorans. Classification (NCBI taxonomy): domain Bacteria; kingdom Pseudomonadati; phylum Pseudomonadota; class Alphaproteobacteria; order Hyphomicrobiales; family Methylopilaceae; genus Chenggangzhangella; species Chenggangzhangella methanolivorans. Next base: position 148,100 of record NZ_JBHRXS010000009.1, read on the forward strand.
CGGGGCCGCGAGGTCGTCGAAATCGTCCGAAACCTCGAGGCGGAAGGTCGGCCGCCGCGTCGCGGTCGCGGTCCGGGCGTTCCAGCCGGAGACCAAATGCTCGAGGCTCGGCCGCAGGCCGATCTCGTCGAGCTCGGGAGGCCGCAACCGCGCGAGCGTGCTCCGCAGCGTCGCCGCCATGCCCTCGCTGATCACGCCGATCTCCCGCGCGCTGTCCCAGACCGCCGGCCGGTCGCGCGAGCTGACCGCGACCGCGGCCGCAAGCGCGCGCGTCGCGGCGAGGCACTGGCCGAACTCGTCGTGAAGGTCGCGGGCGAGCGAGCGGCGCTCGTCCTCCTGCACCTGGAACAGGCGCCGCGTCACCGCCGCGCGCTGCTCGGTCGAGCGCGCGAGGCGCTCGGAAAGCTCGTTGAAGGCGCTCGCCACCTGCGCGAATTCGCGCGCCGCGAAACTCGGCAGGCGGACACTCAGGTCGCCGTCCTCGAGCTTCTTCAGGCCGCGCGTGATGACCTCGGCGGGCCGCAGCGCATGCCCGATGGCGAAGCTCGCCAGAAGCGCGATCGCGACCGCCATCGCGCCCGCGACCCCCACCACCACGCTGACCTGCCGCCAGGCCTGCCAGTCCACGATCGCCTGGTCGGCCTCGGCGCGGATGGTCCCGACCTCGTGCCGGCCCGAGGTGACGGTTCTCAGCTCCGGTTCGATCGGTCCGAACAATGCGGCGTTGAAGTTCGAAAACCACTCCGGAGCGGCGCCGGTCTTGCGGCCGGGATCGCCGCCGCACACCCGCGCCGGCGCGTCGCCGTTCCATTCGAGCGTCACGCAATAGCCCGGCCCGACGATCCTGAGCGAATTCGCCGTGCGCCACTCGGGAAAGGCCAGCCGCGCCTGCGAGCCCTCGTTGCCGCGGAACATCACCTCACGCCAGGCGAGCGACCGCGCCTCGGTCTGGACGCGGGTCGCGGTGGCGGCGAGCTCGGTTCTTATGGACTGGTTGGCCTCGACCATGGTCCAGGCGCTGGCGCCCGCCAGACAGGCGGCCACGACGGCGAAGACGCGCAGCATGAGTCCAGTCAGCAAGGACATGGCTTTCGCCTTTCAGCTCAACGTCTTGGTGTCCGAAACTGGAGGCTTGCGCGCAAGCCTCTCGCGCAAGATCGGGAAAATCTCCCAGCCGACCCCGGGAAGCCGGCTCTACGGTTTCGCGCCCTTATTAGCAGTTTCACAGTCCTCTGCGGACGGGACGCCCACGGGGCGAAAAAGAATGCCGTAACGCCGGCGCCGCCGCCCGCTTTTTCGGAGGACGTCCATGAAACGCGCACTGTTTCTCGGGCTCGGCGCATCGTTGCTCGCCGGAACCGTTCCGGCTTTCGCCAACGACAGCGTGGAAGCCATCGTGAAAGACCCCAAGCAGTGGGGCATCCAGACCGGCGATTACGCCAACACCCGCTATTCCAAGCTCGACCAGATCAACAAGGACAACGTCAAGAAGCTGACGGTGGCCTGGTCGTTCTCGACCGGCGTGCTTCGCGGACATGAGGGCGGCCCGCTCGTGGTCGGCGACATCATGTACGTGCACACGCCCTTCCCGAACACGGTCTACGCCCTCAACCTCAACGAGGAAGGCAAGATCATCTGGAAGTACGAGCCCAAGCAGGACAACAACGTCGTGCCGGTGATGTGCTGCGACACGGTCAACCGCGGCGTCGCCTACGCCGACGGCATGATCTTCCTGCACCAGGCCGACACGACCGTCGTCGCGCTCGACGCCAAGACGGGCCAGAAGAAGTGGTCGGTCCAGAACGGCGACCCGAAGAAGGGCGAGACCAACACCGCGACCGTGATGCCGGTGAAGGACAAGCTGATCGTCGGCATCTCGGGCGGCGAGTTCGGCGTCCAGGGCTCCCTCACGGCCTACAACATCGCCGACGGCAAGCGCGTGTGGCGCGGCTACTCGGTCGGCCCGGACGACCAGCTGCTTGTCGACCCGGAGAAGACCACCGAGCTCGGCAAGCCGATCGGCAAGGACTCGTCGCTGAAGACCTGGGAAGGCGATCAGTGGAAGATCGGCGGCGGCTCCACCTGGGGCTGGTACTCCTACGACCCGAAGCTCAACCTGATCTATTACGGCTCGGGCAACCCCTCGACCTGGAACCCCAAGCAGCGCCCCGGCGACAACAAGTGGTCGATGACCATCTGGGCGCGCGACGCCGACACGGGCATGGCCAAGTGGGTCTACCAGATGACCCCGCATGACGAGTGGGACTACGACGGCGTCAACGAGATGATCCTCACGGATCAGAAGATCGACGGCAAGGAGCGCCACCTGCTGACGCATCCCGACCGCAACGGCTTCGCCTACACGCTCGACCGCGTGACCGGCGAGCTGCTGGTGGCGGAGAAGTTCGACCCGGCGGTGAACTGGGCCACCAAGATCGACATGGACAAGTCGTCCAAGACCTACGGCCGCCCGCTGGTCGTCGCCAAATACTCGACCGAGCAGAACGGCGAAGACACCAACAGCCAGGGCATCTGCCCGGCGGCGCTTGGCACCAAGGACCAGCAGCCCTCGGCCTATTCGCCGAAGACCGAGCTGTTCTACCTGCCGACCAACCACGTCTGCATGGACTACGAGCCGTTCCGCGTGAGCTACACTGCGGGCCAGCCCTATGTCGGCGCGACGCTGTCGATGTACCCGGCCCCCAACAGCCATGGCGGCATGGGCAACTTCGTCGCCTGGGACAACCTCAAGGGCAAGATCGTCTGGTCGAACAAGGAGCAGTTCTCGGTGTGGTCGGGCGCTCTCGCGACCGCCGGCGACATCGTGTTCTACGGTACGCTCGAAGGCTACCTGAAGGCCGTCGACGCCAAGACCGGCAAGGAGCTTTACAAGTTCAAGACGCCGTCGGGCATCATCGGCAACGTCATGACCTATGAGAACAAGGGCAAGCAGTACGTCGCGGTGCTCTCGGGCGTCGGCGGCTGGGCGGGCATCGGCCTCGCGGCGGGCCTCACCGGCGGCACCGAAGGCCTCGGCGCGGTCGGCGGCTACGCGGCGCTCGCCAACTACACCGCTCTCGGCGGCCAGCTCACGGTCTTCCACCTTCCCACGAATTGACGAGGTCTAGGGCGGCGCCCTGCCGGGGGGCCGCCCACGACGAACTTCCATGCGCAGTCGCGCGGGCTTTCCTCCTCCCTCGGCCCGGGCATAACTTATGGACACGGCGAGCTCCAACGTGGGCTCGCCGTTTTTTTGTGTCTGGGTGCAAGGGGAGCGAGGGACGATGCGGCCGGCGCCGCCTCACAGGCTTCGCGAGCGAGCCGGCTGAAGCGTGATGCGATCTCGTCCGCTCCCGCCGTGATGCCCGGCGGCCCCGGCATCCACGACGTTCCCGCACCGGCGAGCCTTAGGTCGAAGTCGCGGACGCCCGCCAAGACGCGGGCATGACGTGGCGGGTCAGCCTGAAGGCGTCGTGCTCCGGCGCCGCGCTCCGGGCGCCCCGTCTCCGGCGTCCGCGCCTTCCGAATCGGAGATCCACGATCCGGCCGATCGCCGACGCCCGGCTCCGCCGACGCAAGGGCGGCGCGAGCCAACCGACCGCCCGGAGCGTGCGGAGGCGGAGACAAGGCCAGCCCCGGCAGGCCGATGCTCGAAACGAAAAGAGGCGCGGCGATCGCTCGCCGCGCCTCCTTGTTCGGCCGTCCGCAGCCTCAGTTGATCATCGGCAGCAGCTTGTCGACCGAGGCCTTGGCGTCGCCGTAGAACATGCGCGTGTTCTCCTTGAAGAACAGCGGGTTCTCGATGCCCGAATAGCCCGCGCCCTGGCCGCGCTTCGAGACGAACACCTGACGCGCTTTCCAGCATTCGAGCACCGGCATGCCGGCGATCGGAGAGTTCGGGTCGTCCTGGGCCGCCGGGTTCACGATGTCGTTCGAGCCCACCACGATCGCGACGTCGGTCGAGGGGAAGTCCTCGTTGATCTCGTCCATTTCGAGGACGATGTCGTACGGCACCTTGGCCTCGGCGAGCAGCACGTTCATGTGGCCGGGCAGGCGCCCCGCCACCGGGTGGATGGCGAAGCGCACCGTCTTGCCGGACGCGCGCAGCTTGCGGGTCAGCTCCGAGATCGAGCCTTGCGCCTGCGCCACCGCCATGCCGTAGCCCGGAATGATGATGACGCTGTCGGCGTCGTTGAGGGCCGCCGCGACGCCGGCGGCGTCGATCGCCACCTGCTCGCCCTCGATCACCTGCGCGGGGCCGGTGGTCGTGCCGAAGCCGCCCAGGATGACCGAGATGAAGCTCCGGTTCATCGCCTTGCACATGATATAGGACAGGATCGCGCCCGAGGAGCCGACCAGCGCGCCGACCACGATCAGCAGGTCGTTGCCGAGCGTGAAGCCGATCGCGGCCGCGGCCCAGCCGGAATAGGAGTTCAGCATCGAGACGACGACGGGCATGTCGGCGCCGCCGATGCCCATGATCAGGTGCCAGCCGATGAACAGCGCGAGCGCCGTCATCAGGATCAGCGCCCAGATGCCCGCGCCGTTGCAGTAGAGGATCAGCAGCAGCAGCGACCCGGCCGCGGCGCCGGCGTTCAGCGCATGGCCGCCCGGCAGCTTGACGGCCTTGCCGTCGACCTTGCCGGCGAGCTTGCCGAAGGCCACCACGGAGCCGGTGAACGTCACCGCGCCGATGAAGACGCCGAGGAACACCTCGACCTTCAGGATCGCGATCTCGACGCCCGACTTGTGCGCGAGGATCGCGGCGAAGCCGGTGAGCGCCGCGCGCCCCGCCTCGTCGAGCGACTGGACGTGGGAGAGCTCGATGTCGGCGTTGTAGCCGATGAACACCGCGGCGAGGCCGACGAAGCTGTGCAGCGCCGCGACGAGCTGCGGCATCTCGGTCATCTGGACCTTGCCGGCTACGTACCAGCCGGCGGCCGAGCCGATCAGGACCATCAGGATGACGAGCCACAGATGCCCAACGCCCGGGCCGAGGATTGTGGCGAGGACCGCCACGGCCATGCCCACGATGCCGTACCACACGGCGCGCTTGGCGCTTTCCTGGCCCGAGAGGCCGCCGAGCGAGAGGATGAAGAGGACCGCGGCCGCGATATAGGCGGCGGAGACGATTCCGATGCTCATGGGATCGCCCTCACGACTTCTGGAACATGGCGAGCATCCGGCGCGTGACCAGGAAGCCGCCGACGATGTTGATGGTCGCGATCAGCACCGAAATGGCCGCGAGAATCGCCACGATCGTCGAGCTCGAGCCGATCTGCAGCAGCGCGCCGATGATCACGATGCCCGAAATGGCGTTGGTGACGGCCATCAGCGGCGTGTGCAGCGAGTGGCTGACGTTCCAGATCACCTGGAAGCCGACGAAGCAGGCGAGCACGAACACGACGAAATGCGCCATGAAGCTCGCGGGCGCGAAGGCGCCGACGAGCAGCATGACGGCCGCGCCGGCAGCGAGCGTCGTTACCTGGCTCTTGGTCTGAGCCTTGAAGCCCGCGAGCTCCTTGGCGCGCTTCTCCTCAGGCGTCAGCTCCTTGGCCTTCTCCTTCGGCTTCTGGGCCGCGATTGCCGCGATCTTGGGCGGCGGCGGCGGGAAGGTGACGGCGCCCGCATGGGTCACCGTCGCGCCCCGGATGACGTCGTCCTCCATGTTGTGGACGATGACGCCGTCCTTCTCGGGCGTCAGGTCCGTCATCATGTGGCGGATGTTGGTGGAGTAGAGCGCGCTCGACTGGGTCGCCATGCGGCTCGGGAAGTCGGTGTAGCCGACGATCGTCACGCCGTTGGGGCTCACGACCTTCTGGTCCGGGACCGTGAGGTCGCAGTTGCCGCCGCGCTCGGCCGCGAGGTCGATCACCACCGAGCCCGGCTTCATCATCGCCACCATGTCGGCGAGCCAGAGCTTGGGCGCCGGGCGTCCCGGGATCAGCGCGGTCGAGATGACGATGTCCATCTCGGGCGCGAGCTCGCGGAACTTGGCCAGCTGCTTCTCGCGGAATTCGGGGCTCGAGGGAGCCGCGTAACCGCCGGTCGCTGCGCCGTCGGCTTGGCTCTCCTCGAAGTCGAGGAACACGAAATTCGCGCCCATCGACTCGATCTGCTCGGCGACTTCCGGGCGCACATCGAACGCATAGGTGACGGCGCCGAGCGAGGTCGCGGTGCCGATCGCGGCCAGTCCCGCGACGCCCGCGCCGATCACCAGCACCTTGGCCGGGGGCACCTTGCCCGCGGCGGTCACCTGGCCGGTGAAGAAGCGGCCGAAGTTGGCGCCGGCCTCGATCACCGCGCGATAGCCGGCGATGTTCGCCATCGACGACAGCGCGTCCATCTTCTGCGCGCGGCTGATGCGGGGCACCATGTCCATCGCGACGACGGTCGCGCCGGTGTCGGCGCAACGCTTCAGCAGCTCTTCGCTCTGCGCCGGGTAGAAGAACGAGATCAGGGTCTTGCCCGAAGAGAGCCGCGACGCCTCGGCGTCCTCCGGCGGGCGCACCTTGGCGATGACGTCGGCCTTCGCCCAGAGGTCCTCGGCGGTCGGAACCACCTCGACGCCCGCGGCGCGATAGGCGTCGTCGAGATAGCCCGCGGCGGCGCCGGCGCCGGCCTCGATCAGGCACTCATGGCCAAGTTTTTGAAGCTGCGCCGCGCTGTCGGGCGTCATCGCGACGCGCGACTCCCCTGCGAACGTCTCTTTTGGCGAACCGATTTTCACTAAGGACCCCCTAGAACCCTTGGATCATGCTCCGGCGGAACAGCCGGAAAGGAGAGCGGCCGTCAAACGACGACATTGGGTGGGATTGCGGACCGTGCGGGCGTACGCCCACGGCCGCGCAGCATTTGCTCCCTTTAGAGCAACTCTGGCAATCTTGTCGTTGAACTTTCTTCCAGACAGGCTCGCCGCCGCCGCATGTCTCGAACGGCGGCGGACACGCCCGCATCTTGGCATACCATATACCAGAACGCGTTCAAGCGATCCTGGACGCCGGCGCTACTTCTTCTTCTGCGGCGGCAGGTCGGTGCAGACGCCCTCGAACACTTCCGCCGCCATGCCGATGGACTCGCCGAGCGTCGGATGCGGATGGATGGTCTTGCCGATGTCGGCCGGCTCGCAGCCCATCTCGACCGCGAGGCAGATCTCGCTGATCAGGTCGCCGGCGTTCGTGCCGACGATCCCGCCGCCGATCACCCGGTGCGTCGCCTCGTCGAAGATGAGCTTCGTGAAGCCCTCGTCGCGGCCGTTGGCGATGGCGCGGCCCGAGGCCGCCCAGGGGAACACCGACTTGCCGTATTTGATCCCCTCGGCCTTGCATTGCTCCTCGGTCTTGCCCGTCCAGGCGATCTCCGGGTCGGTGTAGGCGACCGAGGGGATCTGGCGCGCGTCGAAATGCGAGGGCTGGCCGTTCGCGGCTTCGGCCGCGACATGGGCCTCGTGCACCGCCTTGTGGGCCAGCATCGGCTGCCCGACGATGTCGCCGATGGCGTAGATGTGAGCCACGTTGGTGGTCATCTGTTTGGTCGTGGAGATGAAGCCGCGGTCGCCGACCGCGACGCCGGCCTTCTCCGCGCCGATTTTCTTGCCGTTCGGCGAACGGCCGACCGCGACCAGCACCAGGTCGTAGAGCTGTGGCCCGGCCGGAGCCTTCTCGCCCTCGAACGTCACCTCGATGCCGGCCTCGGTCGCCTTGGCGCCGACCGTCTTGGTCTTGAGCATGACGTTGTCGAAGCGGGGAGCGTTCTTCTTCTCCCACACCTTCACGAGGTCCCGGTCCGCGCCCGGCATCAGGCCGTCGAGCATCTCGACGACGTCGACGCGCGCGCTCAGCGTGGAATAGACCGTCGCCATCTCGAGCCCGATGATTCCGCCGCCGATGACGAGCATGCGCTTGGGGATCGACTTCAGCAGCAGCGCGCCGGTCGAATCCACGATGCGCGGATCCTCCGGCAGGAACGGCAGTTTCACCGCCTGCGAGCCGGCGGCGATGATCGCCTTGGCGAACTTCACCGTCTTCTTGCCCGACGAGGTCTCGACCTCGAGATGGTGCGGATCGAGGAAGGCGCCGACGCCTGTGACGACCTCGACCTTGCGCATTTTGGCCATGCCCGCGAGACCGCCGGTGAGTTTGGCGATCACCCCGTCCTTGAAGCCGCGCAGCTTGTCGAGATCGACCTGCGGCGCGCCGAACGAGATGCCGTGGCGGCTAAGCGCCGCCACCTCATCCACGATGAAGGCCGAGTGCAGCAGCGCCTTGGACGGGATGCAACCGACATTGAGGCACACGCCGCCGAGCGTCGCGTAGCGCTCGACCAGCACCGTCTTCATGCCGAGATCGGCGGAGCGGAAGGCCGCCGAGTAACCGCCGGGGCCTGCGCCCATCACCACGACCTCGCACTCGATGTCGGCCTTGCCGCCGTAAACCGCGGCGGCCGGCGCCGGGGCGGCGGATGGCGCGGGGGCCGCCGCCGAGGGCGCCGAGGCGGCCGGAGCCGCGGCCGCGTCCTTCGGCGCGGAGGCGGAGGCCGTGTCGGCCGCCGCCTCGACGGTCAGGATCACCGCGCCTTCCGAGACCTTGTCGTCGACCTTGACCCGGATGTCCTTGACCACGCCCGCCGTCGAGGACGGGATCTCCATCGAGGCCTTGTCGGATTCCACCATGATGAGGCTGGTGTCGACCCGGATCGTCTCGCCGGGCGTCACCAGCACCTCGATCACGGCGACGTCCTTGAAGTCGCCGATGTCCGGAACCTTCACTTCGATCTGGTTCGCCATCTCGTCGCCCTCCCTCTCAGAACAGCACGCGCCGCATGTCCGCGAGGACAGCGGCGAAGTGGGTGTTGAAGCGGGCGGCGGCGGCGCCGTCGATCACGCGGTGGTCCCATGAGAGGGACAGAGGAAGCGTCAGCCGCGCCTCCCAGTTCTTGCCGTCGGCGGAGTGCTGCTTCCAGAAGCTCTTGCACACGCCCATGATCGCGACTTCGGGCGCGTTGATGATCGGCGTGAAGTAGGTGCCGCCGAGGCCGCCGAGCGAGGAGATCGAGAACGTCCCGCCCTGCATGTCGGCGGGCTTGATCTTGCCCTCGCGCGCAAGCTTGGCGAGGTCGTTCATCTCCTTGCCGATCTCGGGGATCGACTTCTTGTCCGCGTCCTTGATCACCGGGACCATCAGACCGTTCGGCGTGTCGGCCGCGAAGCCGATGTGCCAGTAGTTCTTGTAGACGAGGCTGTCGCCGTCGAGGCTGGCGTTGAACTCGGGGAACTTCTTCAGCGCCGAGACCGCGGCCTTCACCATGAAGGGCAGCAGCGACAGCTTCACGCCGCTCTTCTCCAGCTCCTTGTTCATGCGGACGCGGAACTGCTCGAGGTCGGTGATGTCGGCCTCCTCGTGGTTGGTGACGTGCGGGATCACCACCCAGTTGCGATGGAGGTTTGCGCCGGAGATCTTCTTGATCCGGCTAAGCTCCTTGCGCTCGACCGGCCCGTATTTGGCGAAGTCGACCTTGGGCCAGGGGAGCAGGTCGACGCCCCCGATCCCGCCGCCGGAGGCCGCAGGACCGGACGCGGCCTTGGCGGGCGCCGCCGCGCCGCCGACTTTCCCGCCTCCCTGGGCGAAGGCCTCGACGTCCTCGCGGGTGATGCGGCCGTGCTTGCCGGATCCGGTCACCTTGCCGAGGTCGACGCCCTTCTCACGGGCGAGGCCTCGCACCGCGGGGCTGGCGTAGGCGAGCGTGAAGGCCTTTTCGTCGATCGCCCCGCCCGGCGCTGACGCGGGAGCCGCCGGCGCCGCAGCCGCGGCGGCGCTCACCGCGGGCGCCGGCGTCGCGGCCGTCACGCCCGCCCCGTCGCCGGAGGCGAGCGTCAGAATGACCGCGCCCTCGCTCACCTTGTCGCCGACCTTGATGCGGATGTCCTGCACCTTGCCCGACAGCGGCGAGGGCACGTCCATCGTGGCCTTTTCGCTTTCGAGCGCGAGCAGCGGATCCTCGGCCTTCACCTCGTCGCCCGGCTTCACGAAGATCTCGATGACCGGCACGTCCTTGAAGTCGCCGATGTCGGGCACCCGCACCTCGGCGACGCCGGTCGGCGCGCTGACGGACGGCGGCGGCGCGGTGAGGTTCGTGCGCGCAGGCGCCTCGGCGGCGGCGGCCGGAGCCCCCTCGCCTTCCATCTGCATGATCACGACGCCGGCGCTGACCTTGTCGCCGACCTTGATCGAGACCGATTTGACGACGCCCGTCCGAGGAGACGGCACGTCCATCGTGGCCTTTTCGGATTCGAGCGAGATCAGCGGGTCTTCCGCCTTCACGGAGTCGCCGGGCTTCACGAAGATTTCGATGACGGGAACGTCGGTGAAGTCGCCGATGTCCGGGACTTCGATGTCGATCGCATTGCTCATCGTCTTGTCCTCCGAATGTCGCCGTCAGACCGTCCAGGGCGCGGCGCGCCCCTGGTCGAGCCCGTACTTCGCGATCGCTTCGGCGGCGACGGAGGAGGGCAGCATGTTCTCGTCCGCCAACGCCTTCAGCGCGGCCACCGCCACATAGTGGCGGTCCACCTCGAAGAAGCGTCTGAGGTTCACCCGGTAGTCGCTGCGCCCGAACCCGTCGGTGCCGAGCACGACGTAGCGCTTTCCGGCCGCGGTCACGTATTCGCGGATCTGGTCGGCGTAGTTGCGGACGTAGTCGGTCGAGGCGATCACCGGCCCGTCATGCGCGCCGAGCTTGGCCTCGACCCAGCTCTTCCGCCGATCCTCGGTCGGATGCAGCATGTTCCAGCGCTCCGCCGCCATGCCGTCGCGGCGCAGCTCGTTGAAGCTCGTGGCGGACCAGATGTTGGCCGCGACCCCGAAGTCCTTCTCGAGGAGTTCGGCGGCGGCGATGACCTCGCGCAGGATCGTGCCCGATCCGACGAGCTGGACGGTCTTGCCCGACGCCTGGCGCTCGCCCTTGCGCAGCAGATAGAGCCCGCGAAGGATGCCCTCCTCGGTCTCGTCTCCCGCCGCGGCCTCGGCCATGCCGGGGTGGGCGTAGTTCTCGTTCATCAGGGTGACGTAGTAGTAGACGTCCTCCTGCTCCTGATACATCCGCCGCATGCCGTCGCGGATAATCGTGACGACCTCATACGCGAAGGTCGGGTCGTAGGAGATGCAGTTCGGGATCGCGGCCGCGAAGACGTGGCTGTGCCCGTCCTCGTGCTGCAGGCCCTCGCCATTCAGCGTGGTGCGGCCGGCGGTGCCGCCGAGCAGGAAGCCGCGGGCGCGCATGTCGCCGGCGAGCCAGGCGAGGTCGCCGACGCGCTGGAGTCCGAACATCGAGTAGAAAATGTAGAACGGGATCATGGGCACGTTGTTCGTGCTGTAGGACGTCGCCGCCACGATCCAGCTCGACATCGCGCCGCCTTCGTTGATGCCCTCCTGCAGCACCTGCCCCTGCTTGTCCTCGCGGTAGTACATCAGCTGGTCGGCGTCTTCCGGCCGGTAGAGCTGGCCGACCGACGAGTAGATGCCGAGTTGGCGGAACATGCCCTCCATGCCGAAGGTGCGGCTCTCGTCCGGCACGATCGGCACGATGCGCTTGCCGATCTGCTTGTCGCGCACGAGGCTTCCGAGCATCTGCACGAAGGCCATGGTGGTCGAGATCTCGCGCTCGCCGGAGTTGTCGAGCAGGCGCTGGAAGCTCGACAGCGCCGGGATCTCGAGCGCTTCGGACTTCTGCCGCCGCTGCGGCAGCGAGCCGCCGAGCGCCGCGCGCTGGGCCCGCAGATACTGCATCTCGGGCGCGTCTTCGGGCAGCTTGATGAAGGGGACCTTGTCGAGGTCCTCGTCCGACACCGGGATCTGGAAACGGTCGCGGAAGCCCTTCAACGCCCCGGCCGTCATCTTCTTGGCCTGGTGGGCGATCATCTGGCCTTCGCCGCTTTCGCCCATGCCGTAGCCCTTGACGGTCTTCGGCAGAATGAGCGTCGGCTGGCCCGTGTGCTTCACCGCCGCCGCATAGGCCGCGAACACCTTCGCGGAGTCATGGCCGCCGCGGGTCAGCTTCCAGATGTCGTCGTCGCTCATGTCGGCGACGAGGGCCCTGGTCTCCTCGTATTTCCCGAAGAAGTGCTCGCGCACATAGGCGCCGCTCTTCGACTTGAAGGTCTGGTACTCGCCGTCGACGCACTCCTCCATGCGCTTCAGCAGCATGCCGGACTTGTCTTTCTCGATCAGCGCGTCCCAGCCGGTGCCCCAGAGCACCTTGATGACGTTCCACCCGGCGCCGCGGAAGTTGCTCTCGAGCTCCTGGACGATCTTGCCGTTGCCGCGCACGGGTCCGTCGAGGCGCTGCAGGTTGCAGTTGATGACGAAGATCAGGTTGTCGAGCTTTTCGCGGCCCGCGAGCGAGATCGCGCCCATCGACTCCGGCTCGTCCATCTCGCCGTCGCCCATGAAGGCCCAGACCTTGCGATTTGCTGTTTCAGCAAATCCACGGCTTTCGAGATATTTCAGAAACCGCGCCTGATAGATCGCCATCAGCGGCCCAAGGCCCATCGAGACGGTCGGGAACTGCCAGAAGTCCGGCATCAGCCAGGGATGGGGGTAGCTCGAGATGCCCTTGCCTTCGGTCTCCTGCCGGTAGTTGAGCAGCTGCTCTTCCGTCAGGCGTCCTTCGAGGAAGGCGCGGGCGTAGATGCCGGGCGAGGAATGGCCCTGCACGAAGATCAGGTCGCCGCCATGCCCCTCCGTCGGCGCGTGCCAGAAATGGCCGAAGCCGATGTCGTAGAGGGTCGCGGCCGACTGGAAGCTGGCGATGTGGCCGCCGAGTTCCGAGCTCTCCTTGTTGGCGCGCAGAATGATGGCGAGCGCGTTCCAGCGGATGATGGAGCGCAGCTTGCGCTCGAGCGCGCGGTCGCCGGGAAGCTGCGGCTGCTCGGCGACGGGGATCGTGTTGCGGTAGGGCGTCGTCAGGGATTGGGGAACGTAGAGCCACTCGCGCCGCGCCGCCTCGAGCACGGCGTCGACGATGTGGCTCGCACGGCCCTCGCCGCGCCGCTCCTTCAGCGCTTCGAGCGACTCCAGCCAGTCCTGGACTTCGAGGGCGTCTCCGTCGTCGTGGTCCATCATCGGGCTCTCCCTGCCTGTTCTTGTCTCTTTGGGGGCGACCGCCTCGATGCCCGGCGCCCGTGGAATTCGGCGTCCTGCCTGAACGCTAGCCTAAGCATCGCTGAACATCCGTCAGACTTCCGCAGCAGCGGGCACGCATCTAGGGCCGTGGCCGCCGACGTCCGCATCCGCGCAGCCCCAATGCCGACATTTGGACGTCTGGCCGATCCCCGGATTGAGGCTGTTGGTCGGATCGAGCTTTTTGTAGAAATCGGCGAGCGCGGGCTTGGCGTGATAAAGATGGCCGACATTGTGCTCGGCCGGATATTCCGCGCCGCGCTGGTCGAGAAGCTTCCACATCTCGTGCTCGACCGCGATGCAGTCATGGCCCTTCTTGACCACGTAATCCTGATGGAAGACGTGGCAGAAGAAGTGGCCGTAATAGAGCTTCTTCTCGATCTTGGCCTCGATCTCGGCCGGAAGGCGCTCGACCCAGTCGCGGTCGTTGCGACGCAGCGCGATGTCGAGCGCGACGATGTCCTCGACCTCGCGCGCATGGATCGCGCGGTAGCGGTTGGCGGCGCCCGCCACCGCGAAACGGTGGAGGAACGCGGCCTTGCCCTCCTCCGGCGTGCAACGGAACATCGCGCCGGTCTTCGAGGGGAAGATCACGGACAAATACGCCTGCGCCTCCGCCACGCCGGCGCCGCCCATCTTCAGCATGAGGTGATGCTCGTAGGCGTCGCGGAACCCGTTCATGCGCGCCGGAAGATGCTGCGGCGTCAGCGCCGCGGCGGCCTGCGCCAGCCTGTCCGACACCGTGGCGCCGAGCTTCAGGCGCTCGGTCAGCGCGTCGACGCGCGACTTCGCGCTGAAGAAGGCCGGCATCCGGTCCGTGCCGGCCTTCTGGATGAACAGGAAGGTGTCCTTGCCGTATTTCGCCGCGACGTCGTAGGCCTCGCGATGAAGGTACTCGGCGGCGATCGGCAGGGTCTCGAAGCTCGCCAGGACATGGCGCCGGATCTCGGTCAGTTCGGCGGGATCGTTGGTTCCGACATAAAACACCGCGGTCTCGGTCTCGGCCGCGAAGGTGTCGAGCCGCACCGCGAACACCGCGAGCTTTCCGGCGCAGCCCGAGGCCTCGCGCAGGCGACGCGGATGGGCGTTGAAGCGCGCGGGCGTGTCGGCGTCGACGTCGCGGACATGGCTCGCGTATTCGCGGTCCGACGCCCAGGCGTTGCTGGGCTGCGGGGCCGGCAGATCGCCCCGCTCGACGCGAGAAAGAAGCTCCTCCGGATCCTCGCCGAGATCGAAGCCGAGATGGTTCACGAGCGCCACCGAACCGTCCTCGCGGACTTCGGCGAACAGCGTCATCTCGGTGTAGGCGGGCCCGCGCTGGATCAGCGAGCCGCCGGAATTGTTGCAGACGCCGCCGAGCACCGAGGCGCCGATGCAGGACGACCCGATCACCGAATGCGGCTCGCGCCCGAGCGGCCGCAGCAGCTTTTCGAGCGAGTCGAGCGTCGCGCCGGGCAGGCAGCAGACCTGGCGGCCCTCCTCGATCAGGTGGACGCCCTTGAGCCGCATGACGCTGACCAGCACGATCTCGCGGTCATAGTCGTCGCCCCAGGGCGTCGAGCCGCCCGTGAGCCCGGTGTTGGCCGCCTGGAAAATCGCCGCGCGCCCGGCCTCGACGATCACGTTGAGAGCCCGCCACATCTCGACGAGCGAGCCCGGCCGCACCACCGCGGCCACCGGGCCGCCGCCATAGCGGAAGCCTTTGACGTAGCGGCGGGTCTCGGCGTCCGAGGTCAGGACGTCGGCGCTTCCGACGACGCCTGTCAGGCGGTTCAGCAGCTCGGCGCGCGACGGCGCATCCGGCGCGTGATGGCCAGACATGACGCTTCCTCCTCCGTGCGGCGTCTTGGCGCGCCGCTGCGCGATAAAACCACGATTGACGCGGAATGCGACCCGCATGTCCGCAGACGGGGCCCCTCAGGAACGCGTAGCTCCCTCAAAATGGACCAGCTGAGGGATCGACGCAGGCCGCCCTGGGCTGGATCAAACGTGAAGCAGGATACGACCAAAGTGGCATATCGCTTGCGTGCCAGGGCCGCGGCGCCCTTCGCCGGACACAACAGGACCTCGACATGCTCAAAATCGCAGCCCTTTCCGCCCTCCTGCTCGCCGGAGCGGCGCTCCCGGCTTCCGCCGACGTGATGGAGACGATCAAGGCGCGCGGGACGCTGATCGTGGGCATCAAGGCCGACTACAAGCCGTTCGGCTTCCGCGACACGTCCGGCGCGGTGGTGGGCATCGAGCCAGATCTGGCGGCCGACATCGCCCAGCGGCTGGGCGTGAAGCTCGAGATCGTGCCGGTGGTCTCGTCGAACCGCATCGAGTTCGTGAACCAGGGCAAGATCGACCTCGTGGTCGCGACCATGTCGGACAAGCCCGAGCGCCGTCAGTCGGTGCTCGCGATCGACCCGCAATACTATTCGGACTCGGTCAACGTGCTCATGAACAAGAAGGCCAGCTTCAAGAACTGGGAGGAGCTGAAGGGCAAGACGCTCTGCGGCACCTCGGGCGCCTTCTACAACAAGGAGGTCGAGGCGAAGTACGGCGCGACCGTGAAGGCCTTCGACGGCTCCGAGAAGCCGCTCTTCGCGCTGAAGCAGGGCGAGTGCGTCGGCTATCTCTACGACCAGACCTTCGTGCAGGGGAAGCTGCTCGACGCCGAGTGGAGCGAGGGCTACGGCATGCCGCTGCCCGGCATTCTCGAGACGCCCTGGATCATGGGCGTGAAGCACGGCGAGACCGCCTTCGCGAAGTTCCTGACCGACACGACCAACGACTGGTTCAAGACCGGCAAGATCGTCGAGCTCGAGAAGAAGTGGGGCATCGCCCCGACCGACTACGCCAAGCGCATGGCCGAGAAGGCCAAGGGCTCCTGACCCTCGCCCGGGCCGGGCGCCGTCGCGGCGTCCGGCCCGGGACCCGTGTCATTTTGAATTCATATTCAAGCCGCGGCGCGGCGGTTTTGTTCGAGCCGCGCGTCGATCAGCGCGACGGTTTCGTCGAGCGTCTCGTTCCGCATCCCCCTCTGCGCCGCAAGCGTCTGCACGAGCTTGTCGACCCGCTCGATGTTCTGCGCGCCGGCGAACAGCGCCCGCGCGGCCGAGGACGGGCTCGACAGCCCCTTCGCCGCGTTTGCGTATTTCTCGAAGGGCACCAGATCGCTTTCCTGCGCGCCAAGCGCGACGCAGACGTCTCGGACCCAGGCGTAGACGGCGCGCGAGGCCTCGATGTCCGAATGGACCGCGTCGCGGATCGCGCGCGGACCCTGCGGCGTCACGCAGCGATAGTTGCCGGTGAGCAGCATCGCCCATTTGGCGAGCGGCACGAACACGCTCTCATGCACCCTGAGCTTCACCGGCAGCTCGACGTCCGAGCCCGCCGGCCAGCGCACCGCGTCGACGCCCGCCTCGAGGTCGCGCAGGATCTTGGTGTGGGCGTCCTGCTCGAAGCGCGTCGCCTTGAAGTTCGTGGGCAGCGAGACCTGCAGCACGTTTGAGGGCTGCCCTTGCGGCCGGAACGCCTGCGGGTCCGGGCTGCACAGGGTGAGAAGCTCGGGGCTGACCGGCGCCCAGACGGACGGATCGGCAGAAGCGGCGCCGATCGAGCGGACGTCGACGCCCGGCAGCCGCGCGAGATAGGGCAGCGGCGGCATGTTCATGATCGACATCGCCGGAACCTTGGCGCGGCCGATGCGCGCGAGCAGCTCGCGGACGCCGGGCGAGCGATATTGCGGCTCTTGCATCGCAAGGCACACGAGATCGAACTTCGCCGGATCGACCGCGTCGGGACCCGCGGCGGAGAGCTTTCCGGGCGCCTTGCGCGTGTCGACCTCGACCCGTTCGCCGCTCTTCAGCGGCATGCGGATGCGTACGCCCTCGGCGTTGATGAGCTCGGCCTCGGCGGGCAGGCACACGAGCGTGACGTCGTTTCCGGCGAGGAGCAGTTTTGTCCCGAGCAGCGATCCGTAGGACGCCCCGAGGATCAGGATCTTGTATCGGCCGCTCATGGTCCGTCTCCCAAATGCTTGTGGAGCGCCGGTCATGCGGTCGCCGGCGCATCGGGATCGACGATCGAATTCCTCGATCCGCCGATCACTATGCACGCGCCAAGCAGTGATTTGTGATAATTATGAATGCAAAATTGGAGGGTCTAGGGCCCCGGCCCCGCACGCAGCGGCCATCAAAGCTTCGCGACGAGGCGATGAGGCAGGCGACGCGCGGCCCCTGGGCCGCGCGTCGGATTCGCCGTTCGGTCTCGTCAATCGCCCCGGAAGGCGCCGATCATGTAGCTCTCGTTGCCGATCTGCGTGACCCGGCCGCGGACCTTGTAGGTCTCGAGGTCGATGATCCAGACGACGCTGGAGTTCGACGCTCCGCGCGGCACGCCGGTGATCGCCGCATAGCGTCCGTCGGCCGTGATCGCGATCCCGCGCGGGTTCGACGGTCCGCCGTCCGGCGTCTTGAGCGTGATCCGCTTCAGCGTGGCGTTCTTGCCCTTCAGCGCCTTCTTCACGTCGACGATGTCGACGTTGTCGGTGCGGAACTGCGTGGTGACGAGCCGCTGTCCGTCCGGCGTGAAGGCCGCGACGAACGGCCGGGTGCCGACCTTCTTGTCGTCGGTCCCGACGCGGATGCGCGCCACTTCCGCCTTGGCGGGGTTCTTCAGCGCCTTCTTCACGTCGATCAGCGAGACGGTGTTGCCCTCCTTGCCTGTCTGGGCGTTCTCGCGCGAGGCGTGGGCGACGAGCGTCCCGTCAGGGCTCGTCGAGATTCCGAAGCCGCCGGCCTGCATCGGGATGCGGGCGACCTCCGGCTTGGCCAGCCCCTTGAGCGCCTTCTCGACGCTGATGACCGAGACGTCGTCTGTCCCGCCGTTCGCCGTGAAGATCGTTCCGCCGCCGAGCGGGCTGACGGTGACGCCGTTCGAATCCGGGAAGCAGCCGAAGTTCGGATCGGGCGCGCGCTTCGGGATCACGGGCGGCGGGCACTCGAAGCCCGGCTCGCCGAAGCGCTGCTTGATCCGCGACGTCACCTCCATGCGCTTCAGGTCCACGACGTTGATGTGGCGGCCGCCGTCCTCGTGGTGCTTCATCTCGGCATGGGCGAGC
This sequence comes from Chenggangzhangella methanolivorans, assembly GCF_042648545.1. NCBI lineage: Bacteria > Pseudomonadati > Pseudomonadota > Alphaproteobacteria > Hyphomicrobiales > Methylopilaceae > Chenggangzhangella > Chenggangzhangella methanolivorans. The sequence goes on from NZ_JBHRXS010000009.1 coordinate 166,382, forward strand.
GCGCCATGCTTGCCGTCCGGCAGCAGCGCGAATCCGGTCGCCCCGAAGCCTTTCGAGTCGATGAAGCCCTCCACGGCCCCGAGCGTGCCGTTGACCGAAGGGTCGAGCGCCTTCTTGAGATTGACCACCGTCACCATGCCGGGCCAGCCGTGCTGGAAGGCCTCGGCCTTTTCAGGCGTCGTGGCGCCGGAGTGGAGCGAGACGTAGGCGCGCTTCTCGTCGGGCGCGATGGTGACGATGATCGGCTGGCCGCTCGCCGGAATGGTCTTGCCCTCGACCTCGATGTCGGGCGTCACGCGCAGCCGGTTGATCACGGCGTTGGGGGTGGCGTCGTTCTTGGGGTCGATCGCTTTCTCGAGGTCGATGACCAGGACCACGTTGTCCCACCGCCCGGAGGCGAGGAAGTAGTCTTTCGCGAGCGCGGGTCCGCCCGCGACGGTCGCCGCCGCGAGCGCGGCGACCGAGAACGCAAGCGTCATCGTCCGTTTCTTGGTTCGCATGCCAGTCCTCCCATGTCGCGCCCGGTTGATCCGGGCGTCGCATCGCGTCGGCGGCGGTCGTCAGCCCTCCAGCGCCAAGTCGAGAATTCGAACGACGTGCAGCGCCTCGCGCGAGGCGCCGTCATGGATCTGGTGGCGGCAGCTGGTCCCGTCGGCGACCACGACGTCGTCCGGGCCGGCATTGCGCACCGCCGGCAGCAGCGAGAGCTCGCCCATGGCGATCGAGACGTCGATGGTCTTCGCGCCATAGCCGAAGGCGCCCGACATGCCGCAACAGCTCGACTCGATCGGTCGGACGTCGAGGCCCGGCACCGACTTGAGCGCCGCCTGAACCGCGCCCATGGCGTCGAAGGCCTTCTGGTGGCAGTGGCCGTGAAGATGGGCGACGCGGCCGCCCTGGTCTTTGAGCGGGAGTTCGGGTTTGTCGGCCGCGATCAGTTCCTCGATCAGCAGCGCGGCGTCGGCGATCGGCTGGACGTCGGCCTTCGGAAGCAGCGCGAAGAACTCGTCGCGGAGCGTGAAGAGGCAGGAGGGTTCGAGCCCCACGACGCGCGCGCCCTTGGCGACGTATGGCGAGAGCGCGTCGAGCGTGCGCCGCGCTTCCTTCCGCGCCTCCTCCACCATGCCGGCCGAAAGATAGGTGCGTCCGCAGCAGAGCGGCCGGCCTCGGTCCGCCGGTTCGACGCGGTGGACGCGATAGCCGCCGGCCGCCAGCACCCGCTCGGCGGCCTCGAGATTCTCGCGCTCGTAGTAGCGGTTGAAGGTGTCGCCGAAGAGCACGACGTCGCGGCCGTCGCCCTCGACGCGAGACGGATCGGACGGCGCGCCCTTCTGCGCCCAGGGGCGCCGCCACTGCGGCAGCGTGCGGCGGGCCGAGAAGCCGAGGAGCTTTTCGGTGAGCTTCGCCGCGCCCGGCAGCCGGTCGCGCAGGTTCATGAGCCACGACAGTTTCGCCGCCCAGGGCGCATAGGCCGGCAGATGCGCGATCAGCTTCTCTTTGAGCGGCAGGCCGTTCTTGGCGTGGTAGGCCGAAAGGAACTCGATCTTCATCCGCGCCATGTCGACGCCCGTCGGGCAGTCGCGCCGGCAGCCCTTGCAGGAGACGCAGAGGTCGAGCGTCTCCTTCATCTCGTCCGAGGTGAAGGCGTCCTCGCCGAGCTGGCCCGAAATCGCAAGCCTGAGCGTGTTGGCCCGCCCGCGGGTGAGGTGCTGCTCATCTTTCGTGACGCGGTACGACGGGCACATGGTCCCGCCGGTCATCTTCCGGCAGGTTCCGTTGTTGTTGCACATCTCGACGGCCTGCCCGAAGCCGCCCTGCTCGGACCAGTCGAGCGCGGGCGTCGCGGGCGCGGGCGTCTCGTAGCCCGGCGCGAAGCGCATCAGTTCGCGGTCGTCGAACTTCGGGCCGCGGACGATCTTGTTCGGGTTGAGGTGGTTCTTCGGGTCGAACCCGTCCTTCACCTGCTCGAAGGCGCGGGTGAGCTTTGAGCCGAACATCGGTTCGACGAATTCCGAGCGCGAGATGCCGTCGCCGTGCTCGCCCGAGAAGCTGCCCTTGTACTTGCGGACGAGCTCGCAGGCCTCCTCGCCGATGGCGCGCATCTTCCGCGCGCCGTCTTCCGTCTTCATGTTGAGGATCGGGCGCACATGCAGGCAGCCCACGGATGCGTGCGCGTACCAGGTGCCGCGCGTGCCGTGCTTCTCGAACACGGCGGTGACGGCGTCGGTGTAGTCGGCCAGATGCTCGAGCGGGACCGCGCAGTCCTCGATGAAGGAGATCGGCTTTCCGTCGCCCTTCATCGACATCATGATGTTGAGGCAGGCCTCGCGCACGCCCCAGACATTGGCCTGCCGGGCGGGCTCCAGCACCTCGACGACGGCGTCCGGAAACCCGTGGTCGGCCATGCACTGGGTGAGCCGCTTGAGGTCGAGCCGCAGCAGGTTCAGGTCGTCGCCCGCGAACTCGACCAGCAGCAGGCAGTTGGGCTTGCCCTTCGTGATGTCGCCGAGCGTGCGCTTGAACAGCGGGATGTCGGCGCCGAGCACCAGCACGTTGTTGTCCACGAGCTCGACGGCGACCGGCGCCAGCGCGACCAGGTGCTGGGTGGTCTCCATCGCCGAGCGGAAGTCGGGGAAGTGGGCGACCCCCATCACGCGATGCTTGGGCAGCGGCGACAGCTGAAGCGTGATCTCGGTCGTGACCGCGAGCGTGCCTTCCGAGCCGACCAGCAGATGGCTGAGGTTCGGCCGCGCGGGCAGAAGTTCGTCGAGGTTGTAGCCGCCGACGCGGCGCTGGACCTTGGGATAGATCGCCTCGATGTCGGCGCGGTGGGCGTCCGCGAGGCCGAGCAGGCGGGACATGAGATCGCGGGCGCGGGTCGAGGCGTTGTCGCCCACCGGCCCGTCGTCGAGCGAGAACGCCTCGCCGTCGTGGAACAGCGCGCGCATGCCGATGACGTTCTCGACAGTCTTGCCGTAGCGCAGCGACCGGGCTCCCGACGAGTTGTTGCCCGTCATGCCGCCGAGCGTGCAGCGGCTCTGGGTCGAGGGCTCGACGGGGAAGAACAGCCCGTCCTTCTTGGCGCGCGCGTTGAGATGTTCGAGCACCATGCCGGGCCGCACCGTCGCGGTCCGCGCTTCGGCGTCGAAGGCCATGAGCCCGTTGAAGTGGCGCGAGAAATCGAGCACCAGCCCCGCGCCGATCGGCTGGCCGTTCTGCGAGGTGCCGGCGCCGCGCGCGATGACGGGGACGCCGTGTTCGGCCGCGATCGTCAGCGCCGCCTGGACGTCGGCTTCGGACTTCGGGAAGACCACGCCCGCCGGCATGATCTGGTAGATCGAGGCGTCGGTCGAATAGCGGCCGCGGGTGAAGGCGTCGAACCGCGTCTCGCCTTCGAGCGCGTTGCCGAGCGCGCGTTCGAGGGCGGTGTTGCGGGTCAGCGATTTGAACGTGCCGTGCATGTGCTCAATCCAGTGGCGTCATCCCGGCCGCAGCGGAGCGGAGAGCCGGGATCGCTTTCAGCATGAGGCTCAAGCCGATGCGGAGGACGATCCCGGATCGGCGCTGCGGCGCCGTCAGGATGACGCCCTTGGCTTAGCGAGCTGCGCTCGGGCTCGCGCCGCCCGACGACTTGCCGCGTCCCTTGGCCCATCCGATGAGGTCTGAGAGTGGTCCCCAGAAGAGGAGGATGGCGGAGAGGACGACGAGCGTGGTGACGAGGCCGTTGGCCCAGAACACGTTGAGGCTTCCGCCCGAACCCAGCAGCGCCTGGCGGAAGGCGTCTTCGGCGCGGTCGCCGAGCACCAGCGCCAGCACCATCGGCGCGAGCGGGAAGCCGAGCTTCTTGAACACGTAGCCCACGACCCCGAACAGCAGCATTAGCCAGATGTCGAAGATCGAGTTGCCGACCGTGTAGGCCCCGATCGCGCACACCACCAGGATGATCGGAGCCACGATCGCGAACGGGATCCGCATGATCGCGGCGAAGAGCGGCACGGTCGCGAGCACGATCAGAAGGCCGGCGACATTGCCGAGATACATCGACGCGATCAGGCCCCAGACGAAGTCCTTCTGCTCGACGAACAGCATCGGCCCGGGCTGCAGGCCCCAGATCATCAGCCCGCCGAGCAGCACGGCCGCCGTCGCCGAGCCCGGGATGCCGAGCGCGAGCATCGGCAGCAGCGCGGCGGTGCCGGCGGCGTGCGCCGCGGTCTCCGGCGCCAGCACGCCCTCGATCTCGCCCTTGCCGAAATTGTCGCCGCGCTT
>NZ_JBHRXS010000010.1:0-22348 GCF_042648545.1 Chenggangzhangella methanolivorans
GTCCTCCACATGGCCAAAAGCCATACATCAGGGAGGACCACTTCTCAGGGGGCAGACCAGTTTGGAGCGCCAGCCGCCAGTACCGGATGGATCGTGATCGGTTACGGCTCATGCTGATCGAGGGAGGATGGATCGAGGAGAAGGTCGATCTGCCGTTCAACTGGATGATCTTCGACGCCATCGCGTCCGAGCAGTTCCTGCAGGACGCCAAGGCCTGCATGAACTACCAGCAGGCGCTCAAGTACCTGAACGCTCCAAAATCGCACGAGCCCATACTCGTGGCGTCAGGTCTTCTAAAGCCCTGGATGCCATCGGGAGCCAGCGGTCTCAAGGACCATGCCATTCTCGCCCGCGACCTGGACGCCTTTCTCAAGCGCCTGATGGAACGCGCTGACGAGCGCTACAGCGCCGATCCATCGTTCATGAACATCAGTTCCGCCCAGAAAAGGGTGTTCTGCGGCGCCGGGGCCATTCTGCGTCTCATTCTTGACGGGAAGCTCGAGCGGATCGGCAAGCGCATCGGCATACACGGTTAAAACTCCGTACTTGTCGATCCACGAGAGGTCGAGAAGCTGGTCCTGACGAAAAATCGCGACGCCCTGTCGACCAAGGAAGCTGCCGAATTGCTCGGGGTGTCGCAGGACGGTGTTCTCGCGCTTATCGACAAGGGCGTTTTGCCGGCGGTCGATGGTCGTCATCCGAAAACGAATCGGCCGATGAAGATCGTGTCGCGGTTGGCAGTCACCGAATTTTCCGCGGCTTACGTTTCGCTTTCAGAAGGAGCCAGGTCGTCGGGAACGAGCATTTATGCGTTTCAGCGGGAACAGACTCGGCGTGGCATCGTACCTGCGTTCAATACGGGCGTCGTTCTCTATCGGCGCGTCGACCTGACGGCTGTCACCCCCTAGACCAGATTTCACACGGCCAAACTCACTCCACAAATGGCCCCGCTCCGGCGGGGCCATTTTCGTATGGGCGTCGCGGTTCAATCTGCCGCGAAACGAATGGCGGCAGGCGCCGACACGAAATAGGGCTAATCTGAGCGAGCGTGGAGCATCATCGGTGCAAACCGTTCATTCTCTCGGCTTTGCTATTTTTGCTGAGCGAGGTTGGATGGTTTTTCAAGACGAAACACCCGGCGCGGTCGTGATCTGGCACAACCCCGCCTGCGGAACCTCGCGCGCCGTTCTCGCGGCGATCCGGACAGCGGGGATCGAGCCGGCGGTCGTCGAGTATCTGACGACCCCGCCTGCGAGAGCCGACCTCGTCGAGGCGATCGCGGCCGCCGGGCTCACGCCCCGCAGCGCCGCCCGCGCGAAGGAAAAACTCTTCGCGGAGCTCGGCCTTAGCGAAGCGTCCGACGAGCAGATCCTCGACGCGATGATCCGGCATCCCGTGCTGATCAACCGCCCGTTCGTCTTCGCCCCGCGCGGCGTCCGGCTCTGCCGGCCGGCCGAAACCGTGCAGGACGTTCTCTAGGAGCGACGGGACCCGGCCCCTATCCCGCGAGCGCCGCCAGGATGGCGTCGAGGCCGTCGGTCAGCGCCGCCGGCCCCGGCTGCAGGATCAGCGGCGACTTGATCTCGTGGATCCGGCCAGCCTTCACGGCGGGGATCGCATCCCAGCCGGGACGGGCGGCGATCCTGTCGGCCACGACCTTCTTGCCGCACCATGAGGCGAGGATGACGTCGGGCGCGGCGGCCGCCACCCGCTCGGGCGCGACCACGCGGTCCCTGGCGGCGGCGCAGGCGGCGAGTTCGGGAAAGACGTCGTCTCCGCCTGCGACCGCCACGAGCTCCGACACCCAGCCGATGCCGCTGATGAGCGGGCCGTCCCACTCCTCGAAATAGACCCTCGGCCGCCGCCCGCTCCCCGCGGCGGCGCGGACCCGCGCCAGCCTCGCCTCGAGCGTCTCCGCAAGCTCGGCCGCCGTCTCGCCCGCCCCCACAAGCGCGCCGACGCACCGGATCATGGCGAGGATGCCGGCGACGTCGCGGTGGTTGAAGACGTGGACCGCGACGCCTTCGCGGACGAGATCGGCGACGATGCCGGCCTGAAGGTCCGAGAAGGCGAGCACGAGATCAGGCTTGAGCGCCAGGATCTTCGGGATGTCGGCGGAGGTGAAGGCCGAGACCCGCGGCTTCTCGCGCCGCACCCGCGGCGGACGGACGGCGTAGCCCGACACGCCGACGATGCGGTCCTCCTCGCCGAGGAGGTAGAGCGTCTCCACCGTCTCCTCGGTGAGGCAGACGATCCGTTCGGGCGGGAAGCGGCGCATCGCAGGCGTCTCCGGAACAGGCGTCAGGGCAAGGCGAGGACGAGGCCGCCGAGCGCGCAAGCGGCGAGCGTCGGGATCATGCCGACGCCGAACCGCAGCATCGCGACCATCGCGGCGCCGGCGAGCAGCGCGGCGCGCCAGTCGAGCGAGGCGAGGACCGGGAGGTCCGGCCCGAAGCCAAGCGACGTCTGCTCGCGAAACAGCACGTGAAGCGCGAACCAGAGACCGAGATTGGCCACGACCCCGACGACCGCCGCGGTCACGGCCGAGAGCGCTGCGCTCAGCGCCGCGTTGGAGCGCAGCGCCTCGACATAAGGCCCGCCGAGGAAGATCCACAGGAAGCAGGGCGCGAACGTCACCCAGGTGACGAGCAGCGATCCGAGCGCGCCGGCGACGAGCGGGTCGAGCCCGCCGGGCGCGCGATAGGCCGCGAGGAAGCCGACGAACTGCGTCACCATGATCAGCGGGCCGGGCGTCGTCTCGGCGAGGCCGAGCCCGTCGACCATCTCGCCCGGCCGCATCCAGCCGAACGTGTCGACGGCGGCCTGCGCCACATAGGCGAGGACGGCGTAGGCGCCGCCGAACGTCACCATCGCCATCGAGGAGAAGAACGCGCCGAGTTCGCTCCAGACGCTGGACGAGCCCGTCAACGCGAACAGGACTCCGACGGGCGCGAGCCAGACCGGCGTCCAGATCGCGAGCGTTTTCAGCGCCCGCGCGCCGCTCGGGCGCAGGTGATCGAGCTCGCCGCGCGCGAACATGGCGTCGACCACGCCAATATGGCGCGGCGCGCCCGACGCGCCGTGGCCGCCCGCCCGGAACAGCTCGGGCCGGCGCTTCGCGCCGAGCCAGCCGAAGAGCGCGGCCCCGAGAACGATGACCGGAAACGGAACCTTGAAAACGAAGATGAGCACGAAGGCCGCGGCCGCGATCGCGACCATCACGCGGTTCTTGAGCGCCCGGCGGCCGATGCGGATCACCGCCTCGAGCACCACGGCGAGCACCGCGGCCTTCACGCCGAAGAACACGGCGTCGACGACGGGCGCGTCGCGCCACAGCACATAGAGGACGCTCAGCCCGAACATCACGAGCGCGCCCGGAAGCACGAACAGCAGGCCGGCGATCAGGCCGCCGAGCGTGCGGTGCATCAGCCAGCCGACATAGGTGGCGAGCTGCTGCGCCTCGGGCCCCGGCAGCAGCATGCAGTAGTTGAGCGCGTGCAGGAACCGCTCCTCGCCGATCCAGCGGCGCTCCTCGACGAGCTCCTTGTGCATGAGCGCGATCTGGCCCGCAGGACCGCCGAAGCTCAGGCAGCCGATGCGCGCCCAGACGCCCAGAGCCTCGCGCAGCGAGGGGACGGCGGGCGGCGGAAGCGCGTCGCCCGGATCGGCGGATGACGGCGGGGGCGAAGCGGCGGCGGTCGCAGGCATAGGCGTCCATCCCCTTGAGAGGACTCTGGACGCGATCCTTGGGCCGGCTTTGGGCCTTAGCCTGACGGGGCGGTCGCGAGGAGCCCCGAGGCCGGGACAATTCCCGAGCCGACGGCGCCCGTCAATGCGCGTTTTGGTCAGCCGGCCGGCGGCCCCGGTCAGCCGGCGGTCTGGCGCGAGAGCCGGCGCATCATCGCCTGCAGGGCGCGCGGGTCGGCGTAGCCGACGCCCGCCGCCACCTCCCGCGCCTCCTCGCCGCGCGCCTGCCGCGCCATCGCGGCGAAGAGTCGAAGCCGCGCCCGCCAGTCGCCGAAGCTGAGCCCGGTCTCCTCCCGGAAGCGCCGCGTCAGCGTGCGGCGGCTCATGCCGATCTCGACCGCCCAGTCGTCGAGGCCGGCGGCCGCGGCGGGGTCGTCCACCAGCGCCTCGCAAAGCCGGCGGAGCCGCGCGTCGGCCGGCATCGGCGCGACATAGGACGTCTCGGGCGCGCGCGCGATCTCGTCGAGGATAAGCGCGGCGAGATGCCCGCCGCGAGCGCCCTCGTCATAGACCACCGGCTCCTCGGCGAGCGCCGCGAGGCTCGCCTCCAGCAGCGCCGAGACCTTGAGCACCCGGCACCGCGCCGGCCATTCGGGAACGACGTCGGCCGCAAGATACGCGCTGCGCATTGCGACCGGCCCATGCATCGCCACCTCATGCTCGACGCCCGGCGGAATGAGCAGCGCATGTCCTTCCGGCACCACCCAGGCGCCGTGCGCCGCGGCCGCCGTCATCAGCCCGGAGGCGGCGTACAGCAGCTGCGCGCGCTTGTGGCTGTGCGCGCCGGTGCGCGATCCCTGCGCGAACGCCTTGTCCATCACGGCGACGGGCCGCGGCACGTCCTGGTAGTCGGCGGCGGTGACGGAGCGCATCGGCGCGACCTCGCTTTGGCCCGATCGGCGCCGATTTCGGCCTGACGCCGCGCGCGGGTCAAGGCTATGGAGGAGCGAAACTTCGCGAGGACGCCCGATGGCCCCGAACGACCTGTCGCGCCGCACCATCCGCTTCGTCAACGTGGCGCACGCCGCCGACCATTTCGTGCTGCTAATCTATCCGACCGCCGTCATCGCGATCGGCCCTGATCTCGGCCTCGACTACGGCGCGCTGATCGGGCTTTCGACCGGCGCCTTCCTCGCCTTCGGCCTGTTCTCGCTGCCGATGGGCTGGCTTTCCGAGAAGTTCGGCCGTCGCAACCTGCTGGCGACGTTCTTCCTCGGCTGCGGCGCCTCGCTGATCGCGCTCTCTTTCGCGACCACGGCGCTCGCCTTCGGCGCGCTGCTGTTCGTGCTCGGCGTGTTTTCCGCGATCTACCACCCGATCGGCTCGGCCATGCTCGTCAGCCACACCGACCAGCTCGGCCGCGACCTCGGCCGCAACGGCGTCTGGGGCAATCTCGGCGCGGGCCTCGCCTCGGGCGTCACGGCGCTCATCGCCGCGTGGCTCGGCTGGCGGGCGGCGTTCGCGGCGCCCGGCCTCGTCTGCCTCGCGGCGGGCGTCGCCTTCCTCGCGATGGTGCCGCATGACGGCGAGGACCGCTCTGCGGCCCGCGCCCCGCAGACCGCGCCGGGCGCCGGCCGTCCCGCGCTTCTGCTCGCGCTTTTCGCCGCCATCATCATCGCCGGCGGCATGACGTTCAACGTCACCACCATCTCGCTGCCGAAGGCGCTGGACGAACGGCTCGGCTTCGACCTGCCGCTCGCGCTGCTCGGCTCCCTCGCCACCGCCGTGTTCGTGTTCGGCGCGCTGACGCAGCTCACCGTCGGCCGCCTGCTCGATACCAAGCCCCTCCCCCTGATCTTCCTCGGGCTTGCGAGCGTGCAGGCCTGCGGGCTCGCGATCGCGGCGCTGAGCGTCGGCGTCCCGCTCGTGGCAGGCCTCGCGATGGCGATGGCGGGCATCTACGGGCAGGTGGTCGTGAACGACGCCATGGTGGCGCGCTACGTGCCCGCCCATGTGCGCGCCAAGGCCTACAGCGTGCGCTATTTCCTGGGCTTCACCGCGAGCGGCTTCGCCGCGCCCTTCATCGCCTGGACCCACGGGATCGGCGGCTTTCCGGCGACGCTCGCCGCCGCCGCCGCGATCGCGGCCGTCATCCTCGCCTGCGCGGCCGCCTTCTATGGCGTCGCGCGGGCGGCCCCTGCGCCGCTGCCGGCCGAGTGAGCCTTCAGGCCCCGCCGCGGCCTTTCAGCTCCGCCACTTCGGCGCGGAGCTGCTTCAGCTCCTGCATGAGATCGTCCATCGAGACCGGCGGGCGTCCCGTGCGCTCGGCGATCTCGAGGTCGTGCTCGGCCTGCATGGCGTTCACCACCACGCCGATGAACAGGTTGAACACCGTGAACGAGCTCACGAGGATGAAGGTGATAAAGAAGATCCACGCGTAAGGATGGGTCTCCATCGCGGGCTTCACGATCTCGCCCGACCAGCCGTCGAGCGTGACGAGCTGGAACAGCGTGAACAGCGAGATGCCGAGCGTGCCGAACTTTTCCGGCATGTCCGCGCCGTAGAGATGGGTCGCCATCACGGCGAAGACGTAGAGCACGAGCATCAAGAGCACGACGATCGAGCCCATGCCCGGCAGCGCGCCGACGAGCGCGCCGACGACGCGCTTGAGCGAAGGCGCGAGCGTGATGAGGCGGAACACGCGCAGCACCCGCAGCGCGCGCAGCACCTGCAGGGGGCCGGTCGCCGGCAGCAGCGAGATCGCCACGATCGCGAAGTCGAACACCGACCAGGGATCGCGGAAGAACGAGAGCCGGCGCACCGCGAGCCGCGCGACGATCTCGACGACGAACACCGCGAGAATCGCCTGGTCGAGCAGATGCAGCGGGCCGCCGTACCGCGCCATGATCGAGGGGCTGGTCTCGAGCCCGAGCGTGATGGCGTTGACGACCACCAGGACCAGGATGACGCGCTCGGTCAGCGGATGGCCGACGATGCGGGCGAGGACGGACATCGGCGGCTCTCGGAGACGTTCGCGGGGGATTCGGGGCAAGGCGGCGCGCGGTTTCGCGGCGTCTATGTCCGGGCGCGGGCCCGGCGCGTCAAGGCGCGATGGCGCGAGCCCGGGCCGCTTCGGCCGCATCTGCGAAAACGGTCGGGCCCGATCCCGTTTACCGCTTGTGCGGCGCGTCGCTCCCGGTGTAAGGGAAGCGCCTTCCAAACGACCTCATCTTCTTTGCGGAGAGGTGCCAGAGTGGTCGATTGGGACGGTCTCGAAAACCGTTGTGCGGGCAACCGTACCGTGGGTTCGAATCCCACCCTCTCCGCCAATGCCGCTTCTAAGGCATTGATTTATCTTATCTTTTTTTGTCGGCGCGATGGCGGCCCAATCAGAGGCCCCAACGTTGCTCGAAGAGGTCTCTCCCATGCGGGCGCTCTGTGTCGCCTTGGTTACGGGGGCTGTGCCTTTTGGCTTAACGGCGATCAGGTAGACGACCGCCAACCGAGGGCTTAAGCCTTCGGTACCTCATGGGCTTTTGCGAAGGGCCGCCGCGTACCAATGCCTCAAACCGTAAGCTTTCCAATCTTTCAGACATTAAGGGTCACCGATTACGCATTGTATCGGCCGAACGAGGCCGACGCTTTTGTCTGGAATTTTCGCGATGGTCCGAACGCGCTAATTGGCGTGAATGGTCTCGGAAAGTCGACATTGGTCGCCCTCATTTTTCGCATGCTGACGGGCCCTTGGGATTTAAATCGACGAGCTCTCGAGGGGGAATTAGGGCAGCCCGACGTGGCGCCCGTTATGATCGCAGACCGCCGCCTATTCGCGAGGCGCGTGTCTGATCAAGCGCGATCGGCTAAGGCGGAGTTATCACTACGCTTAGGTTCTCACAAACTTGTTATAACTCGTAGATTGGACGATCTCGCACTCGTATCGTTTTGTGTCGATGACAAGCAGTTGCCGATTGGCAATGACGATCGGGACATCTATCAACCCACGATCGCCGAACTTATGAGCACAGGAAGCTTTTTCGATGTGCTTATAGTTTTGAGATTCCTTGTTTTTGTTTTCGAAGACAGGCGCTCTCTAGTTTGGGACGAAAGCGCTCAGCGTCAGATATTTCGCGCCACACTATCGACCACGCCGGCCGAAGCGCAACGTACGTTGTCGCTGCAGAGGATTATCGTCGAGGCGGACAGTTCTGCGCGAAATACGCGAGTCCAAGTTAATAAGGCACGCCATGCTCTCGATGAAGCCGTTCGCACACTGCAGTCGCGCGATGAAAATCAGGCTGCTTTATATGTTTCAGAACAAACAACTTTAGCGACATCTGACCGCCGCGACGAGCTACGCCGAATGCTGGAAGCCTGTGAAGACGAACAGCTTCAAGAGCGTCGCTCCAGGATGCGAGCCGAACATGAACGCGATCAGCTTTTGAACGAACTCGACGGAGCCAAACTTCGTCTAATTACTCAACTATTCGCGGACATTCCGCCAGTCGCGAAATTGGCGCTTGGACGGATTGTTGAACAAACGAAATGCGCATGCTGTGGCCAAGACGCGCCGCAGCTCGCTGAAAAAATTCAGAACGCTATAACTCACAATTCTTGTCCATACTGTGAACAGCCGATCCCGTCACCTACAGCGACAAATAATATTGAGCATATCGATCGTTCTCGAATCGATATCATTACGAAAAATTACAAAGTCGCTGCCGAACAGGCAGAAGCAAGCGCAAATCGTCTGTCAGAAATTGAGTTAGACATTCAAGCGAATATCAGAGAACTGCAACTTGCAGAGCGTGAGCTCAATTCTATTTTATCGAAACAACTTGCGCTTCGCAGAAATTTGGCACTTGAATCTGACGACGTCACACGTCGACGCATTGCGGTAGAGACCCTCAGTGAGCTTATGAATGAAGCGTTGGATAAGCAGCGTTTTGCCGAACAGGACCTTCGTTCTTTGGTTGAGACCCTAGAAGAGACAGTTCGAGATCAACAAGACGCTATCGCTAATCTTTTTGCAAAATTCTCAAATGCATTCATGCGCGAAACTTGCCACCTCACTTACATTGGGCAGGACGAACGCATTGGTCAAGAAGGTGCTCGGTTTCGCTTTCCATCTTTTCAAGTTGCGCTGTCTGGCGGAGCCGTCGCTGGTGAAACTTTGCGCAGCGCTCCTGAAGCTGTTTCACTCTCTCAAAGAGAGTATATTGACATCGCATTCCGAATGTCGGTGTTAAATATACTATCTGAAAGCGCCGGAGCTTGTCTTATCGTCGATACACCGGAAGCTGGCCTTGATTTCTTATTTGCCGAACGCGCGGGAGAACAATTCCGATTGTTTGCCCCTGAAAACGGAAGTGCAAATCGCGTAGTCGTAACTTCCAATCTTGTAAATGATAATCTTTTAAATTCACTTCTCGCAGGTGTTCCTAAAGGTAACGCTCGCAAAGAGCGGATTATGAACCTAGTACAATACGCTGCGCCAACAGCTGCAGTTACTATGGATGCTGATCGCTATCAGTCTTTTATCAAAAAGATTATTGACGGTCAGGACCAAGAAGTCGATGGAACCGATGCGCACCGCTAGAGGATCAAATCGGAAATCTATAGATCGATCTCCGGAGCGCGTTCAATTGCGCGTTCTCCAAATGCTCGACGGCATCGAGCATGCCGGGTTCGCGCCAGTTGGATTTAGGACTGTCCATGGGTTTGCCTATCTGGGCAATTTACTTGCACCGCTATGGGATGTTGATCCACTTGACGGGAAGATACTAAAGAAAGGATATCCATATTATCCTGAGGTGCGGCAGGCCTTAGATACTCTAATATTTAATGGGCTCGTCGATCTAACGAAGCTCGAGGCCAAGTGCATTAACTCGGAATGGGTGGCTGAGGGTGAGATCGGGCTCAATTATAAAGCTGCTCGTCCGCTATTAGATAAGTTGGACGTCTTCTCCGACGAAAAAGCGGTTAGAGACTTTTTGAAGGCGCTAGCTTTTTCGGTTTCTCCATTTGCCGATGAGCTACCGCACATAGTGATGTCTGACGTGACATGGACAGATAATCGCACGGGCCGTGGAGACGTAATCGATTTTGCGGAGTACCGGAACGCCAATTACTCGCTGAATGTAGCTAACGCCTTCGATCGGGCGCTTCCTACATCAATGATACCTAGCCGAGGTGAAAAGCTTCAGTTTTATATCCATTTGCTTGAGAAGCGAGCATCGGTGTTGCGTTCATGAAGTCGGCAAATTCGCTTGATTTAGGAAATTCTTCAATAGAAGAAATGCGTCGTGTGGCGCTTGAAAGTTATGGGGAACAGCCGGACTCTTCGATCGACCCAGTTGATCAGTTTTACACGCGCGTTGTACGCGTCACACGCAATCGCCTTTCAACAGAAAACTCGATTTCTATTGAGGTTGCGAATGGTGACTTTGCCGTGTTTGTCCTAACCTCCGAGTTGAGGGAGGATCGCAAGAGGTTGAGCGCTGATCGCGTTGCAAATGTCGAGAAAGGACCTCAGTTAGCGGGCCACCTTTGGTTGGTGCCTTCGACTCTTCATTCTGCCGGAAGGCGAGCGTTTTCGGGCACTACGCTTGGCGACGCCATGGACGAAATCGAGTCGCTCGGGCTGGGCAATCAACCCGCCATAGCGATTGAGTTTTCAAAGCGGACAATCTCTTTCTACCCAACGGGAGTTGAGGCTGAAGAATCGGTTGTTCGGCTTGAGGTGGGAGAGGAAGACTTAGAGTCCACCCCTGTATTGAATTTATTAGAACGGTTTGCAGAAAAGTTTGTTGTCACTCCTAATTGTCAAGAGTCTCAGATAAGGACTTGGCTTGACGGGACAAACTACATTCCTGTGAAAGCGGCCGAAAAAAATATCCAGGAGCTGTTGTGGCTCTTCTTGAGCTCTCGACTCATTGACAATCATAAAATAGAGATGGAGCACACATTACGAAGTGGCCGTGTTGATATAGTTATTCGGAAAAGAATGGCTGCTGGGCTATGGAAAACCAGCGCAGCGGTTGAACTGAAAGTGGTCCGTTCGTTCTCTTCAACAGGGCGGCCTACGCCCGCCGCAGCTTTAGTTAAACATATAGCCCGGGGGTACAAGCAAATTCGCGAATATCGTAAAGAACTCGAGGCTACAGAGGGGTGGCTGGTCACCTACGATATGCGCAAAATCGATGCACGAGGAAACGATCTCTATTCGCCGCATTCGGCCGCGGCTGTGGCTGACGAATTAAATTTACATCTGGAAGCGCTGTATGGCACTGCGGATGATTATAGAGACAGTTGTGCTGCTTAGTTGCTAAGCACGATAAGCGTTTCTCGAAGCTCGGGTCTCCCACCTTGTTGAGGTGCGGCTCGCATAGAGCGGAAAGGATCACTTCTCAATTTGGTAAGCCCAACCGAACGAGATAGTTCGAGAAGGATTTCTCCGACAGGTACATCGATGCCGGCGTATCGGCTATCGCCAACAATAAGCCATTGCCGTCCACTAGAGCTTCCATTGCGCGCAATATCGCTTACAATTCCGATCATTTCTGCAAAATAACTACCGATCATTGCAGGAATATTTTTATTCCACAACGTCGGCGCAACTTTTTCGAGTCGCTCCAACGTTAAATCGAGGCTGCTTGATCCACGTGGCGCAGGTTTATACAAGCGACTGAGCTGAACGTGAGACGAAAGTGTTGCAGATCGGAGAGCGCGATTTTCGTCTGAATTTGTTAAATAACCTAGCATCCATAATTCGATGTTATATACGTCTGTATAATCGAAAGAGTTTGGGTAAGGTGGAGAGTATATTGCAACATCAAAACCGTCGATGCGCTTAACAAGTTCTCGAGCATCCCCCCGATAGAGATCGTACTGCGAGGAGCGTTGCCCGGAATACATCGCAATGTCTTTGGCTGCTTTTGCAACCGCTTCAATAAACGAAATCCGGAGTTGGGCGGCGGTACCCGAACGAGTTTCGCACCCTTTTCGATAGCGTCGCCCCTTGCCGCTAATTACTGCGTTCGAGTTGTCAACGATCACTGCTCCCAGAAGCACACGGAAAAGACGCTGCATGCGATCGTCAATGATGACCGGCAGCGCGTCCAACAGTGATGCGGCCTCCTGTGCCATTTCTCTTCCGAGAATCCAGCGGCCCTTGTCGCCGGGTTCAATAAGCGTTTTGGGCGCGCCTTGGAAGAAAACGGCCAAATCACTCCGCTGGCGGTCAGCGGTGTTTAGCAAGCGCGCTAACTCGCCGGCAATTTCAACCGGCTCAGGCGCATTGAGTTTTGCCTCGATCAAATCAGCGAGGTAAGGATTGATCTCGATCGTTGAGGCATCGAGCCACAAAAACTGAGCCGCTAGCGCCGTTGTTCCCGATCCGCCAAACGGATCAAAAATGCGGTGCACCTTGGCTGGATGTTCCGCAACAGCCATAGCGATTAACTCAGGCGCGAACGCCTCCTTAAATTTTCGCCATCCCTGAAAAGGGAGCTGTGCTGAGCCCGCATTCGTGCCCAAGGTGGCTAACGGGCGTCGGCCAGTCCACCGATCGAAATGCCCGCTAGAGGGCTTCAGACGAGCAAAATCGTTTGGCTGCAAATGACCCATTGTTCAATAGTAGATTTGTTTGTATTTTCAGTTCGTTAACGATGAACTAGTTAAGGGGTCAATCACGACGAACGCCTTCGCAGCGGCGGTCCTAGCCGGTGCGTGCTTCCGAATCGTCGGGAAAGCTACGTTATTTCGCGGCGAAGTTGGTGACGTTTCCGCTACTAAGTTTGACATCCGACGATAGGTCACTCGCCGAAGGGGTTGCGCGGCTGACGGTCCACGTTCGCCTTATCTCATTAGTTGGACATTCCCGAGATATTCACCTCGAGTTGGCTCTGACAAGCTCGGCGGATATATCCATAGGCTGTCGGTCCCCCGCATCAATCGCTTGGCGCATTTAAGGATGTATGGGCCAACCCGCTCCGGTGTGCGGTTTATTTTGACTACATGGACGTTCCGCAAAAATCGGGTGCCGTAGAAAAAATCTCGCTCGCGCGTTGCGAGAGAAGTAAGCAGATCACCTTTATTTCGACTTCGTTTTGAAAGCGTGCATATGGCGTGCATATGTACGCCGTCATTAACCTCCCAGCCTCGGATGTCAGTTTTTGTGCATTTCGCCACGGGCCAGTCTGGGCCACCGAGCAGAATAGGTCGAAATGGAATTGAGCTAAGTGCGCGAGGGTATCTGACTGACCTTGTCAAAAGGTGGCCATAGAACGAACTGACATCTGCCGTCATGCATTCTAGAACAATTTCCTCGGACCCAGATATCGGTTTAAATAGAAAAGTTACAAAATATGCCTCCCAGCCGGGGCGGCTAATAAGTTCTTCAATCCATTTCGACCAATGCATTATAATGTCGCTGTGCAAAGTACCGACTCCTAATGTCGTATCTGCACATCCTTTACTAAATTAGCTGGAAGAGTGTGTGTGTCATAGCGCGTGTCGAACTGTTTCATCGTCGGCTCTATGCAATAGTCGTACTTCAGGCATCTTAGTGGGCACGCTTGCCCGTGAAGTTCCTCTGACTGGATTTCCATGATCGAAGGGAAGCGCAGCTTCGACGGAAATTAGTTGTCGACCGGAATGGACCTCGGTTGATGTCGTCGCGGCATTGAGCAGCAACCTCTCAGTTTACCACTTTTCTCAAAAAGTGAGTAAGAGCGGATGATAATTGTATATGAGATTGATTGTCTATTCGATCATTATCTTTGGAGTTGGCGCGCGCTTTATTGAAGCTGAAAAGAACGCAGTCATCCAAATTTGGAAGTCATCTATCTCAACGAACGTATTAGAAATCCCGCGAGTTGTAGCAACCTTTCTCTCGCGATGACTCCTAAGCGAGATTGACATTATTAGACTCAACCCACGTTTGTACGGCTCCATTTTGTGGACGCGATCCTGACGGCTTGGCCCAAATAAGCGACGTCGGACGATTTCGCTCTTTGGAACTTCCAACAAGGGATGGGAATGAAAATCGCCAATAAGGGACCATGGAGCTGACGCGGATTTGGCCAGCCGGCGCATGAGGTCAACAGAGGTAGGCGTCCATTCGATAAAACCATCGCCGCGGTTGACAGCCGAAATTGGTGTCATTCTTTGAACTTCAATTATCTCCGTTTTGCCGTTGCGTGATCTATTTCCCCACAGCAGTCCCCCAACTTCCAGTCCCGTTTCGGAAAAAGTTAACGATGGTGGCACCGCATGTGTGCCATTTAATCTAATTGGGCTTCTCGAGAGATATGCGCTTAGATGTGCGAAGCTATCAGCATTCAGAGTGGGAGAAACGACGGCCGCCTCTGCAGTTGCCAGAAGGCAGTCGATAAACGCCGATTTATTGACTCGTACCTGTATTCGCTTCGAACACTTCTGCAGTGATGCCATAGACCATCCTTCTCACGTATAGGAGAGATCGAGACCAAATTCTGGGATTGGGTAAAGGCGCTTCGTAGGAAGCATGGCGCTTTCTCTATGGAGAAAAAGCAATGTCAGATCGAAGCAGACGCCTTTACGATATGAAAGAGTTGGTCGAGATAACGGGGCTCAGTAAGTCGTATCTATTTCAGTTAGCCAAAGACGGCATACTGGATCGCATCTATTTTGGACGTAGGGCAAAATACACTGCTGATAGCGTCCTTCGTTTCATCGAGCTGGGTTTTCCCGCCAAAGCAAAAGCCAAAAAGGGCCGCCCCACAAAGGAGCGGCCCGCATCTGAACCGGTTACATCTGAAGAGGGCGGCCAGCCGCTCGTCTAACTATGCGGCAGCGTTCAACGATAGACGTCGCTTTTTCGATCTCTGCGCGAGGGCCTCTAGAGGAGCGCAGTATTCAGCCCACGCCTTCATCATGGGACGGCGTTCGTTGATAAGCTGAGTTCGAAGATAGGCGGCGGTCGTCGAGTTGCGGACGGTGTGAGCGAGCGCTGTCTCGGCCATATGGAAATCTACGCCGTTTTCGGCCGCCCAATCTCGAAACGAGCTACGGAAACCATGAACGGTCGCATCGACCTTCAGCCTACGCATAACCATCGTTAGCGACATTCCTGACAGTGGCCGCTCTGGCTTATCGCCGGGAAACACAAACTCGCTTTTCCGAAGCTTCTCCATTTTTCGGAGAATCGCGCAGGCCTGCTCGGATAGCGGGACTGAGTGCTCGCGGCCGGCTTTCATCCGCGCCGCGGGCACTGTCCATGTTTTCGCGCCAAGATCGATCTCATCCCATTTTGCGCCTATTGCCTCACCGCTCCGAGCAGCGGTCAAAATGAGATACTTGAGACAAATTGCGCTGACTGAATCGAGCATTTCGAGCCGGGCGTAAAAGCTCGGTATTTCGTCTTTTGCCAGAGCCTTGTGATTTCCGCGCGTGAGTTTTTTGGGAATTGGGAGAAGGTGTTTCAGGCTCTCTCGATATCGAGCCGGATTTTCGCTGCTACGAAATTTTCGCTGATGCGCGGAGTCCAAAACGTTTTCAATTCGCCCTCTTAAGCGTTGAGCCGTTTCGGGTTTTTTAAGCCAAATTGGCTGAAGCACGGATAGCACGTGCTCGACGGTAATTTGGTCCACGGGGATATCGCGAATTGCGCCGCAATAGACGCTCAGCGTCATTTGCCACTGCGCAGCGCTTTTCGGATTGCGCCACGAGGGCGTTTTCGACTCGATGAACGTGTCGGCGACCTCGCCAAACGTCGGCATTTTTGCCGCGGGCTTTCGCGCCTCTTTGGGATCGAGCCCGCGATCTAGGTAGCCCCGCAGTTCCGCCGCCTTCTCCCGCGCGCGCTTCAAATCGATTGTGGTCGCGCTTCCAAGCCCCAGTTCCTTCAATTTCCCAGTGCCGCTTATTCCAGCGGGCTTCCAGCGGTAGAGGAAAACCCATCGCCGTCGCGAGCGGTCTGCCGAAATCGATAGGTAGAGATATCCGCCGTCGCCATACCGACGTGGACGAGGTGTATCGCTGCTATCGCTACAGCTGAGGAGCGACTTCACCCTTTGCGCGTTAAGCTTGTTCAGTTTCCGCATCATCGCATGCCTCAGGCACAGCTCGGCCCCAACGCCGGCCCAAACAATGGCTGACGATTTCGGCGGAGCTCAGTGGAGTTGATGATGAGAATATACGCCGGAAACCGTTCATTTTCCAGCAGATTTGTGCAGCCCCAAGGAGCCCGGTAGAGCTGGTTTAGGGGGACACCCTCTCCGCCACCGCCACGCTCAAATCGTTGGCTTATCTGGACCACTCTGAGTCCAGGTAGCGCCTCCGATGCGGGGCCCAATGGCGTGTCGCGTCGATCGCGTCTGTCAGAACAAGCCGTTCTCTGCCCATGTCCCGATCGCGGGCGATCCGACGTTCCGCGACGGCTCGTCCGACGCGACGCTCGACAAGCTGCTGGAGCGGAAGCGGTCCCGTCTCGCGACATGCTCATGCCGACGGTCGCCGACGACGAGGTCAGAGCGTTTTCGAGACCTCGCTCGCCCCGCGAGAGCAGCGCCACATCCGTCGCCCCGGCGGGAGCGCCCGGCGCGACGGGCCGAGACTGGCGTGCGATAGTCGGTCGGTTCAGTCAGCGCTGCCGAACGGCCCATGCCGCCGCGCCCGCAGGCGTGCGGAAATCCTCGAAGGCGCGGGCCGCGACGCGGGGGAAGCTTTCTTCGATCATCCGCGTGAGCGCCCGGCCGGGGCCGATCTCGAGCACGGCGGTGGCGCCGTACTCGAACACGGATTCGAGGCATCGCATCCAGTCGAGCCGCTCGTGAAGCTGGCGGGAAAGCAGATCGGCGGCCGCGGCCTTGTCGCGGACGACGCGACCGTCGAGGCCCGAAAGCGTCGGCGCCGCCGGCGCGCGCCATGGCGAGGCCGCGATCGCCGCGGCGAAGCGCGGGGCGGCGGCTGCGAGCCAGCGTGTGTGCGACGCGACCCGGACGCCAAGCCGCCGGACATGGCGCGCGCGCCGCGCGGCCTCGGCCTCGTAGAGGTCGAGCGCGTCGAGCGGCCCGCCGACCACGACATGGTCGGGGCCGTTGACGATCGCCACGGCGACGCCGGCGGCCGCCGCCAGCGTCTCGGCCTCGGCGAGCCTAAGGCCGATCGTCGCCAGCATGCCCTGGGGCGCGCCCGCGCAGGCGGCGTCCATCGCCCGGCCGCGCTCGGCCACGAGATCGAGCGTCGCGATCGCGTCGAGCGCCCCCGAGCAGCCATGTGCGGCGATCTCGCCGGCGCTGTACCCGGCGAAGACGACGGCTTCGACGCCCTGCGCCGCCAGCACGGCGTGCGCCGCCAATGCGTGGCCCACGACGAGAAGCTGGGCCGTCCGGTTCTCCGCGAGCGCGTCGGCCCCGGCCGTGAGCGGGCCCTGGGCGACGGCGAAACCCGTCAGTTCCGAAAGCTTGCGCAGCGCCGGCTCGGCCGCCGCTTCCGTCGCCACGGACGCGAACATGTCCGCGTGCTGGCCGCCCTGTCCCGAGCAGAGGATCGCTAGCGGCAAGCGCCTGGCTCCGGGCCGCTCTCCAGCGCCGCGAGGAACATCGTCGCGGCGAGGAGATCGGCCGCGCCGCCCGGGCTCATGCGTTCAGCCACAAAGATCCGGTGGATCCCGATCGCGCGATCGCGTCCTCCCGGCGCCGCGATCCCGCCTCGCGCGAGAAAGTCGAGCGCGAGGCGCTGGGCGCGGCCGAGCGCCTCCGCGCCGCCGCGATAGAGCAGGTTGTTGTCCTCGAGCGTCGCGATGATGGCGAAGACGGCGTCGATCATGGCGTCGTTCAGCGAGGCGCCGGCGGCGCGGGCGGCCCTGAACGCCGGCAGCGCGCAGCCTGTGACGGTCGGAAAGCCGGCTGCGGCCTCCTCCCGCGCGCCGGGCGCCTTGTGGCGCGCGCGCACGATCGCGCCGTGGCTGGGCTCGCGCGCGGCGGCGCCCGCCGCCAATATGTCCGGCCCCCAGCGCATCGCGACGGTCCGGCAGATCGTCTCCGCATTCGAGCATCGCGCCCGTCCCGCCGCCGCCGCGATGAGGCCGAGCGAAAACACAGCGCCGCGATGGGTGTTGACGCCTCGGGTCTCGGCGAACATGCGCGCCTCGGCGCGCCGGCCGGCGACGTTCAGAACGGCGAAATCGGCGTCCGCGGCTCCCGCTTCGGCCATCTCGCCGAAATAGCCTCTCAGCGCCGCGATGCTTGCGCGAAACGTCGAGGCGTCCATGTCGTCATGCGCGCCGGTGTCGACGAGACTGACGAGGCCGGGCTTCGGATAGCAGGCCAATTCCTGCTCCAGCGCGGCTGTCGCCAGATCATCGATCCGCCGGGCCTTTGCAGGCGCGAGGGTTCGCCCGCAAAGCGCGAGCGCCGTCACGAGGAGGCTCCCGCCCTGACCTTCGCCGCGATGCGCGCCGCCACCGTTCGCCCGCCGCGGCTCTCGCCAAGCGATCGCCGCATGTCGGCCCCGTCGAGCGGGCGCGAAAGCGCCTCGCGGAACCGCGCCTTGAGGTCGCCGTCCCAGACGCCTTCGAGGCCGCCGACCCGGATGAAGTTCTCGACGCCCGGCCCGAGCACCGGATTGGCGGCGGAGAGCTCTTCCAGGCGCTCCAGCGGGATCTTGGTGACGCGCGCCATCGCGGCCGGGGCCATGACGCGCACTTCCGAGCCCGGCAGCGCGAAGCACAGGTCGGTCGACAGCCCCGTGGCCATGAAGCCGCCGGAGACCGCAAGATCGTGCACCAGCCCGATCACGCGATGGCCGCGGCGGCGCGCGGCGTCGAGGCAGCGGGTGAGATGGGCGATGCAGCCATTGTTGGCCATCAGCTCGTCGCGGCGGCTCAGGCGATGGCCGGCGTTGTCCACGATCACGAGGATCGGGCGGCCCGGCTCGTCGCGCATGGCGTCGAGCACCGCGCGGGCGAGCTTCAGCGCGACGTCGGCCCCGATGACGGCGCGATCGGCGGTGCCCACCACGGTAACGGTCCGGCCGTCGAAGCGGGCGACGCCCGTCAGCGTTCCGCCGTCGCGGACGACGCCGTGGCCATCGCCGAAAAGGTCCGCGAGAACCCGCTCGATGGCACCGCTCATGGCCGTCCTCCGGAAAGCGCGTCCACCAGCCCGTTGAAGCCCGCGGCGTCGAGAGCCGGCACCGAGGCCGGATCGTTGACCCCGAGCCGCGCCCAGACGTCGCGGCCGTCGGCGCAGTCCCAGAAGCGCTCGAGCCGGCGCGAGAGCATCTCGTGCTCGGCCTCGAGCGCGTCGAGATCGAGCGGGCGCGGCCGGCCGACGAAGCCGAGGATCGCGGTCCGGAACGCTTCGACGTCGTCGGCCACCAGCGCGTCGATCTCGCCGATCAGCCTCCGGTGCTTGGCCCCCATCGTGCGCCAGACGAGCGCGCGGTCCTGCGCGTCGAACTCCTCGATGCCCTCGACGGTCTCGATCACCTCGGGCCCCGAAATCGAGAGCCGCCCCTCCTCGCTCGCCACGATCCAGTCGCAGGAGCGCGCGACGATCGACATGCCGCCGTAGCAGCCGTTCTTGCCGCCGATCGCGACGATCACGGGCACGCCGGCGTGCCGGGCCGAGAGCGCCGCCCTCTGGATTTCGCCCATGGCCACGAGCCCGGCGTTCGCCTCATGCAGACGCACGCCGCCGGTGTCGAGCAGAAGGATCGCCGCGTCCGGCTTCACGTCGAGCGCGCGCTCCAGGAGACCGGTGATCTTCGCGCCGTGGACCTCGCCCACAGCGCCGCCCATGAAGCCGCCTTCCTGCGCGGCGACCAGCACGGGGCGGCCGTCGATCGTCCCCTCGCCCACCACCACGCCGTCGTCGAAGGCGACCGGCATGCCGAGAGCCGGCAGATGGGGCGAGACGATGCGGGCCGCCGGTCCGCAGAACTCGCGGAACGAGCCGGCGTCGAGCAATCCGTCGATCCGCTTGCGCGCGGTCGCCTCGTAGAAGCTGTGGCGCGCGACCCTCATGCCTGAGCATCCTTGATCTCGGCCGCGGCCTGGTCGAGGCGGAGGCTCACCACCGCAGGCGTCGCGCCGCCGTCATTGATCGACACGCGCACGTCAGACAGGCCGTGGCGGGCGAAGAAGTCGGCCAGAACCTGCCGCCATGTCTCGCCGAAGCCCCGCACCGAGGTGTCCACGACCGCGGCGCAGCGTCCGCCGAGGTCGGCGGCTTCGATCAGGACCTCGAGATTGCCGGAGCCGACGACGCCCGCCAGCGCTAAGGCGCGGGCAGGCTTCTCACCGGTTCCGTCATAGTCGAATTCGAGATGCTCCATCGGGCTTACCAGTTCCGGAAACGGGAGGGCGGGTCGTAGAGGCCGCCGGACCAGGCCACGAGATCCTTGATCGAGCGGGCGGCGAGCAGGTCGCGGGTCGCGAAGCGCTTGTCGACGCCGAGGTCATCGGCGTATTGCACCGCGCCCTTTTCGCGCAGCCGCGCCACCATCTCGCGGTCGCGCTTCATCCCGACCGGCGTATAGCCCGCGACGCCGCGGATCGCCTGCTCGCGCTCCTCCATCGTGTCGCAGAGCAGGAGATTGGCGATGCCTTCCTCGGTCACGAGATGGGTCAGGTCGTCGCCATAGACCATCACGGGCGGCAGCGGCATGTCGAAGGTCTTCTGCAGCTCCCAGGCGTCGAGCCGCTCCACGAAGGTGGGCGACATGCCGTCGCCGAAAGTCTCGACGATCTGGACCACGAGCTTTCGCCCGCGAGGCATCTCGCCGGAAAGCCGCTGCTCTCGGCCGGCCTTGAGCCACGCCTCGCTGCCGTGGCGGCGGGCGCGCGATTCCGAGCCGAAATTCGGCGCGCCGCCGAAACCGGTGATGCGCGAGAGCGTCGCGGTGGAGGAGTTGCCCTCGAGGTCGATCTGCAGCGTCGATCCGATGAAGAGATCGGAATAGTGGCCGGCGAGCTGACAGAAGATGCGGTTCGAGCGCATCGTGCCGTCGCGGCCGGTGAAGAACACGTCGGAGCGCGCCGCCGTATAGGCCTCCATGCCGAGTTCCGAGCCCGCGCAGTGGATCGACTCCACGAAGCCGCTCTCGATCGCCGGGATCAGCGTCGGGCACGGATTGACCGACATGTACTGGCAGATCTTGCCCTTGAGGCCGAGATCCTGCGCGTAGGTCGGCAGGATCAGCTCGATCGCCGCGGTGTCGAAGCCGATGCCGTGGTTGAGCCGGGTGACGCCGTATTTCTCGTAGATCCCGCGGATGACCATCATGGCCATCAGCACCTGCACCTCGGTGATGACGGCGGGGTCGCGGGTGAAGATCGGCTCGATGTAATGGGGCTTCGGGGCCTCGACGACGAAACTCACCCAGTCGCCCGGCACGTCGACGCGCGGAACCTTGTCGACGAGCCGGTTCACCTGCGCGATCAGCACGCCGGACTTGAAGGCCGTGGCCTCCACGATCGCGGGCGTGTCCTCGGTGTTGGGGCCGGTATAGAGGTTGCCGTCGGCGTCCGCGGCGTCGGCCGCCACGAAGCTCACATGCGGGGTGAGGTCGCAGAAATAGCGGCTGTAGAGCTCGAGATAGGTGTGGATCGCCCCGACCTCGATTTTGCCCTCGCCGACGAGCCGCGCCATGCGCAACCCCTGCGGGCCGGCGTAGCAGAAGTCGAGGCGGCGAGCGGTGCCGCGCTCGAACACGTCGAGATGCGGCGGCAGCGCGATGTTGGACTGGACGATGTGGAGGTCGCGGATCGCGTCCGTCGAGGTCTTCGCAAGCGAAGACGCGAGGAAATCCGCGTGCTTCTGGTTGTTGCCCTCGATGCAGACGCGGTCGCCGGGCTCGATCACCGCTTCGAGGAAGCTGACGATCTCATCCCGCCGCACGGTCTTGCCGTCCGCGAAGGCCGCGCCGCGCTCGATGCGGGCGCGGTAGCTGCGTTCGAGCGTGTCCCAGACGCGTGCGGTTTTGGCTGTTTCGAGCATCGCGGGCCTCCTTATTCGGCCGCCCCGAGAGCCGGCTTGCCCTGCCCCCGCGAGCGCGCCCACCCGACGAGGTCTGAGAGTGGTCCCCAGAAGAGGAGGATGGCGGAGAGGACGACGAGCGTGGTGACGAGGCCGTTGGCCCAGAACACGTTGAGGCTTCCGCCCGAACCGAGCAGCGCCTGGCGGAAGGCGTCTTCGGCGCGGTCGCCGAGCACCAGCGCCAGCACCATCGGCGCGAGCGGGAAGCCGAGCTTCTTGAACACGTAGCCCACGACCCCGAACAGCAGCATCAGCCAGATGTCGAAGATCGAGTTGCCGACCGTGTAGGCCCCGATCGCGCACACGACCAAGATGATCGGAGCCACGATCGCGAACGGGATCCGCATGATCGCGGCGAACAGCGGCACGGTCGCGAGCACGATCAGAAGGCCGGCGACATTGCCGAGATACATGCTCGCGATCAGGCCCCAGACGAAGTCCTTCTGCTCGACGAACAGCATCGGTCCGGGCTGCAGGCCCCAGATCATCAGCCCGCCGAGCAGCACGGCCGCCGTCGCCGACCCCGGGATGCCGAGGGCGAGCATCGGAAGGAGGGCGGCGGTGCCGGCGGCGTGCGCTGCGGTCTCCGGCGCCAGCACGCCCTCGATCTCGCCCTTGCCGAAATTGTCGCCGCGCTT
>NZ_JBHRXS010000011.1:0-30444 GCF_042648545.1 Chenggangzhangella methanolivorans
TGGAGCTGCATCGGCAAGTGGACCGGCGCTCCGCTCGCCGCGCTCATCGAGAAGGCGCGACTGAAGCCGGAAGCCCGATACGTTGTGTTTCATTGCGCGGACACGATGGAGAACGCCGAGGACGGCTCGCCCGTCCGCTACTATGAGAGCGTCGATCTCGTAGACGCCGTACACCCTCAGACGATCCTCGCCTACGAGATGAACGGCCAGCCCCTAAAGGTCGAGCATGGCGCGCCGCTCAGACTGCGGGTGGAACGTCACCTCGGCTACAAGATGGCCAAATATGTTATGAGGATCGAAGCCGTCGCCAGTTTCGACGAGATCGGCGGCGGCAAGGGCGGCTATTGGGAAGACAATGGATACGCCTGGTACGCTGGTATCTGACATCCGCTCAAATGTGCATTTCAACGAGTCGACGTTCGTTCCGGTCAGAATAAAAATATAATTCTGACATTTTCTGCTTAGCGAGAAACATTCATCTCTATCATTCCGTACTGCTGAGAGACTGACGTCATTTCGGTCAACTTATTCGGGCGTGCCCAGCGGGGCGCAGTATCGCTGCGCTTCCAATGACCTCTCTCGTTTAAGTCCTCAAGCAATAAGGGAAACGTCATGACCCTCAAAAACATCTTCACGACCGGTGCCGCCGCCGCCCTGCTCGCCGCGTCGACTTCTTTCGCGATGGCTCAGGCCACTGGTACGGAAAACAACGCGACCGGCGGCTCGCAGACCGACAGTATGAAAATGAAGGACTCGTCGGGCTCCATGAAGAGCGGCTCGTCCGGCTCGATGGAGATGAAGGGCGAGAAGCCGACCTCCGCCGGCAGCTCCGACAATCAGGCCAAGGACCTTCGCGGCCACAGCGAAACCCCGACGAGCGGCTCCGGAAAGTAAGTCTCTAGCCTCGCGGAACGCTTGCGCCCCATCGGCTCGGTCGGAGGGGCGCGCCTTTAAGGCACTGCGGGACGAGCGTCTCAAGCCAGCACGCGCCTGAAGCACTCCCCCAACTCCAGGCCACGAACTGACTTTGAGTGGGCAGTCTATCTGCTGGGCAAAGTAAGCGACGATTTGAATTCGTTCCGCAGGGTCGGATCGAGAGCGGAATCTCTCGATCAAAACCTTTGCGATCTTAATTGCCAATCTCAATCTAAACGACGCCTAGATCCCTCACTGACGCGAGAAAACCCGGCAGCGAACAGCGCGCACTTGACCTTCACCGGCGCATCGCGTCCGAAAAAGGATCATCACAGCCGACTTCAAGTTAGAGACCTTCCCATCCAATGACCTCGCGCTGGGCCTGGCTGCTTTCCGTACTCACACGCCGCATCTGGTTCCGGGCGAGCCTGTTTTCGCTGGGCGCGATCGCGACCGCGCTGGTGGCGATCGTCGCCAGCCCGCACATCCCCGCGGGACTTCAGGCGCGCAACGGGGCCGACGCGGTCGACAACCTGCTCGGCATCATCGCGTCCAGCATGCTGGCGGTGACGACCTTTTCGCTCAACATCATGGTGTCGGCCTATTCGGCCGCGACCAGCAACGTCACGCCGCGCGCGACGCGGCTGGTGATGGAGGACAGCACCACCCAGAACGTGCTGGCGACCTTCCTTGGCTCGTTCCTCTTCAGCCTTGTGGGCATCATCGCGCTGAGCGCCGGCGCGTATGGCGACCAGGGACGCGTCGTGCTGTTCATCGTGACGATCGCGGTCATCGCGCTGGTCGTCGTCACGCTGCTGCGTTGGATCGACCACCTTTCGCGTCTTGGTCGCGTCACCGAAACGACCGCGCGTGTCGAGGAAGCGGCAGCTCGCTCGATGCGCGAACGCCGCGAGCGCCCGCATATGGGCGGCGCGCCGCTTGCTGATCCGACGTCCATTCCCGGCGGGGCGCGCCCTGTCCGCGTCGATGCGATCGGCTATCTCCAGCATCTCGACGTCAGGGCGCTGCAGGCCATCGCGGAGGGCGGTC
This sequence comes from Chenggangzhangella methanolivorans, assembly GCF_042648545.1. NCBI lineage: Bacteria > Pseudomonadati > Pseudomonadota > Alphaproteobacteria > Hyphomicrobiales > Methylopilaceae > Chenggangzhangella > Chenggangzhangella methanolivorans. Next base: position 1,966 of record NZ_JBHRXS010000011.1, read on the forward strand.
GAGGCGATATCTTCGTCGGCGTCATTCCGGGCAAGCTGGTCGACCCGTCGACCGTGCTCGCCTTTGCGCACGGTATCGACGGCGACGATGTGGAGGCGCGCATCCGCGCCTGCTTCACGATCGGGGACACGCGCTCCTTTGATCAGGATCCGCGTTTCGGCGCCTGCGTCCTGTCCGAGATCGCGTCGCGGGCGCTGTCGCCGGGGATCAACGACCCCGGCACCGCGGTCGACGTCATCGGCCGCGCGGTGCGGTTGCTCGCGATCTGGACGGACGCCCGCGAGAGCGATGACGACCCGGTCGAATTCCCGCGCGTTTACGTCCCGCCGATCGAGCCAGATGATCTCTTCGACGATCTCTTCAGCGGGATCGCACGGGACGGCGCAGGCGTGGTCGAGATCGGCCTGCGGCTCCAGAAGGCCTTCGCGACGCTGTCCCGGTTGGGTGGCGGGCGCTACGTCGAGGCCGCACGCCGTCACTCAGGGCTTGCGCTCGAGCGCGCCGAGGCCGCTCTCACCATCGAGGACGATAGGCGGCGTCTACGAGCGGCCGCCGACTTGCTCGGCGGCGGCCGCTGAGCCCTTGGCGCCCTAGGCAGCGGACTCATAACGCGTTGATCCAGAGGCGTGTCGCGACGAGCTTGACGGCTGCGAGGAAGTTGTCGGCTCTTCGGTCATAGCGGGTGGCGATGCCGCGCATCTGTTTGATGCGGTTGAAGAAGCGCTCGACGAGATTGCGCTGGCGATATACCCAGCGGCTGAAGCTGAACGTCGCCTTGCGGATCGAGCGCGGCGGGATGTTTGGCCATGCTCCGCGCTCCTGCACGAAGTCGCGGACGCCGTCGGTGTCGTAGGCCTTGTCGGCGACGACCGCCGCCCCCGGCCGGACGTCGGCCAGCAAGGTCGCGGCGGCTGGCGCGTCGCCCGCCTGTCCCGCGGTGAGTTCGATCCGGATCGGTCGGCCTTCAGCGTCGACGAGGGCGTGGATCTTCGTCTTCAGGCCGCCGCGGGAACGTCCCATGCAAGGATCGCCAGAGCCCCCTTTTTGCCCGCGGCCCCATGCTGGTGGACCCGGACGCAGGAACTGTCGATCATCACGATGTCGCCGTCGTAAGTCTCGGACACCGCGGCCAGAAGCCGGTCCCAGACGCCGGCCGCGCGCCATCGGCTGAAGCGGTTTTAGAGCGTCGTCCGCGGTCCGTAGCGCTCCGGCACGTCGCGCCAGGACGAGCCCGTCCGGAACCGCCACAGGATGCCGTTGATCACCCGCCGGTCGTCCACCCGCGCGACGCCCCGCGAGTTCCGGGGCAGCAGCGGGTCGATGATCCGCCACTCCTCGTCTGACAGTTCGTGTCGTCGCATGCCCATCTCCTTCAAAGAAGATGGAATCAGCCCGCGCTAAAAAACGGAACCCCGCTAATGGGGACGCTCCCTAGAGCGCCGTCAGCGAAGGCGAGCCGCGAGGAAATCTACGAACGCCCGGATGCGCGCGGGCGTCGAGGCGCCGCCCACGAACACGGCGTGCAACGGCTCAACGTCGCCCGGATTGAACTCCTCGAGGATCGGCGTGAGGCGACCCTCGGCGATCTCCTCCGCCACGCTGAACGCGCCGACGCGCGTGACGCCCACCCCAATCGCGGCGAGCTGGCCGAGCGTCTCGCCATTGTTGGCCTCGATGTTTCCCTTCACCGACAGCGCATAGTCGCGCCCATCGCGCCGGAACGGCCAGGTCGGCTCGATGCGGCGGAAATTGAAGTTAAGGCAGTTGTGGCGGTGGAGATCTTCCGGGATTTCCGGAACCCCATGGCGCGCGAGATAGTCAGGCGATGCGACGATGATCCGCCGGTTCTCGCCGAGCTTTCGCGCCGTCAGCCCGCTGTCTGGCAGCGGGCCGAACCGGATCGCGACATCGGCTTGCCCCGCCGCGACGTCGGCGAGGGTGTCGGTCAGCGCAAGGTCGACCAGGATGTGCGGATAGAGCGCCGCGAACTCGCCGAGCAACGGGACGAGGCGCAGCCGGCTGTGCGCCATCGCGGCGCTGACCCTTAAGCGGCCCCGCGGCGCGCCCTGATCGGCAATCTGCTGCTCGGTGTCGTCGAGATCAGCGAGGATTCTTCTGGCTGCCTGCAGATAGGCCTGCCCCTCGACGGTCAGCGAAAGCGCCCGTGTCGAGCGCAGAAGCAGCCGGACGCCGAGCCGCGCCTCGATCCGATCGATCGCGCGGGCGACCGCCGAAGGGCTCAAGTCCAGCGAGCGCCCGGCGGCCGAAAAACTGCCGTGCTCGACTATGGCGACGAACAGCGACAACGCATGCGCCCTGTCGACGCCGTCGATCAGCTTTGCGTTCAAAGCAAAAATCCTCCGCGTTCAGCGAGCATACTCAAGCGGAGAGTCCGCCGTCATCTATGCGCAAGAAGCAAGATGAGGGGCGGGCAGCGCATCTAGCGACGTGGCGGCGCGCATCGGCGCATGCGTCCCGGGTCTGTCCGCTTGGCCACATTCCGCACCACCACGCGACGGCCCGAGGAGGCCCGACATGAAACCCAATCTCGGACTGCTGGCGCTCGCCGTCGGCGCCTTCGGCATCGGCGTGACCGAATTCGCCCCAATGGGCCTGCTCCCCGTCATCGCCGAGGATCTCGGCGTCTCGATCCCGACCGCGGGCATGCTCATCAGCGCCTATGCGGTCGGCGTCATGGCGGGGGCGCCGCTGATGACGCTGACCACCGGAAGCGTCCCGCGCCGGACGCTGCTGATCGCGCTTGCGGCGATCTTCACGCTCGGCAATGCCCTCGCGGCCATCTCTGACAGCTACGGCATGTTGCTCGTGGCGCGGCTGATCACCTCGCTCAACCACGGCGCCTTCTTCGGCGTCGGCTCGATCGTGGCGGCGGGCCTCGTGGCGCGCGACCGTCAGGCGAGCGCGGTGGCGGCGATGTTCATGGGGTTGACGATCGCGACCGTGGTGGGCGTGCCGCTCTCCACCTGGGCCGGCCAACATCTCGGCTGGCGCGCCTCCTTCTGGGGCGTCGCGGCGCTTGGCGTCGTGACCATGGCGGCGCTGCGACTCACCCTGCCGCGGCTCCCCGCGGATAATAGCGGTGACGCGCTTGCGGAGTTGCGCGTGCTGGGGCGTGGCGAAGTGCTGGGTGCGCTGATCCTGACCGTGATCGCTTCGAGCGCGATGTTCACCGTCTTCACGTACATCGCGCCGATACTGCGAGACGAGACTCAGGCGTCGCTGACCTTCATGACCGCGATGCTGGTCGTCTACGGCGTCGGCCTGACGGTCGGCAACTGGCTTGGCGGCAAGTTTGCGGACCGCTCGGTCGACCGCACGCTCGTCGTGACGCTCGCGTCGCTCACCGCGATCCTGATCGCCTATTCGGTCCTGATGCCCTATGCCGCGCCGTCCGCGTTCGTGATCTTCATCTGGGGCGTGGCGAGTTTCGCGATCGTGCCGCCATTGCAGATTCGCGTCATGGCGGCGGCCTCCGATGCGCCGAACCTCGCCTCGGCGGTAAACATCGGCGCGTTCAACCTCGGCAACGCCATTGGAGCGGCGCTCGGCGGGGCCGTGATTGCGGCGGAGCTCGGCTATCCGGCGGTCTCGCTCGCAGGCGCTGCCACATCGGCGATCGGCCTCGCCACCGTGCTTGCGAAGATGCGCGGCGCTTCGACCTGTGCTGCGGCGGAGCAGCGCCTCTAACGCCGAGGCCGTTCACGGGGAGATAGCGCGCCGAAAAACGAGCAGTCCGGGCGTCTGCATTGGGTCGCGGCTGAAGGCCCTGAGCCCAGATGCGCCATAAGCGGTCTCTCGGGTCTCATCCGAAGTCAGACGTTCAGTCGTGCGCCTTCCTGGGCGCCTGCGCGATCCTACGAAGCCATCCGCAGAATGATCTGACGGCAGGATCGTCCGCAAAACCTTCCGGCACATAGGTGTAATAGCTCCGCGCCGGCAGCGCCGGCTGTTCGAACGGAATGACGAGCCGCCCCGCAGCGACGTCGTCGGCGACGAGCGCCGTCGGCCCCATGGCGACCCCGACCCCGTCGAGCGCCGCCTGGAGCGTGAGGTAGAAGTGTTCGAGCGTGACGGAGCCCGCCGGCTCAAGATCCGGAGCCCGCGCCGCGACCAGCCATTGCGCCCAGACTCCCGGAAGTGTCGCCGAGTGCAGCAGCGTGTGCCGGGCAAGCTCCTGCGGGCGAGCGAGAGGGTGACGCTCGACCAGCGCCGGGCTGCAGACTGGGATTCGCGTCTCGGACAGGAATTCTTGGGCGACGTGGCCGGGGACCTGATCCGGCCCTCCGCGGATCGCGACGTCATAGGGCTCGTTAAGATCCGGAATCCGAGCGTTCGACGTCGTCAGGCGAACCTCAAGATGAGGATTGGCCATCTGGAACGCGGACAGACGCGGGATCAGCCACCGCAGTGTGAAGGTGGCGAGCGCGTTGACCCGAAGCAGCCGTGACGATCGCTGCTCGATCTGCCGGGCGGTCGCGGCGGCAACCCGGTCAAGCGCCGGACCGATCTCGGCGAGGTAGGCGGCCCCGCGATCAGTCAGCGTGACGCGCCGATGGCTTCTCGTGAACAGCGCGTGCCCGAGCCAGTCCTCGAGCAGCCGGACCTGTCGGCTGACGGCCCCATGCGTGAGGCCGAGCTCTTGCGCGGCCTCAGTGAAGCTCTGGCGGCGGCCTGCCGTCTCGAAAACACGCAGCGCGTTCAGCGGTGGAAGGCGGCGGCTCATCTGCGTTAGCTTTTCTCACGCAAGGCGTCAGGATAACTCGTTTGCAGCAAGGTCCTGCGGCGCGCAACCTGACCACACCTGCCGCATCGAACATCCATGCGTACCGCCATGACAATCGCTCACGCGCCCGATCGACGGGGCGCGAACCGCACGCTCGCGGTCTCGGGCCTGCTGCATGCTCTGCACGACGGCTTCATTGACCTGATCTACGTGCTGCTGCCGATCTGGCAGGCCGAGTTCGGGTTGAGCTACAGCCTGCTCGCCGTGCTGCGCGGCCTCTACGCCGGCTCAATGGCGGCGCTGCAGGTGCCGGCCGGCCGGCTTGCCGAGCGGATGGACGGGCGTGTGATCCTTGCGGCCGGCACGATCCTCGCAGCCGTCGGCTACCTGCTCGCCGGCCTGTCCGGCGGCGCGCTGGGCCTCTGCGCGAGCCTTGCTTTGTCGGGCGCGGGATCGAGCACGCAGCATCCCGTGGCGTCGGCGGCGGTCTCGCGCGCCTACGGGTCCGCCGCGAGAGGGCCGATCGGCACCTACAACTTCACAGGCGATCTCGGGAAGGCCGCGCTCCCGGCGCTCACCTCGCTGCTCGTCACCGCCATGCCCTGGCGGCATGCACTCTGGCTGATCGCCGCCCTCGGGCTCATCGTCGCGGCGACCGTCGCCGTCATGCCGAAGATCTCCGCTTCGAAGACTGAAAAGGCCGCGCCTTCCGGCGAGGGCCGCGGCGGCTTCCGGCTGCTGTGCGCCATCGGCGGTCTCGATACGGCGGCGCGGATGGGCTTCCTGACCTTCCTGCCCTTCATGCTCCAATCCAAGGGCGCGGGCTTGCCGACGATCGGGACGGCGTTTGCGGCGGTGTTCATCGGCGGGGCGTTCGGCAAGTTCGCCTGCGGGTGGCTCGGACAGCGGGTCGGCGTGCTTCGCGCCACGCTGCTGACCGAGGGCGCCACCGTCTGCCTCATCGTCGCGACGATGGTCGCGCCGCTCTGGCTCGATTTCGCGCTCCTGCCGCTGGTCGGGATCGCGCTGAACGGGACCTCGTCGGTCCTCTACGGCACCGTGCCAGAGCTCGCGCCAGCCGGCCGCGTCGAGCACGCCTTCGCGGTGTTCTACACCTTCGTCGTCGGCTCGGGCGCGGCTGCGCCGGTGCTGTACGGCGTGCTGGGCGACATCGGCGGCTGGTCTTGGGGAATGGCGAGCGCCGCAGTGACGGCGCTGATCACACTGCCGCTCGCCGTTCTGCTCGCGCCGCGTCTGGCGTCGCGCTGACACGCAGCATCGCTATCCGGAGAGACCACCATGGATATCGCCTCCCATGCGCCCGTCATTCTGATCACGGGCGGAAGCCGTGGCGTCGGCGCTGCGACCGCGAGGCTTGCTGCAGCGCGAGGCTATGACGTCGCGATCAGCTTCGTCTCGAACGAGGCCGCGGCCAATTCGGTGGCGGCCGACGTCGAGGCCGCGGGTCGCCAAGCTCTGGCGGTCCGCGCGGACAGCGCCGATCCGGCCCAGGTCGAGAAGCTGTTCGCGGCGATCGATCAGACGTTCGGCCGGCTCGACGTGCTGGTGAACAACGCCGCGATGCTCGCCCGCCAGTCCCGGCTGGAGGATCTCGGCTTCGAGCGCATGCAGCGGATCTTCGCGGTCAATGCGATCGGCCCGATGCTCTGCGCCCAACAGGCAGTCAGGCGGATGTCGCATCGCCACGGCGGACAGGGCGGCGTCGTGATCAACATCTCCTCGGCGGCCGCCCGGCTGGGCAGTGCGAACGAGTATGTCGATTACGCCTCGTCGAAAGGCGCGTTGGAGACCTTCACGATAGGCTTTGCGAAGGAGGTCGCGCGCGAAGGCGTCCGCGTCTGTTGCATCCGCCCCGGGCACATCTACACCGACATGCACGCGAGCGGTGGGGAGCCCGGACGGGTCGATCGTGTCAAGGACTCGATCCCGATGGGCCGGGGCGGCCAGCCGGAAGAGGTCGCTCGGGCGATCCTGTGGCTCGCGAGCGACGAGGCGTCCTTTGTCACCGGCACGTTCCTCGACGTCACCGGCGGAAAGTAACGTGTGGGAAACTCAGCCGTCCCGCCTGATGCGCTTGGGCAAGTCCAGCAGGATCATTTGCAGCCGCTCTTCCTCGACCGCGGCGGAAGCCTCGTCAGTCCTGAACCAGCGCCTTACACGCTCAGCCTTCTCCGGCCAGTCCTCGAGCTCTTCCTGAACGAGCAGCGGGAACACCTCGACCTCGCAGATCTGGTTCGGTCCCTTGCGCATGACCTTGAGATAGTCGAACGCGCCGATCGCGGGCCCGCCTTCTCCACGCACGCCGGCCTCCTCGTAAGCCTCGCGCATCGCCGTCCCGAGCGGGCCGAGCTTCTTGATCGGCCAGCCCTTGGGCACCATCCAGCGATGGGTCTCGCGGGTGGTGACCAGCATCACCTCGAGACGGCCGTCGGAGCCGATCCGGTACGGCGCGGCGCCGAATTGCTCGCGAACCTTCGTGCGTCGAAACTTCCTGCTCATGCTTCGTCATAATTGGTTGAATCGGTGAACATTTCGAGCGAATCCGGGCCGTTGGAACACGATTTCGGTGGGTCGTCTGCTTCGCTCCGTCGATTGAGGCGGCTCTGTTCCTAAGGCCACGGAGGAAACGGATGAGAGGAACGTCGTTCCTCGTCGCTATTGCCCTGCTGGTGGTTCAGGCCCCGGCCGTGGCGCTAGAAAGGTCGCTTGAGGCCAGTCTCCTGCGCCTCGATCCCGAGACTCGCTTCCACCAGCTCTGCGACATCGAGACGATGCGGCGGATCTCGGCCGCCAATGGCGCGCTCCATCCAGACCGGATGGTGATGGACGCCGAGCGGGAGGCGGAGCTTTCTGGCGACGAGATCATCGGGCGGGGCGCAGCGATCCGCAGCGGCGGGCGCTGGTATCGTCTGACGTTCCGATGCCGGGCGACGTCCGACCGACTGACGGTGCTGGAGCTGAACTACCGGATCGGCGCCGCCATTCCCGAAAGCCGCTGGGACGAGATCGGGCTCTGGCGCTAACCTGAACAGGGAGGTCGCGATGACCAACGCCGAACTGGTGATGCGCCTCGGGGCCGCCGCCGTCGCGGGCGGCGTGGTGGGCGTCGAGCGAGAGCGGCTGCAATGGGCCGCGGGCCTGCGCACCCACATGATGGTCTGCGTCGGGGCCTGCCTCGCCATGATCGTCTCGGCCTACGGCTTCGACGACATCCGCGCGACCGGACAGGTCTCGTTCGATCCCTCGCGCGTCGCAGCGCAGGTGATCTCCGGCGTCAGCTTCCTCGGGGCCGGAACGATTCTCTTGCGCGGCGAGGTCGTGCGCGGCCTCACCACCGCGGCCAGCATCTGGGGCGTCGCGGCGATCGGGCTCGCGATCGGCGGAGGGCTCTACGTCGCCGGAACCGCCGCGACGCTGATCATTGTCGGCATTCTCGCGGGCGTGAAACCGCTCGAGGAGCGCTACCGCGACAGCATGAAGAGCCGCGCGCTGACATTCGTCGCCCCGCGCGGCGCGCTCACCATAGACAAGCTCAACGAACTCGCCGGGCCGCGCGCCTCCCGGGTGCGGACCTTCGTGGCGCGCCCGGCGGAAGAGGACGGTCAGGACGAGATCGTCATCACGTTCGTACGGCTCTCCCAGACGAGCGTCGATGAGATCGCCGCCAAGGTCGCGGCGCTTCCGGAGGTGAAGACGAGCAAGCGGGCCATTGAGGACTAGCGGCCGATCACTGGAACAGCGCGACCAGCCAGTAGGTGCATGCCGAGATCGCCGCTGCGGCCGGCATCGTCAGCACCCAGGCGATGACGATGTTGCTCGCGACGCCCCAGCGGACCGCGGAAGTCCGCCGCGCTGCCCCGACGCCAACAATCGCGCCTGTGATGGTGTGCGTGGTCGAGACCGGAACGCCGAGCCATGTCGCGGCGAACAGCGTGATCGCCCCGCCGGTCTCGGCGCAGAAGCCCTGCATGGGTTTCAGCCGCGTGATGCGCGAGCCCATGGTATGGACGATGCGCCAGCCGCCCGAGAGAGTGCCGAGCGCCATCGCGGCCTGGCAGGACAGTACGACCCAGAGCGGCACGTGGAACTCGCCCGAGCCGTAGCCGGATGAGTAGAGCAGCACCGCGATGATCCCCATCGTCTTCTGCGCGTCGTTGCCGCCATGGCCGAGCGAATAGAGCGAGGCGGAGACGAACTGGCCGATCCGGAACGTGCGATCGACCATGAACGGCGTCTGGCGCACGAACGCCCAGGTGACGGCGAGCACCAACAGGATCGCGAGGAAGAAGCCGACCGCCGGTGACAGCACGATGGCGGCCGCGGTCTTGAGCAGTCCTGCCCAGACGATCGACGACAGGCCAACCTTGGCGAGGCCAGCGCCGACCAGCCCGCCGATCAGCGCGTGGCTCGATGAGGACGGGATGCCGAGCGCCCAGGTCAGCAGGTTCCAGACGATCGCGCCGATCAGCGCCGCGAACACGACGGCGGGCGTGACGATCTCGGCGTCGATTATGCCGCGCCCGATGGTCTCGGCGACGTGCAGCCCGAAGAACAGGAAGGCGATGAAGTTGAAGAACGCCGCCCAGATTACGGCGTAGCGCGGGCGCAGCACCCGGGTCGACACGATGGTGGCGATCGAGTTCGCGGCGTCGTGCAGCCCGTTCAAGAAGTCGAAAGCCAGCGCCACGCCGATGAGCGCGACGAGCAGCGGAAGCGAGATAGCCGCGTCGCCCACGGGTCAGACGTTCTCGATCACGACGCCGCTGATCTTCTTTGCGACGTCCTCGAAACGATCGACCACGTCCTCGAGTCCCCCATAGATCTCGCGGCCGATGATGTAATCCATCGGATCGCTGCGGCCTGCAGTCCGGAACAGCTCTTTGACGCCCTTGTCGTGCAGGTCGTCCGAGCGGTTCTCGATCGCGATGATCTGTTCAGTGAGTTCGCCGAGCCGATCCGCGTTCTGGCCGAGCGAGGAGAGCAGCGGGATCGCCTCAGCGGTGAGGCGGGCCGCGTCCACGATCGTTACGCCCATCTCGCGCATGATCGGGTCGAAGGTCTTCAGTTCGTAGAGCGTAACGGCCTTCACCACCTTGTTCATCTCGTCGACGGAGTCGTCCATCGCCTGAATGAGCTCCTGGATGTCGGCGCGGTCGAAGGGCGTGACGAAGCTGCGGTGAAGCGCCTGCTGCACCTCGCGCGCGACGTCGTCGGCGAGGTTCTCCTGCCGAACGACCTCGGCGGCGTGGGCCGCCACCTCGTCGCCGCCCTCGAGCATCTTCTGGAAGGCGGCGGCGCCGGCGACCAGAATCCTCGAATGCTGTTCGAACAGCTCGAAGAAGCGATCTTCCTTCGGCATCAGTCGGCGGAAGAACCTGAGCATCAGACCTCCGGGGCGCGAGGACCTCTAACTGGACCAGCCCAGAAAGATCGCAACTACGTGATCGGCATTCCGATGTCGCCAACGAACGCGACCTCCCCCGGACCGGGCCCGAAAGACTCGATCGAGGACGAAGGATTGGGACCGGAGACCACCGGCGTGTCGACATCGACGCCGGCGGCGGCCGCCACCGCGGCAAGCGCCGCGCCCTGGTCGGCGATATGCACCGCCCAGAACAGTGGATTGCCCTTAGGCCCGGTCTCGAAAGCGATCAGCCAGCCTTCCATATCGGCGGCGAGTATCACGTAGGCTCGGGCCCAAACAGTTCGCCAGAGGTCGAGGGGCGGCCCTGAAGCCGGCCCCTCTGGCCGCCTCCCGGGGTTGGAGACTCCGGAAGCGGTTGCGTCACATTATGTGGCGATCGGGAACGAAGACTTGCGCACGGGTTGCGTCCTGCTGTCGCTCTCTCGGAGTTCTCGGCTAACGGAGCTTGGCGATCCCGATGCCGTCGAGCTTCGCGCGGTCCTTGATGGATTCTTCGCTGCGAGTCATCGCTTTCGAGATCGCCTTGAGCGCCATGCCCTTCCCGGCGAGCAACTTCAGTTTCGCAAGCTCCTCACCAGTCCACGGCTGGCGATGCCGTTCAAATCGCTCTTTCACGGGTAGCTCCTGCTTGCCGATGCGCTTGCGGCTCTCTCCCCGTCTATAGCAGCGACGGCAAGGCTTTTGACCGCGGGTGTCAGCTAACGCGCCACTAGTCTGGGCGCTGTGCGTCAACAGCAGACTTCGAAGATCGTCCTGTAAGCCGACATGCAGTACGCCGTATTCGTTGAGGTCATCCCGGCGACTTCGATAGTCGGACCTTCATCTCGTCGATGAAGTGCCGGACGCGGGCGGGCACGTGGCGGCGCGTCGGAAGCACGGCCCATATCGCGAGCGGTTCGGTCTCCGCATCGTCGATCGGCACAGCCACGAGACTTCCATTAGCCAAGTCTTCAGCCACATCCCAATATGTCAGCAGCGCAAAGCCCGCTCCGGCGCGGCAGGCGGCCCGGACCGCATCGACGCTGCTCGCCGACAACCGCCCTGCGACCCGTTTCGCGACCCGCTCTCCAGCCCGGCTGAACACCCACGCGTCCATCGCGTGAATGGTTAGGCAGACGTGGTCATCGAGCTCAGCGAGCGTCTGCGGCGCGCCGTAGGCCCGGAGGTGACCGGGCGCGGCGCACAGGATCCGCGGATTGTCCGCGACCTTGACGGCGATCAGCCCGGATTCCTGCAGCGTCGCGACGCGGATCGCGACGTCGATGCCGACCGCCACGATGTCCACGATGCCGTCGCTCAGCGTCAGGTCGACCTTAAGGAGCGGGTTCTCCGCCATCAGGCGCACGGCGAGCGGAACGACGATGGATCGGCCAATGAGGTTCGGGGCGGTGATCTTGAGGACGCCGCTTAAGCCCGCTTCCCGCCGTTCAGCAAAGGCCGAGGCGGCCGCCTCGCGCGCCTCCAGCATCGACTGCCCAAGCGGTAAGAACGTCTCGCCGTCGCTGGTCAGGGAGACCGAGCGCGTGGTGCGGTGAAACAGCCGAACGCCGAGTTCCTTCTCAAGCGCTGCGAGCCGTCGGCTGACCGCCATCGGCGACAGCCCGGCCTGACGGCCGGCGCCCGACAGGCTACCGATCGACGCGATCGAGCAGAACAACGCAACGTCGCCGAGGTCCATATCGTATCACTGAACGATAAACTGCTTCTCGTCGAGCCGTGGTTCCGGGCACCGCGACGCCTGTCTATCTCCAACGTACGCAATTGAGCGGTTCGAACCTCTCTCGAAGGCGCTGCGGACCGAACGAAAGGACGGACAATGTCCGGCGACACTCTCTTCACGAAATACGATATAAACGGGCTGACCCTCCGCAACCGGTTCGCGGTCGCGCCCATGACGCGCGTCAGCGCCACAGCAGACGGGCTCGCGACAGAGCGGATGGCCCGCTACTACGAACGCTTCGCGCGCGGCGGGTTCGGCCTCGTCATCACAGAAGGGCTCTACTCCGACCAGGCCCATGCGCAGGGCTACCTGCATCAGCCCGGTCTTTCCGACGCGGCGCAGGCTGTCGCTTGGAAGCCGGTCGTCGAAGCCGTGCGCCAACACGGAGCGCGCATCGTCGCGCAACTCATGCATGCCGGCGCTCTGAGCCAGGGCAACCGCTTCCGGTCGACCTCAGTTGGACCGTCGGCGATCCGGCCCAAGGGCGAACAGATGGCGTTCTATCGCGGCCGGGGACCTTACCCCGCGCCCGTGGAGATTACGGAAGAGCAAATCGCCGACGCCGTGGAGGGGTTCGCCGCTTCGGCGGCCCGGGCCGTCACCACGTCGGGGTTCGACGGGGTCGAGATCCACGGCGCGAACGGCTACCTGCTCGACCAATTCCTCACCGACCACACGAACCGGCGGACCGACCGCTGGGGTGGCGATACGCGGCGTCGCATGGAGCTGACGCTGGCGATCTTTAGCGCCGTCCGTGAGCGGATCGGTGCTGCAGTCCCGGTCGGGGTCCGGATCTCGCAAGGCAAGGTCAACGACTTCTCACACAGATGGGCGGGACGTGAGACGGACGCCGAGGCGATCTTCGGCGCGCTCGGCGATGCGGGCGCCGACTACATCCACGTCACCGAGCATGAAGCCTGGCGCCCTGCATTCGAGGGCGGCGATACGAGCCTTGTGGCGCTCGCCAGGCGCTATGCGCCGGCCATCGCGATCATCGCCAATGGCGGGCTGCACGATCTCAGCCGCGCGACGGAGGTCATCAGCCAAGGCGCGGACGTCGTCTCGCTCGGCAAGGGCGCGCTCTCCAACTCAGACCTTCCCATCCGGGCGCGCGAGGGGCTCGCCCTTGAGGCTTTCGACCCCGCGATCCTTGGTCCCGTCGCGAACGTCAAAGATCGGGAACTTGCCGCCTGAGGCGGCTCTTTCCCAACCCATGGAGAAAATCATGCTGGAACGCGTCGTCACCGACCCCGACAACTATGCGCCATACCTGCTCTCGCAGGGCATTCGCTTCGGCGACCTACTGTTCATCTCGGGCCAAGCGGGCGCGGGCGACGACGGAAAAATCGTCGAGGGCGGCTTCCGGGCGCAGGGCGAGCAGGCCTTCGCCAACCTCCGCCGGGCTCTGGAGGCCGGCGGATCGAGCCTCAAGGATGTGATCAAGGTGACGATCTACGTCACCGACATGGGACAGTTCGCCGAGGTCGTCGAACTCAGGCGAAAGTTCTTTTCCGAGCCCTATCCGGCAGACACGATCGCCGAGGTCCGGGCGCTCTACGATCCGGCCGCGATGATCGAGATCGAGGCGATCGCGGCCGTCCACGCGTGAACCATGCCGCGAGGCATCCGACGGTGCAGCTTCCGAGAAGCCGACCGTCGCCTGCCTGAGCAGTCTTAGAGCCTGTAGCCGCCGCTCGCTTCGACGACCTGACCCGTGACCCAGCGCCCCTCGTCGGAAGCGAGGAAGGCCACGACGGAGGCGACATCGGACGTCTCGCCGAACCGGCCGAGCGCGGTGTCTGCCTCGATCGCCTTCACCATCTCGGCGTTCTCGCGGACTGCCGCGTTCATGTCCGTCCGGATCCAGCCCGGCGCCACCACGTTCACGGTGACCCCGCGCGGCCCGAGCTCCATTGCGAGCGCATGGGTCAGGTTGTTGATGGCGGCCTTCGCCATCGAGTAGATCGGGACCATGGGCTGCGGCCGGGTGGCGAGCGCCGATGAGATGTTGATGATGCGGCCGCCGTCGCGGAGACGGCCCAACGCCGCCTGCGCCATGAAGAACGGCGCGCGGGCGTGAACAGCGATCATCGCGTCCCAACCTTCCGGCGTGGCGTCGCTGAGGCCGCCCCACCCGGAATTGCCGGCGTTGTTGACCAGGATGTCGAGAGCGCCGTTGCCATTGCGCGCCATAAGCTGACGGTCGAGCCGATCGAACAACGTCGGAATGCTCGCCGCGTCGGCGAGATCGGCCTGGAGCGCGAAAGCGGTTCCGCCGGCCGCCTCGATGGCGGCGACAGCCTCATCCGCGCCGCCCTTGCTGGCGTTGTAGGTCAGCGCGACGGTCGCGCCGTCGCTGGCGAGACGTTCCGCGATCGCGCGGCCGATGCCACGCGAACCGCCGGTGACGAGAGCGGTCTTCCCGTTCAGTGACTTGGACATCTGCTGATCCTTTCTCAAACGACACGCTCGCGCATGACCGGGCCGGGGCTCGCCTCGATCACGGTCAGGGCGAGACGGATGAGGTCGGGGTCGCCGCCATATTCGTGGTCGGCGACGTGGTGGAGGAAGAGGCCGAGCTGCTCGATCTGCCGGGCGCCCTTCAGCGGTCCCGCGGCGAGCGGCCTGAAGCCGGCGTCCTCGATGAGCTTGCGCGTGATCCGCCCGGCGTCCGCGTCGTCGGTCACGTAAGGCACGCCCGGCCGAGTCGGGGCCGTCTCCCAGACCGACGCCTCGAGCACGGGAGCCGCCAGCGTGCTGAAGGCCTTCACGACGCGCGCCTTCGGCAGACGCTTCTGCAAACCCTCTGCCGTCGAACTGTCACGCATGAACTCGACGTCGTGGAAGTGCTTGAAGTCAGCCGTGACGCCGAGCGGGTTCATGGTCTCGATGACGATCTTTGCGTCGAGCGCGTCAGCGACTGTGGCGACGATCGTCTCCACCCGCGGCCAGTAAACCGAGAACAGGACGACCTCGCCAAACTCTGCGGCCTCGCGGATCGTGCCGAGGCGAGCCTTGTCGCCAAGCTCCGCCAGGAGAGGTTCGAGCTTTCGATCCTCGCCGTCCTTGGCGAGGACGAGCTCATGTCCCGCCGCCGCCCATGCCCGCGCGAGCCGGGCCCCGATGTTCCCCGTGTTGAGAATGCCGATTTTCATATGGGTCTCCGCGCCAGTTCGATTGGCGTGGCGGAGAGCTATGATGTCGCGTTTAGTGGATAAACCGGCTGGCCAGCACCACCTTGTCGCTCATGGACGCGACAATCGATCCCGCTCAGCTCAGGGCTTTTGTGGCCGTCGTCCGGTCCGGCTCCTTCACGCGGGCGGCCGAAGCGTTGGCGACTCGCAAGTCCCATCTCAGCCGCCTGGTGATCCGGCTCGAAGCGCGACTCGACGCGCAGCTCCTGCATCGGACCACACGATCCGTCACCGTGACAGAGCTCGGCCAAGAGGTGTTCGAGCGCGCTGTCGCGATTCTCGCCGCCCTGGAGGATACCGATCGGCTTGCAGAGAGCGCCAAGGGCGAGCCGCAAGGCGTGCTGCGCCTGACCTGCGGCGAAGAGTTCGGACTTTGCGTCGTCAGCCGCTGGATCGCCGGCTATCTTGCCGCTCATCCTAAGGTGCGGGTCGAGGCCGATTTCACCAACCGCATGGTCGACATCGTCAGCGAGGGCTACGATCTCGCGATCCGGGTCGGCACCCTGGGCGACGGCGATCTCACCGCAGCCAAGCTCGGGGAGGCCGACTACGCCCTGTTCGCAAGCCCTGACTACCTTAAGGCTCGCAACGCGCCGAAAGTGCCGCGAGACCTCGGCGCCCACGAGACTGTGGTGTTTGCGGCTGCCGGACGAAGCGCCGAGCTCAAACTGAGCCGCGGCGCCGACAGAGAGATCGTTCGCCTCGTTCCGCGCCTCCTGGTCAACAACAACCTCGCCGCCCGTGACGCCGTGGCCGCCGGCGTCGGCATCGGGCTGCTGCCGCGCTTCCAGGCCGCGCAGCTCCTGACCGAAGGCCGCATCCAAGAGGTGCTTCCGGGCTGGTCGAAGCCGCCGGCCCCAGTCCACGCCGTGTTCTCGTCGACCCGCTATCCCACGCCGAAGGTCCGGGCCTTCGTCGACCATGCGAAGAGAACCTTCACGTCGATGATCGCGGTCCCGGCCTGACGGCTGGACCGCGCTGACTGTTGCGTGCAGGGGCAACGGTCCATTGCCCCTGTCGTCACTGTCAGCCTTTCAAGGCGATCCATAGCTCTGGGTCCGGACGCGCCCGCCGGAAAAGTCGGCGGCGCGCCGCGGCCAGCTTATGGAGGGATCATCAGGTGACAGGCACAATCGGAATCATCGGCTCGGGCCTCGTGGGAAAGGCCGTCGCGCGGCTCGCCGTCAGGGCGGGATACAAGGTCGTGGTGAGCAACTCGCGCGGCGCCGAAACGCTGACGGGCCTCGTCGCGGAGCTCGGCCCGCTTGCCCGCGCGGGCTCCGTTGAAGAGGCGATCGCGGCCGGGGACATCGTCACGGTCTCGGTTCCACTCGCCGCCTTCGAGGCGCTGCCGTCCGACGGCTTCGCCGGGAAGCTCGTGCTCGACCAGACGAACTACTATCCGGGCATGGGCGATTTCCGCCGCGCCGATCTCGACAGCGGGGAATTGACCTCGAGCGAGCTTGTGCAGCGCCACCTTCGCGGCGCCCGGCTCGTGAAGGGGCTGCACAACCTCAGCTGGATCCACATGGAGAGCAACGCCCGGCCCAAGAGCGACGCCGACCGGACGACCCTGCCGATCGCGGGCGACGACGCCGTGGCCAAGCAGGCTGTGACCGAGTTCGTCGAGGCCATCGGCTATGACGTCGTCGACGCCGGCTCGCTCGCCGAAAGCTGGCGCATCGAACCCAACACGGCGATCTACTTCTGGCGCTACGCGCCGGTCGTCCCAGAGGGCGTAACGGGCGCCGAGGCCAAGCGGATCTATCAGCAGCGGGGCGAACCCGTTTCTCCCGATCAGGCTCGGACGCTGATCCGAGAGGCCGTGCGCCCGTCGCCGATCGGTGGGACGCTCGAAGGCATGCCGCAGGTCCACATCGATCTGTTCCTCGAGCAGGCGAGCCCCGAAACCGTGAAGCAGTGATCCCGAACGCGCCGGACGCTGTGCGCGGCGTCCGGCGCTTGATTGCCCGATCGCGTGGCAGATGGAAAAATGTTGTCCATGAAGACAACAATCAGCTTTTCCGAGATGCAGGCTTTCGTCGCGGTGGTGACGGAGGAGTCGTTCACCGCGGCCGCCGAACGCCTGGAAACCGACAAGGCGCGGGTCAGCCGGATCGTCCAGCGCATCGAGGAAAAGCTCGGCGCGAGGCTTCTGAACAGGTCGACCCGGCGGCTCAGCGTGACCGAAGTCGGCCGGGACTATTTCGAGCGCGTCTCCTCGATCCTAGCCGCCGCGGAGGCCGCCGAAGCAACAGTTGCGCAGCAGTCCCGGGAGCCGAAGGGGCGCCTGAAGATCACTGCGACGCCCGAGTTCGGAACGACCCGGGTCGACGGCTGGATCGCCACCTATCTGCGCACATGGCCGAAGGTCACCGTCGAGACGGTCTACTCGATCCGCGCCGTCGACATCATCCACGAGGGGATCGACGTGGCCATCCGGATCGGAGCGCTGCAGGATTCCGAGCTCTCGGCGCGCAAGCTCGGCGACATCACCTACGGCCTCTATGCGTCGCCCAGCTATCTGAAGAGCGCTGCGCCGCTGCACGCAGTCGACGACCTGAAGCGCCATGACCTGATCATGAAGACGGCAAGCGGCCGCGCCGTCTGGACGCTGGCCAGTGGCGACGTCACGGAGAAGGTCTCGCAGACGCCGCGATGCGCGCTCGACAACATGATCGCGCTGAAAAACCTCGCCGTGTCGGGACTTGGAGTGACCCAGCTTCCTCGCTTCATGGCCGCGCCGCATGTCGCCGACGGAACCCTGGCTCACGTCCTGCCCGGATGGGCGAACGCGCCGATGCCGGTCCACGCCGTCTTCGCCTCGACGCGGTACATGGACCCGAAAGTGCGAGGCTTCGTCGATCTGTGCCGAGAGGCTTTCCAGGACGGCCCCGAGCACGGAGCAGACTCTAAACACTCAGCGGCCGCGGCGCCCTCGTAGAGAGGATTTCCACGAGGGCGCCTCGTCGAAGGTCAGCCTTCACCCCAAGAGATTGGGCCGTAGGCCTCGAACGGGGCTGACCTCTTCGAGCAGCGACGCGAGATGAAGGATGGTGGGCTCAGTGCGCCAACCGCCGATGATCTGGACGTTGATCGGCATGCCGTCCGTGCTCGTGCCGAACCGCATCGACAGGCCTGGCAAGCCGGTGACGTTGAGCGGCACGGTCGCGGCCTGGAGGTAAGTCGCATCCACCGTACGGCCGTCGATGACGAGCTGCTCGACGCCATGCCGGTGCGCCGGGATCGGCAGCACCTGCGTGATCAGCGCGTCGTAGTCCCTGAAATAGGCCGCGTAGCCGTCGCGCAACCGCTCCGCCGCCTGCTCCGCCTCGATGTAGTCGTCCATCGCCGTATCGGGCAGCGAGAGCATGGTCCTGGCCATCTTGTAGAGCTCGTCCTCGCGACGTCCGGCCGTCGCCGCCCTGAAGGCCGGCTTCATCTCCATGACGTGGAGGCGGTTGAAGACGTCGAGCGCGAAGTCCCGCTCCAGCGCCGGGATGCTCACAGGCTCTACGAGAACGCCGAGGCCCTTGAGCGCGTCCGCCGCCGCCTCGACAGTCGCCGCAACTTCCGGGTCGACCGGCCCGAGGCCAGGCCCGACCATCCACCCCACGCGGAGCGGCCGGTCGGACGAGCGCGCAAGCCCGGCGCCGACTGCCGCGCTGCTGGCGAACGCGTCGAGGCCGTCGGGGCCGGCCAGTTGCGAGATGGCGAGCGAAAGATCGCGAACGCTGCGGGCCATCGGGCCGACATGCCAGAAGCGCCGCGGCGCGCGGGGC
This sequence comes from Chenggangzhangella methanolivorans, assembly GCF_042648545.1. Classification (NCBI taxonomy): domain Bacteria; kingdom Pseudomonadati; phylum Pseudomonadota; class Alphaproteobacteria; order Hyphomicrobiales; family Methylopilaceae; genus Chenggangzhangella; species Chenggangzhangella methanolivorans. The sequence continues at coordinate 20,852 of NZ_JBHRXS010000011.1, forward strand.
CAGATCCCCGTCATCGGCACGAGCCCATGCGTCGCCTTCAGCGAGGCGATACCTGTCTGGGCGGCTGGCCCGCGCACCGAAATCGCGAGGTCCGTGCCGAGCCCAAGCGGCGACATGCCTGCGGCGATCGCCGCGGACTCGCCGCCGCTCGACCCGCCCGGCGTGCGTTCGGGATCCCACGGGTTGTTGGTGCGGCCGGAAAGCAGATTGTCGCTCTCGATCCAGTAGGAGAATTCAGGAAGGTTGGTCTTTGCGAGCAGAATGCCGCCGGCGTTCTTCAGGCGCGCGACGCTGGTCGCATCCGTCTCCGGCGTGCGGCCCCTGAAGATCGGTGAGCCCCTCTGAGTCGGCACGCCGGCCGTGTCGATGGAATCCTTTACGGTGAAGGGCACGCCGTGGAGTGGGCCAAGCGCTTCGCCGGCGAGCACCGAGGCCTCGGCGACTTTCGCGGCCTCGTGCGCACCGTCCGCGACCGTGACGATCGCGTTGACATGTCCGTCCACCGCTTCGATGCGGTCGAGATGAGCGCGGACGATCTCGACCGGCGAAACTTCGCGGGTGCGGATGAGTTCGGCGAGCCGTGTCGCGTCGGAGAAAAGGATGTCATCGGTCATAGCCTAGCCTCTACCTAACGTTCGTTAGGCATCAATTGGATGGTGATTTTCGTTCCGTCAAGCCCTATCTAACGATCGTTAGGTTCATTGGGGCAGACAGCCGTGACCACGAATTCCCGAGAAGCGATCCTCGCGGTGGCGACGCTGAGCGCACAGGCGCACGGCTATCTCGGCATGAACTTCCGCGACCTCGCGGCCGAGGTGGGGATCAAGGCTGCGAGCATCTATCACCACTTTCCGAGCAAGGCCGAGCTCGGTGCGGCCGTGGCCAGGCGCTATTGGGAAGACGCCGCAGCCGTCCTCGAGGCGATTTCGGACGAGGCCGCTAACCCGGCCGAGGCATTGCGCCGCTACCCCGCAACGTTCCGCGTGGCGCTCAAGAACGGCAACCGGATCTGCCTGTGCAGCTTCATGGCAGCCGAGTTCGACGACCTGCCCGACGTCGTGAAAACGGAGGTGCTCGCATTCGCCGACGTCAACGTGGCGTGGCTGACGCGGCACGTGTCCGCCGCGGGGCTTGCCCCTGCCGGGGAAAGCGAAGCGAGGGCTCGTTCGATCTATGCCGCTATCGCCGGGGCCCAGCTCGTCGCGCGCAGTCGTTCGGACGTCTCGATCTACGATGCCCTTATCGACGGCTATCGCGCCGCCGGGCTGCTTCCCGACTAACTTGACTGGACTTGTTTGCAGTGGATCCGGAAACGGTAGGGTGAGCTCGGCGGCGCACTTCTTCGACTAAACCTAGCAGCCGACGTAGCTGCCCAAGTTGAGGCAAAGCGGCTTGTGCGGACCATGGATCGATTGAGCTCGACGTTCCCAGAGTACTATCTCTAACATCCGAGCCGGAAGCAGACGCCGCCCGCTTAAGCCGTCGCTGCTTCCCGAACGACTTACAGCGGACGCGAAGCCGATATGCCGGTTATCACGCCCTTAAGTCTGGCGGCCAACATTTTGTCGACGCTCGCGGTAATCGCGCTAGCGGCTCGCGGATGAGGACGCCGCGTTTTCCAAGACAACGCCAAGCCTGCCTGAAGCTGGACGATTTCGCCATAACGCGCTCGAACTCGTCCGAGACCTACACGTCGCCGACGAGCGACGTCGCGCGGATGTTAGCGGCGACGTCATCGAGCGCCGACTCTCGGCGGCCGGTGGCTAAAACATGGGCTCTGACCTGAACGAGCCTCTTGGCCGAAACGAGGCCAGGCCCGATCGCGCCCTTTGCCTAGCGGTCGTGCAGCGAACGCCGCTTCCAGTTCGCCACACGCCGAGACTCGGAGAAAGCCATCGGCGGACAATGGCCGGCGGCTTCCCGCAGCTCTCATTGTCTCGACGCTGGAAGCCGCCGTCAGGTGGAGAGACGCCGCCGGGCTCGGCTCGCGTCTTCAGCAAAATATCAGGGAGGAGCAAATGCCGGAAGATCAGGACTCCGTCAGACGCCGTCATACCCATGACGGCGTCTTTTTGCTTGCCGCGGCAATTATCTGCGGTTCGACGTCGGCGGCCGGGGCGTGGGAAAACCCGCTAGAGAAGCGCTACACGTCAGGACCTCTGGAGGTCTGCGACCAGGGCGCCTTCTTCGTTGGCGGCGTCCCGAAAGTCACGAACTACGCGACGTCCTCGGACGGAGGGCCACCACAGCAGATCACGATCGGCCAGTCCTACGTGCAGTTCCAGATCCCGGCCGAGCGCCGGAAGTGGCCGATCGTCATGATCCACGGGTCGACGCATACGGGGGCGGCGCTCGACGCGACGCCGGACGGCAAGGAGGGCTGGTACTCCTACGCCGTGCGCAACAACCTCGCGACGTTCATCGTGGACCAGCCCGGACGCGGCCGGTCCGGTTTCGACCAGTCCGTAATCCTAGAAGCGAAGGGCAAGAACGACTGGAGCCTGATTCCGTCGAGCTTCGGCCGCATCACCGACAACGGCGCGTGGACGACGTGGTTCGGCCATCTGCTTCCGAGCGGATCGGACATCACCACCGGCACGATGATCCGTCACGGCGATCCCGGCGACCCCGACGGTCCGGAGGATTTCAACCAGCCGTCCGAGAAGCACGGACGCTATCTTCCGGCCTTCCCGATCCCTCCGGTGAAGAACTCCGTCGACGCTGACGTCGTCGCGCGGGAGGGCGCGATCGGTCCGGCGCCGAACCCGAAGAACAACCTCTATCTTGGCCTCGAATACTACAAGCAGTTGGTTCCGAACGGCGAAGTGACGCTACCGGGATCCTTCTGTCCAACCTGCAACCCGCAGACTCTCAACGCGATCGACACCTGGCTTCCGAACGCGCTCGCCGATCTCGTCGAGGGGCTCGGCGGCGCGATCGTCTCGCCGCACTCGCAGTCGACCTCGTCGGTGTTCCACATGGTCCGCATCCTGCGCGAGCGCGGCCAACTCCATCTCATCAAGGGCATCATCATCCCCGAGGGAGCCGGCACCAATCTCGAGGCCGCGGGCCTGACCGGCCGGGACTTCGACACGATCCCGTTCCTGCTGGTGAACGGCGATTATCGCCCTCTCGCGACGCGCCAGATCAACTACGCGGCCGTCGCGGCGATGAACGCCAGCCGGTCCCGCAAGGTCGGGCCGGCGCTTGCGCTTAACATCGAAGACCCGCGCTTCAACGGCAAGCTCAAGGGCCATACTCACATGGGCATGCTCGGCTCTACCGCGCTTCGGGAGTTCGACTTCTTCCTCGAATGGGCCGACGAGAACATTCCGAATCCGATGGTGAAGGCCTCGTGCAAGGCCAAGCGCGACTGACCTTCCGACGCCTGTGTCGAGGCGTCTGACATCAAAGGGAGTGGCGGCCGCAGGCGCAGCCGCCACTCTGCATTTGGCCGTTCGCGCCTCCTTCGGCCACGGGCGCCCAAACGATGCGCTGAACGCCGGATTTCATGCGCTCAGCGCTGAGATGCCGCGTAAGGTCTCATTACGCTCGACCTCTCGTTCAGGGAGGACGCAATGACTTCGACTTTGAAAAGGACTTCGACTTGCGCGGCCTGGGCCGTCGCATTCGCGATCGGCGCGGCTGGAGGCGCGGAGTCAGCGCTGGCGCAAGGGTGGTCCGATGTGAAGGCGTCGCCGCCGCTGACCCTTCAGGGGCAAGGCAGCTTCTTCGTCGGCGGCGACGTCGAAAAGATAAAGACCGAATACCTGACCTCTCCGGATTACGCCGGAAAGATCATGACGGACCAGATGTACGTGCAGTTCCAGCTGCCGGAGAAGACCAACAAGCAGTTCCCGATCGTCTTCATGCACGGCTGCTGCCTGACCTCCAAGACATGGGAGACGACGCCCGACGGGCGGATGGGCTGGTACGAGTACTTCACCCGAAAGGGCTTCAAGACCTTCATGGCCGAACAGGTCGGCCGCGGCCGATCGGGCTTCGATCCGACGCGTTTCGCGCGGGTCAACGCCGGCGACGCGCCCAACACCGACAACCCCAACATCCTCGTCGCGACGGATCGCTTCGCCTGGAACGTCTTCCGCTGGGGCGACTACGAAACGAAGACGCCCTATCCCGGCCAGCGCTTCCCGATGCAGACCGTCGGCGTCGGCGAGAACGCGGGCTACAGCTTCTACAAGCAGGTCATCCCGGACCTGAACGCGACGCTGAGCGACGCCGCCTCTCCCGACTGCAACGGCGGCACCTGCACGCCGATTGAGCCGGACGCGCCTTATAACAGCCCGGACAATCTGGCGCGGCTTTCGAACCAGCTTGACGGCGCCATTCTGGTCGGCCACTCGCAGTCGTCGAGCTTCCCGACCCGCGCCGCGCTTCGGGGCGCGGCGAAGACAGTGAAGGGCATCATCCAGCTCGAAACCGGCTGCTTCACCAACCTGACGGCTGATCACATCAAGATCCTGAAAAAGATCCCGATTCTGATCATGGTCGGCGACAACTACACGGTTCCGCAGCCGACCCCGGCCTGCGTGACCATGCGCGACCAGATCAACGGCGCCGGCGGCGACATGACCTTCATCTCGCTGCCGGCGATCGGCATCAAGGGCAACAGCCACATGTTCATGCAGGACACCAACAATCTCGAGGTGGCCGACGTGATCATCGACTGGATCAAGCAGCACGTGGCCAAGGATCGCCGGGGCTGACGGCTTAGACCGCCGAACCAAGCGAGCGACGCGCGGCCCTGATCGGCTGCGCGTCGTAAGATCCTGCGGCTTGGAAGCGATCCGGGCGATAGACCGAGCCTTCAGCCGAAAAAGGCCCGATCCCCCCGTATGGCGCGGGGCTGGGCGCCGAAGTGTCGGCGGAACGCTCGGTTGAACGTCGACAGGTCGTTGAACCCCCAGCGGAAGGCGAGCTCCGAGATCGACGCGCGCCGGCCGCAGGCCGACGTCAGTTCGGCGCGGACCCGCTCCAGTCGCTCGACCATCACGTAACGGCCGAAGCTTGTTCCGAGCCGGGCGAACTGCTTGTGGATCTGACGGGTCGACACGCCGAGCTCGGCCGCCACGCCGCTCGGCGAGAGGTCGGGCTCCGCCAAGAGGTCGTCGATCACGCCGAGCATCGCCCCGGTCGGCCCGCGGGCGCCGCGATGAGGCAGAGGCTCGGCCGAAAAGCATCCGAGCGACAGCGGCAGCAGCGCGACGCAGGCCTCGAACACCGAGGCGAGTTCGTCGGGCGACGACGAGCGCAGATTGCTCGCGAGCATCCGGAGACACGACGACAGCGGCTCGATCAGCCTGTCGCCCGGCACGACGGTGTTGAGCGAGCGCCCGGACATGCCCGGCACGTCCGCGAAACGCGACATCGGGATGCAGAACCCGACGCTGCGGTTCAGCGCGCCGGCCTTTTCCGTCAGGTGGATCGGCTTGTGGCTATGGTAGAGAATGAGGTCCCCGACCCCCGCGACGTTGCGCCGATCGGCCTGCTCGAGGCTCATCTCGCCCGACAGGATGTAGTTCCCGTAGAGCGACTCGGTCGGCGACGCGGCAATGTTCGCCTTGCTCTTGATCGCGCGAAGCCCCGTGGTGGCGCTGACGCCGACCGCGCATTCGCCCAAGCCGATGCTCTCGATGCGCCCCTCGAACGGCGTCTCGTCTTCGACGGGTTCGGGCGTCCAGGGCATGTAAGAGGAGCAGACGCCCTCCCGATAAACCGCAAAGGCGCGCTTCGCCGAAGCATACTTGCTGTCCCAAACCTGGAGTCGAGGCGTCTGGGGCCGCTTCGTTTCGATGCTGTCCATGGCATGTCTCCCCACGTCGGCGCGGCCGCCGTCAAATAGGAGACGTGCAGAAAGGCGCGACGCTTTATTTTGTTTATACGACACGCACGCAACGAACGAATTTGTTCATTTCTCCTTTCGCTATATTCGAGCGCTGGATCACGCTAAACAGATGCGTTATTAAAAGACATATCCAGTTTAGCGCATGTATTTCTTCTTATTGCTGAGATGTTACTATGTCGGTGCGGGCTGACAAGACATCCAGAAGTTGAAAGATTACGGGAAAACAAGCCGCGGCCTCCGACGCGGCGAATGAGCGCCGCGTCGGAGGCTCTGCGGCCCGCGGCTCAGTCTCCGGAGCGGTTCTTGCCGACGGCGCGCTTTGCCGTGCGCCGCAGGGCGTTGTCGCGGATCCAGTCGAGCATCCAATCGGCGACCTCGAGATTGTTGCGGTCCTGCATGAGCATGTGGGTGTTGCCCTTGAAGCCGAACTTCGGCAGCTCGGCGAGAAGCGCGGTCCCACCCGCCGCCTTCAGGCGCCGCACGAAGGCCTTGCAGTCCGCCAGCGCCTTGGTCCAGAGCGGCCCGGAGATCTTCGAGTCCCCAAGATGGTCGCCGAACACGATCAGCGTCGGGATCTTGGCGAGGCTCGCGAGTTGCGCGTCGGTCGGCGGCGGGCACTGCCCCTCGATCGACACGACGCCGAGCACGTTAGAGCTATCCGCGAGCGCCGCCTGCTCGGGAAAGAAGCCGGACTCCGAATGGCCGACAAGCACAGCGCCGCCGGCCGACCGCGCAAGATCGGCGAGGTTGGCGTAGGTCGGGTTCGGAGTGGGCAGCGTCGCGTTGAGATCGGGAATGACCTGATTGCCGAACTCGCCGAGCGCCTCGATCGGGAATTGCTGGTCCGCGAAGGGCTCGGGATATTGAGGGCCGAAGCGGAACAGGTCCCAGGCGGCTTCGCGCCCGAAGGTGAAGATGGCCGGCAGCTTCTCGGGCGGCTTCTTGCCGAGCCGCACCTGGTTGATCGTGGTCGCGTCGAAGCCGGACCGGGCCCGCGACGACTGGTCGGGCAGATAGACCGCGTGGCCGCGCCGGACAAAATATTCCGCCCAGCCCATACGGCCGTCCGGCGTGTCCTCCCAGGTCTTCGCGCTGAGGCAGCAGCCGTGCAGCAGCACGATCGGCGCGCGGCTCGCCTCGCCCTTCGGCGCCTGGAACTGCACGTACATCTGACCGGTCTTGATGACGTCCGTGTTTGAATAGCCGATCTGGCCGGCGGGATTGCCCGTGGTCGCGTTGGTGCGGGTTTCGAAGCCGCCGACGAAGAAACTCCCTTGGTCCTTCAGCACAAGAGGGGCGGTCAGGTCCGGACGGTCCGCCGCGACGCCTGCGCCGACGCCGGCGATCGCGAAGGCCAAAGACCCGACGACAAGCGTCGCGACGCTCCTTTGATGTCTCATGTGATGCTCCTATCGGTGCGCCGAACGGCGCAGGCCGAGATCACGCCATGTCTCGCGCGCGGTCTCGGCGCTGAGCGACCTTCAATCAGCGTCGGGCGCACCGCGCGAGCCGCCTGAGAATGCGCTGAACGCCCAGTCGGCGTTCGCCCGCCGCCGAGACGCCTGCGCCCAAACCTCGCTCAATCGGCCGACCGAAGCGGCCCCGATAAGGCCGCCGGCCGGCCCGGCGTCACCGCCGCGCCAAAGCAGCTTTAGGGAGGCTGAGATGACTGGAAGGATTGGAACGTGGACACGCGCGGCCGTCGGGCGCGCCACCGCCGCCGGCGCGATGCTGCTTGCGAGCGTCGTCGCGGCCGGCGCCGCGGGGCCGCTTGTGAAGACCGACAAGGGCGACGTTCGCGGCTTCGTACAGGAGGACGTCGCGCGCTTCTACGGCATCCCCTACGCCAAGCCGCCGGTCGGCAAGCTGCGCTGGAAGCCTCCGGTGGAGGCCGACGCCTGGAAGACGACGCTCGACGCCGTCTCTTTCGGCCCGCAATGCCTGCAGGTGACGACGCTCGGCCCGTTCGCCGGGCCGCAGAACACCAACGAGGATTGTCTCTATCTCAACGTTTACGCGCCACTCACCGCGCTCGGCGGCACGAAGCTTCCGGTCATCGTGTGGATCCACGGCGGCGGCAATGTCGACGGGGCGAGCGACGCCTATGACGGCTCGAAGATGGCCCGCGACGGCAAGACCATTGTGGTCACGCTGAACTACCGCCTGAACCTGATGGGGTTCCTCGCCCATCCCGCGATCCAGGCCGAGGGCGAGCTTTTCGGCAATTACGGCATCATGGACCAGCAGGCCGTGCTGCGATGGGTTCAGGCCAACATCGGAGCGTTCGGCGGCGACCGGAAGAACGTCACGCTCGGCGGCCAGTCGGCCGGCTCCTCCGACACGATGGCGAACATGACCTCGCCGCTCTCGGCGGGCCTGTTTCACCGCGCCATCCTGCAAAGCGGCGTGGGCTCGACGACGCCGCTCGCCACCGCCGAGACCAACGCCAAGAATATGGCGGTGGCGGCCGGTTGCGGCTCCGGCGTCGACGAAGCGACGGCGAAGTGCCTCCGGAACCTGCCCGCCGAGGCGGTCTTCAAGCTCGCCGGCACGCAGAGCGCCAACGGGCCCTACATCTCAGGGCTTATCGAGGACGGAACCATCATCCAGCGCCGCTTCGTCGACACGCTGGCCTCGGGCGTCTTCAACAAGATGCCGGTGATGAGCGGCGCAACGATCGACGAGGCGACGTTCGGCCTTGGGATCACGCAATACTTCCGGCCCGGCCGGACGCCGTTCACCGAGGCCGACTATGACGCCAAGATCGCGACCTATGGCGCGGCGACCTTCCCCGCCGACGCCCAGCGCCGCGTGAAAAGGCTCTATCCGCTCTCGAAATACGAGTCGCCGCTGCTGGCGCTCGACGCGATCCAGAGCGACACCACCCAGTGCACGCAGCACAACACCAACGTGCTGCTGTCCGATCAGGTGCCAGTCTACGCCTACCAGTTCGCCGACCGCACCGCGCCCACCTACTTCCCAAAGATGCCCGGTTACCTGTCGCTCGCCTATCACACAGCCGACATCCAGTACCTGTTCATCGGCTGGCACGGCGGCGACCAGGGCATCCCGCACGACCTCAACAAGCAGCAGCGGAAGCTCTCCGACGAACTGGTTGCCGCCTGGACCAGCTTCGCCTGGAGCGGCAATCCGAACGGTTCCGGCAACAGCCCATGGCCGCGCTTCCGGGCCAAGAAGAACCTTCCCGGCGTGCTCGAACAGAACATCCCGTTCTCGACCGCCATCACCGACGCGGAGTTCGTCGCCCAGCACAAGTGCGACCTCTGGGACTCGATCCTGAGCTATCACCCAACGAAGACTGCATCGAACTAAGGTCCGAACGGGACTTTAGCGGTCGCCGGCGTCGTCTGGCGACCGCCACGTATTCAAATGGAATATTGAGCCCTTGCTGGAATCAAAAGGACTCCTGCCAAGCAATTATCGCTTAGGTCCGAATAGGGTTAGCGGCTGCTGCGATTTGGGCAGCGGTCGCATGGTTGGCGCGGGTGTAGCTCTCAAACGGAGAACGCAGCAAAATGCGTTGTGCCTCCCGTCTGGCGGCGCGCGTTAGCATTCTTCGTCCAGAAGATCCTTCAGCGCGGCGTTGGCGAGCATAAAACCGGCCAGCATCCGTCGACGCTTCCGGCCGAGAGCAGACCCTCCGAGCGTCGGCTAATGGGATGGACCGGCTGCTTCCCTCGGCGGGTTAGCCTTCAAGGCTGTTGCC
>NZ_JBHRXS010000012.1:0-97684 GCF_042648545.1 Chenggangzhangella methanolivorans
GGCCGTCGTGCGTGCGATCCTCGACGAAGTCGTAGGACCAGACGTGGTTCGGCCGCTCCACGGCCTGCGCCACGCGCCGCACATGGCCTTCCGGCCAGCCGAGCAGACGGATCGCGGCCCCATGGCGGCCGGCGAGCAGCCAGTAGTGCATCTCGCGCACGAGCTGAGGCGCCAGCACTGGCAAGGAAGAGGGGCGCTCGAACAGCCGCATCAGGCGGAGCGCCGCGTCCGCTGTTTCCGCGTCCGTCGGATGCACGCGCACTGGCGCGCGGTCGCCGGTCTCCTCCTGCGGCATCTGCGCCGTCAGGTCGGCGATGACGGCCGGATCGAGCTCAAGCACCAGAGAGACATACGGCGCGGCCGGGCTCGCGCGGGTTATCTTGCTCAGCGTCGGCACGTCGGCGGTGACGAGCAAAGAGTCGCCGGCGGAGAAGTCGAAGGCCGTCACGCCCATCGCGACATGCTTCGATCCCTGCAGCACCAGCGCCGCCAGCGGGCGCGGGATCTGGTGGACGAGCTCGCTTGGGGCTGTGACCCGCACCAGGGTCAGGCCCGCGACGGGCGTGTCGAACACGCCGTCGCCGGCCCCTTGCAGGTCGATATGCGCGCGGACGGCGTCAAGCAAAGCGGTCATGGCCGAAAGCTAAACCGACCGCGCAGGGATTGCACGCCCCTTCGGAGGAATAGGCAAAAACCTTCGAGATTCGGGAAACAAGCCGGGACGGCGGCGGCCCATGTTCGGCCCGTCCTCAAAACGGAGCTTCCGAAGATGACCACAATCTCCCTCGTCACCGGCGCCAGCCGCGGCCTCGGGCGCAACACCGCGCTCAGCATCGCCCGCGGCGGCGGCGACGTCGTCATCACCTATCACAGCCGTTCCGAAGAGGCCGAAAAGGTCGTGGCCGAAATCGAGGCGATGGGCCGCAAGGCGCTCGCCTTCCAGCTCGACAGCGGCTCGGTCGCGGCGTTCAAGCCGTTCGCTGACACGCTGAAAGCGGCGCTCCGGCAGACCTGGCGCCGCGAGACCTTCGACCATCTCGTCAACAACGCCGGCCATGGCGACTACGCGCTGATCGCGGACGCCACCGAGGCGCAGTTCGACCGGCTCGTCGACGTGCACTTCAAGGGCGTGTTCTTCCTGACGCAGGCGCTGCTGCCGCTGATCGCCGACGGCGGGCGGATCGTGAACCTGTCGTCGGGCCTGACCCGCATGTCCTATCCAGGTTACGGGGCCTACGCCGCGGTCAAAGGCGCGGTGGAAACGCTCACCCTCTACATGGCGAAAGAGCTCGGCTCCCGCGGCATCGCGGTCAACACGGTGGCGCCCGGCGCGATCGAGACCGACTTCGGCGGCGGCGTGGTGCGCGATGACGAAAACCTCAACAAGGCCTTCGCGCAGATGACCGCTCTCGGCCGCGTCGGCGTGCCGGACGACATCGGCTCGATGATCGCGAGCCTGCTCGCCCCCGCCAACCGCTGGGTCAACGCGCAGCGGATCGAAGTGTCGGGCGGCCAGATCATCTGACCGCCGCGGACGGCGGAGTTCCACGAGATCCGCCGCGCGAGCACGAGGACCGGGCCGGCCACGCCGAACGACAGGAGCGAATACGATGAACAGGCGACACGCCCTTGCGGAACTGGCCGGCGTCGCGGCCGGGGCCGCTTTGGCCGCGCCGTGACGAGCGCGCGCGGCTTCCGAAGAGAAGGTCCGGCGACGGCAGCGATCGTCGGTGGAGGCGATCGCGTCAGCGCCCAAGCCTGATCACGCCACGGCTGGTCGCCTGGCGGCGACCGAGATTGCTGCGGCGGAATTAGGCCAACAACAGCCGAGAAGACGGCTCATGGCGATCCGGCCGAGAGATCGCACACGTTGTTCCTTAATGCGCGGCTGCGCGAGTTTGCTCGCTGAGCGTCGGCTCCGGCGGCCGCGATCGGTCTTAAGACCGCGGCCGCCGGTCGGATCGGGCTTGGGGGACGCTTTCCCGATCCGAACTCAATCCGCCGCGCCGAGAACCCGGCAGATAGCGACGTGGTTGCCACGCTCCGTCGAGGCGCAGGAGCGCCAGGGCAGCTCCGCCCGACGCGCGAGCGGCAGACGGTCGCCCTTCGCGGAGCGGTTCGAGATCTCGGCCGGCGCGCCGAGTGGAACGCGGCTTTCGGCGTATCCCACCACGGCGGGCAGAGGCAGCAGCAGCAACGACAGCCAGCCCAAAGCTGCGCGACGCAATCTGGCGGCCATCGCTTTCTCCTAGACTTGTTCGACGGACGAAAGGCGCGCCGTCGCGGCCTCCGGTCCGCCGGGCACCGCGACCGCTTCCGACGTCAGCAAGAGCGATGCGCCGAACGCGCCGGTTCGGGCGAGCAGGACCGCGCAGACCGCGGCGAATCTCATCATGCGCATGCGAGCGGCTCCTGGATGCGTGCGGAGGCGGCGATCGTGGAAGCCGCAAGCGGCCGGTTCGATCAACGACTGGCCGGCACCATGCAGGGCTGAGCGGTTGCGATGAGTTTTTGTTTGTTAAGAAATGTTGAGTCGAGCGCGGCGAGGTATTCGGACCCCGCCCCTCAGCATGGTGCGCGCCCGAACATCTCTTAACAAAGAGACATCCAAAGCAACGTCACAGCGCGGCAGGTCTGGTTCCGGCAAGCGGCGACGCGCCGACGCGACAGGACCGACCCATGACAGCCACTCTATCCTTCGACGGCATCACCTTTCTTCGCGAATGGCTGGCCGCGCCGCTGCGCGTCGGAGCTCTGGCGCCGTCCGGCGCCACGCTTGCGCGGGCTATCACGGCCGAGATCGGGCCGGAGATGGGTCCGGTGATCGAGCTGGGACCGGGCACCGGCGTCTTCACCCGCGCGCTCCTCGATCGCGGCGTGGCGGAACGCGACCTGACGTTGGTCGAGGCGGGCTCGGAGTTCGCCGTCATGCTGGAGGCGCGCTTCCCCGAGGCGCGCGTCTTGTGGATGGACGCGTCCCGGCTGCGCGCCGTGGATCTGTTCGGCGGCGGACAGGCGGGCGCGGTGGTGAGCGGCCTGCCGCTCCTCTCAATGTCGCCTCGGAAGGTTGTGGCGATCCTCGACGGCGCCTTCCGCCATCTGAAACCCGGGGGGGCGTTCTACCAGTTCACCTACGGGCCGGGCTGCCCGGCGCCGCGGCCGATTCTCGACCGGCTCGGCCTGAAGGCGAGCCGCGTCGGCCGCGCGCTGTCCAACGTCCCGCCCGCCACCGTCTACCGCATTCAGCGCCGTTCGCAGCGCCATCCCACGGAAGGCTGGCGTTGACCTCGGCTCCGGTTCGCAAAGGAGATTGCCTCATGTCCCATTCCATCTCGGTCAACGGCGAGGAGCGGAGCGTCGACCTCGACGGGCGGACCCCGCTGCTGTGGGTGCTGCGCGACACGCTGCAGCTCACGGGCGCCAAATATGGCTGCGGCGCCGGTCTCTGCGGCGCATGCACGGTTCATGTGGACGGCCGCCCGACACGGTCCTGCGCGATCCCTCTCGAGGAGGCGGCCACGGCGCGGATCGTCACGATCGAGGCCCTGAAGGGCGCCGAGGCCGAGGCCGTGCGGACTGCATGGGTCGCGCGTGACGTGCCCCAATGCGGCTTCTGCCAGTCCGGTCAGGTCATGAGCGCCGTCGCGCTGCTGCGCGAGGAGCCCTCGCCGAGCGACGACGACATCGACGCCGCGATGAGCGGAAACATCTGTCGCTGCGCCGCCTATCCGCGCATCCGCGCCGCGATCCACGACGCGGCTGAACTCTTGCGCCAGCAGGCGAGCGAGCAGGCCAGGCGATGAGAACCTCCGCATCCGACAGCCCCAATCCAAAGGGCCGCTTCCCGCTGTCTCGCCGTCGCATCCTGCTCGGCGGGGCGCTGGTCGGCGGCGCCATGATCGTCGGCTACACGGTCGCTCGACCTCTGAAGGTCGCGGGCGCCGTCCTGCAGGCCGGCGGCGAGCCCGTCGAGACCGGCGTCTTTGGGCCGTTCATCCGCATCGGTCCCGACGGCTGGGTGACGGTCGTCAACAAGCAGCAGGAGATGGGCCAGGGCGTCCATGCGGGCATCGCGGCCATGGTGGCCGAGGAGCTCGACGCCGACTGGGACAAGGTCCGCGTCGTCGACGCTGCCGGAAATCTCAGCGCGTACGGGCCGCAGTTCACGGCCGGCTCCGGCTCGATCGCGAACAACTGGGACACGCTGCGCGCCGCCGGAGCGGCCGCACGGGCGATGTTCGTGGCGGCCGCCGCCGAACGCTGGGAGGCGCCTCCGGACACGCTCGTCGTGCTGGACGGGGTCGTGTCCGACCTCGCCTCCGGCCGCTCCGCGAGCTTCGCCTCCCTGCTCGAGGAGGCGGCTCGCCAGTCCCCTCCCTCCGCCCCGGTTCTGAAGCTTCCGCCAGACTTCCGGCTGATCGGGACCGATCGCGTTCGCCGCAAGGACAGCCTGGGCAAGAGCACGGGCGAGACGATCTACACGCAGGACGTTCGGCTGCCGGACATGCTTTCGGCCGTCGTGGCGCGCAGTCCGCGCTTCGGCGGCAGGCTGGCGAGCTTCGACGACACGAAAGCCCGCGCCGTGCCGGGCGTGATCGACGTGTTCGCGATCGAGAGCGGCGTCGCTGTGGTGGCCGAAACCACATTCGCGGCGATCGAGGGCCGCAAGGTCCTCAGGACCGCTTGGGACGACCGCGACGCGGAACGGCGCTCTTCGCCGGAGCTCTCGCGTTGGTTCGGTGACATCGCGGAAGGGCGCACGGAGCTGAAGCCGAGCGCCTTCGGAACGCACGGCGACAACAGAGCTCCGTTCGGACCGAACGCCCTCGAGTTCTCGCTGGACGTCCCGTATCTCGCCCATGCGCCCATGGAGACGCTCGATTGCGTCGTCCGCGTCGATGGCTGGTCCGTCGAGGTGATGTCGGGCTCGCAGATGGCGACCGTCGATCAGATCCAGGCTGCCCGCGTCGCGCTGACGCTTCCGGGCAAGGTGGAGATCAAGGTGCTTCCGGCCGGCGGATCGTTCGGCCGGCGCGGCGTCCTGTCGGCCGACTGTCTCGTTGAATGCGTGCGGATCGCGAAGCGCATCGAGGGGCGGCCTGTCAAACTCCTCTGGACCCGCGAGGACGACATCACCGGCGGCTACTACCGGCCAATGGCCCATCACCGCGCCTGGATCGAGCTCCGTCCCAACGGCTATCCAACGCGCTGGCGCCACCATGTGGTCGCGCAGCCGTTGCTGCCGATGATGACGGGCGTCACGGCCGAAGGCGTGGAGGGGTCGCCCTACTTCTCGGGCGCTTCGGCGATCGACGGCAAGGTGTTTTCCCCGAGCTTCCCCGTGCCGGTGCAGTTCTGGCGCTCGGTCAGCCATTCGCACGCCGCGATGGCGATGGAGCACATCGTCGACCAGCTCGCCCGGCGCGTCGGCCGCGACCCCGCGGACTATCGGCGCGCGCTCTACGAGAAGGCGGGCTCTGCTCGACGCATCGCGGTCCTGGACGAGCTCCGCCGAAGATCCGGATGGGGGTCGCCGATCGAGCCCGGCTGGGCGCGCGGCATGGCGGTGCATGAGAGTTTCGGCACGGTCGTCGGCCAGGTGGCGGAGGTCCGGATCGCCGACGGCCGGCCCTCCGTGCGCAGGGTGGTCGCGGTCGTCGATTGCGGCTTGGCGATCGCGCCGGACCAGATCGCGGCGCAGATGGAAGGGTCTGTGGGCTTCGGTCTCTCGGCGGCCCTCTATGGCGCGATCACGCTCAAGGACGGGCTTGTCGAGGAGCGGAACTTCGACCGCTATCGCTTGCTGCGGATGAGGGAGGCTCCGGCGGTCGAGACGCACGTCATCCCCTCGGCCGAAAAGCCCTCCGGCATGGGCGAGCCCGGCGTGCCGCCGATCGCGCCCGCGGTCGCGAACGCGATCCTGGCCCTGACCGGCGCCCCCACGACCGCGCTTCCATTCGCACGGATCGGCGGTCGGCAGGCCGCGTTCCACCCCGCGCAGGAGGGCTGACCATGGCGCGGTGGTCGACGTCCGACATGCCCTCCCTGAAGGGCCGATCCGCAGTCGTCACCGGGACCGGCGGCCTTGGCTACGAGACGGCGCTTGCGCTCGCGCGCTCCGGCGGGGAGGTGATCGTCGCCGGTCGCGATCCGGAGAAGGGCGCGGACGCGGTCGCGCGGATCCGGCGCGAGGAGCCCTTCGCCGACGTGACGTTCAAGCAGGTCGATCTCGCGGATCTGAAATCCGTGGCGCATTTCGGCGAGCGGCTCCGCGCCCAGCGGGACAGTCTCGACCTGCTGGTCAACAATGCTGGCGTGATGACGCCCCCCGTGCGTCGCGAGACCGCTGACGGCTTCGAGCTGCAGCTCGGGGTGAACCATCTCGGCCACTTCGCGCTGACCGCGCAGCTGCTGCCGATTCTGAAGTCCGGCCAGGACGCCCGCGTGGTCTCGGTGTCGAGCGTCGCGGCGAGACGCGGGACGATCGACTTCGACGATCTGAACGCCGTGAAGGACTACCGTCCGATGCCGGCCTACGCCCAGTCGAAGCTCGCTTGCCTGATGTTCGCCTTCGAGCTCCAGCGCCGCAGCGAGACGGGCGGCTGGGGGATCTCGAGTCTCGCCGCCCATCCGGGCGTCTCGCGGACGGACCTGCTGCTCAACGCCCCCGCCCGCTGGAGCGCCGCGGGTTTGGCCCGCCGGATGCTCTGGTTCCTGTTCCAGCCGGTCCCGCAAGGCGCGCTGCCGACACTGTTCGCGGCAACGTCGCCGGAGGCGCGGCCCGGCGGCTATTACGGCCCGGACCGGCTCGGCGAAACGCGCGGCTTTCCGGCCGCCGCGGCCCCACCGCCGCAGGCGCTCTACAAGGAGGCGGCGTTGCGTCTCTGGCGCTATTCGGCCGCGCTGACGGACGCGCGCTTTGAATGACCAGGCGCTAAGGCTTCACAAAACAAAACATCTCGCCCCGTGACACCGCGGCGTCGGGCGGCGATTCTACTGCCCGACGATCGCGAGAAGGGGCGCCATGACCGCGCACATGCAGGCCTACGCCCGGGATTCGACGGCAACGATCCTCCTCGTTGAGGACGATCGTGACATCGCCGACATGCTGTCCGAGACGCTCCTCCAGAACGGCTACACGGCGGTCTCGGCGCAGTCGGGCGCCGAGATGGACCGGCTTCTGCGACGGCAGTCCTTCGATCTGGTGGTGCTCGACGTCATGCTGCCCGGCGAGGACGGTTTTAGCATCTGCCGGCGGCTGCGGGCCGCTGCGCGCACGCCCATCATCATGCTGACCGCAGTCGCGACAGACGTCGACCGCATCGTGGGGCTCGAATTCGGAGCCGACGACTACGTGACGAAGCCCTTCAACACGCGCGAATTGCTGGCGCGCATCAAGAGCCTGCTGAGGCGCGCCTCCTACGGCGCGGAACGCCCGGAGCGTCCGGGCGCGATGAGCTTCGCCGGCTGGAGGATCGATCCCGTCTCACGCACCCTGGTCGATCACGCCGGCTCGCAGGTATTCATGACGACGGCCGAGTTCGACCTGCTGGTCGCGCTGTGCCTCAACTCCGGCCGCGTGCTCACGCGCGAGCAACTGCTGTCGCTCACCCATGCCGGCGTCGCGGGGCCGGTTGAGCGCAGCGTCGACGTCCACATCAGCCGCATCCGCCAGAAGATCGAGCCCAACCCGAAGGACCCGAGCTTCATCAAGACGGTTCGCCTCGGCGGCTATCTTTTCACGCCCATGGTCGAGGCCGAGGCATGAGCCGCTGGCGGTCGCTTTTCCTCTGCGGCTCGATCCGCCGGCAGATCATCGTCCTGACGGCGCTGCCGATCATCGCGGTCGTCGTCATCGCGAGCCTGATCTACAGCAGCGAGTCCAAGACGCCCTACAAGAGCCGGGTCGCCATCAAGATCCAGACCGTCATGGCGCAGATCTCAGCCGCGCCGAGCCCCGAGATCGCGCGCGCCATCATGGCCGCGACAGGCGCGACCGGGCTGAAGGTCGATCTGCTGACGCCTCAGGCGGCCGCAGCGCAGCTCAGGCCCGCGCAAAGCTTGGACTGCGACCTCGCCGAGATCGGCTCCGAGCTCAAGACGACGCTCGGCGCGGAGCTCCGGCGCAGGACGACGCAAAGCACGACCGAGGACACGATCGCGGTTCCCTTCGGCGACGGCGCGGTTCTGACCTTCACACCGGCCGCCCGCGCGCCGCTTCCGCTCCTCCACCCGGAACGCTTCTTCTTCCTGCCCAAGGTTCTCGTCGTCGTCCTGCCGATGCTGCTGCTCGCGCTTTACGCCGGCGGGGTCATCATCGCGCCGCTGACGACCTTCGCGCGCGAGGCTCAAGGGCTCAGCCCGGACGAGGGGCCCGACCGCCCGTTCGACGAAGAAGGGCCGCGCGAGATCCGCTCGCTCGCCCGCGCGCTCAACGACATGCGGGTCCGCATCCGGGAGATGATCGACGGGCGCACGCGCATGGTGCGCGCGATCAGCCATGACCTCAGGACCCCGCTCACGCGGCTGCGGATGCGCGCCGAGCGCACGACCGACGCGGGACTGCGCGACGCCATGCTGACCGACATCAGCCGCATCGACGCGATGATCGAGGAGACGCTGACCTATCTGCAGCGCGACGTCGCCACGGAGGCCGTCCAGCGCGTCGACCTGCCGAGCCTGCTCCAGACCGTGTGCCACGATTTTGCCAATGCGGGCATGCCCGCGACCTATGACGGGCCCGACCGGCTCGTCTTCGCCTGCAAGCCGCAGGCGCTCGTCCGCGCCGTCACCAATCTCGTGGACAACGGCGTCAAGTTCGCGGGAGCCGCGACCGTGCGGCTCGAGACGCAGACCGAAGGCGGCGTACGGATCGAGGTCGTCGATCTCGGTCCGGGAATCCCGGAAGATCTGAAGGCCAAGGTGCTCGAGCCCTTCTTCAAGGGCGACGCCAGCCGCTCCGCCGCGGGTCCGAGGAGCTTCGGTCCGGGCGGCTTCGGGCTCGGGCTCTCGATCGTCCACGAGGTGGCGGGCGCCCATGGCGGAACGATCGAACTGCGTGACGGCAAGCCCCAGGGGCTCGTCGTGCGGCTGGATCTTCCCCGGCAGGCCGCCGCCGAAGCGCCCGGTCACACCGAGCGGTGGCTGCGCCGTGCAGACCTTGCGGCCTCGCCGGCGCGCACCTGACCCTCTTCGTCCGGAGGCGCGCGCCGGTTTGCCTCTCGCCAAACTTGGACGCGCATCAAGGAGACCACGCATGGCCCGCTTCGCCATCGACCGCCGCAAGGCCATATTGTCGGCCGCCGCCGGCGCGTCCGCGCTGAGCTCCGGAATCGGCTTCCAGCCGAGCGCCCTCGGCCAGCCCGCGACGCCCGTTATCGGCAACGCCTCCACCTACCGCTTCAAGGTCGGAGAAATCGTGGCAACCGTCCTCAGCGACGGGCAGATCAGCGGCCCGCCCCGCGTCTACGCCAGCGACGCGCCGGAGCCCGAACTGACCGACGCGCTCCGCCGCGCATTCCTGCCGACCGACAGAATGACGCTCGACCTAAACGTCGTCCTCGTCGAAACGGGGGGCAGGCGCATCCTGCTGGAGGCCGGCGCCGGCGGAACAATGGGCCCGAACGGCGGCAGACTGGTCGGCAATCTCGCGGCGCTTGGATTGCGCGCCGAGGACATCGACGTAATCGTGGTCTCGCACACGCATCCCGACCATGTCGGAAATCTGCGGAGCGCGGACGGCGTCAAGGCCTTTCCGCGCGCGACCGTGCTCGCGCCGAAGGCGGACTGGGACTTCTTCGTCCGGAGCGATCCCGATCTCTCCTACATGCCGGTTCCCGCCGACTTCAGGAAGCGCTTCACCGAGGCCATCAAGCGGAGCGTGGAACCGATCGCGCGGGAAATCGAACTTTACGAGGCCGGCGACGCCATCGCGCCCGGGCTCACGACGATCGCGGCCCCAGGGCATACGCCCGGGATGGCGACCTTCCTGATCGATTCGGGCGCGGAGCAGGCGATTTTGACCGCCGACCTCGCCTACCACCCGGTCGTCAACATCGACAACGCTTGGAAGCCCGGTCCCGACCGCGACAAGGATGCGGCGCTTGCTTCGCGGAAACGGATCTTCGACAGGGCGTCGGCCGACCGGATGCTCGTGCTGGGCTTCCACTACCCGTTCCCGGGGCTCGGCCGCCTCCTTAAGACCGCCACTGGGTACACTTGGGTCCCGAGCCCCTGGCGGATCTGAAGTCGCGAAACGCGACAACCGAAATCGTTTGGACGCCCCTCAACGGACCACCCCCGCGTCCGCTGTGGGTCAGCCGCGGCGGATGCCGATAAGCCGAGATGCGCCAACAGCTGACCTCTGCGGCAGCGCCAAAAGTAGACGTCGCGATCTTGTCGCCGCGCTTCCAGCTATGCGCGGTCGAGTAGTAGAAGTGTGGCGTGTTCGCTCGCCGTCGATTCTACTCTCCTGACCTCCAATCCCTCACGATCCGTGATGCCGTCGCCGGAGAGCGGTCTCGTCGTATCTGCGGGGCGTCGGACGTGCGCGCGACGGAGACCATAAATTGAGCTCGCCCGGGTCCGACGACGAGCCGCCACAGGGTGAGATTGGCCGCCAGGCGGTGGCGGCGTTGGGCGGCTACGTCTATCAGGTCTATGCCTCCACGCTGGCGTGGTTGAGGCTGTCTGACGGCGAACTGCTCTATCTCGAAGTCGCCGAGGACTACGCGATCGCAAGCCGCGGCGCGCTGACCGGCGTCCAGGTGAAGAACACGGCGGGCAGCGGCCGTGTCACCCTCCAGACCGAAGACGTCCGTACGGCCATCGACACCTTTGTCGATCTCGTGTCGCGCAATCCTGACCGCGTGGTCTCGCTTCGCTATCTGACGACGGCGGAGATAGGGCACGAGCGGATGATCGAGCACCGCGTGCCGAAAGGGCCGGCCCTCGCCTATTGGCGTCAAGCCGCGCTGTTCGCTGACTCCGCTCCGCTCCGCTCAGTCCTGCTGAAATCGAAGCTGAAACAGGACACGCTCGATTTCATCGCAGCACTCGATGAAGAGGCGTTCCGCAGCCAGTTCCTGAAGCGGATCCACTGGCTCTGCGGCGCTCCGAATCTTGCAGATCTAATATCCGACATCGACGACGAACTGATTGAATTCGCCTCGACGCAGCGTCGGCTGACGAGCAGTCAGGCGCGCCGTCTGCGCCCGGCGCTCGCCGAAAAGGTTCTGAGCGTGGCGTCCGGGGAGCCTCCACGGCGCCTGCGCAAGAAAGATCTTCTCGAGCTGATCGATCGGCACGCGCGCATCGACGTGCCGATCGGGCATTATGAAGATCTGGTCGCCAATCAGCGTGACAAAACGGTGCCGCAGGAAGCTCTCCTGGCGCCGCCCGCCGTGGCGTCGTCGCAGGATTTCTCTCCGGCCAACATCTCGACGATGAGGCAGACCGCGGAGGAGCTGCTCTCGGTTCTCGACCAGATCGGATCCGTGCTCGCCGAGAACCTTCAGACCGCACTTGAGGACGATCGAGCCGGGCGCTCGCGCAAGCTGCGTGAATGGTTGAGGCAGACGCGCAGCGACGAACCGCGCTGGAATTCGCTGTCGGCGGAAACCCGGGCCAAAGCGCTGCGGGCGCAAGCCGTGCTCGCCTTGCGCGACGTCGATGTCGCGACGGCTGAAGGCCTGTTTGACCAAGCCGACGAGTTGAGCGCTCCGGTTGATCGGTCGGATCGCGCCATGGCGTTAAGTGTCAAGGGCGAGCCGCATGAGGCGATCAAGCTTCTTTCGGACCCCGTTACGGCCCACGAGCGCGAGCTCCGTGCAGGCTTGCTGCTCGAGACCGGCGATCTGGAGTCCGCCAGTCGGGAGCTCGAGGGCGTCGCGGCAAGCGAAGTGACCGCCGAGATCGTCCGTCTGCGCGCGATCCTTGCGATGCTCAATGGCGACAGGGTCGCAGCCTTGCGCTTTGCGTCTTCTGCGGTCGAACGCGGTCGCGGCGCGTTTGCGCCCCTTATGACGCGTGGCGCGATCCGCTTTTTCTGCGCGCTCACGCCAGGCGCTGCGCCGCAGTTCGGCGGCCGGCTGCAGCCGGTTCATCCTGGCCTGCTCGCCGAGGACGCAACGGTGCGCCGAAATCTCGATCTCGCGTTGGCGGACTTCGACAGGCTGATAGAGGGGGACCGCCCCGAGACGTCCGAGGTCGAGACGTGGCGGCTCGGTTCTCTCCTGCTGCACCCGGACCTGGCGGACGAGGCCGACTTTACGTGCCGGCAGCTTCTGCGCCGCGACCCTGTCGATCCGATTGTCGTGATGTGGTGCTGGTCCTTCGGACGGCTGCAGCGTCTGGGGAAGACCAGGAAGTCGCTCGGGGACGCTGTCCGCCAAGGAAAGGGCTCCGAGACGCACCTCATCGCTTGGGCGACGCTCAGCGCCGGGGCTTCGCGACCGGAGCGCGGTCTCTCCATCATCAAGCAGCATCAAGACCGTTACCCGAAGAGCCGCGCGCTCCTCGACAGCTGGCGCATTCGTTTTGGAGACGAAACCATCGAGCCGTCGACGCCCTATGAGCGCGCGATGCGGAAGGCGGTGGCGGGAGACTACGGATCGCTGGTCGAAAGGCTTCGCGAGTCTTCGGTCCCTCCGGCGGAGGTGGCCGTTGGCGCAGATTTCCTCGCCTCTCGCTCGGCCTGGACCGAAGTCGTCAGCTTGCGGCCCGTCATGTTGTCGGTCGCCACTCCTCGGGTCCTGAGGCTAGCGGCCGCGGCGGCGCTTCAGGTCGAGGACGCTGCAGGTTGTCTCGAGGTGATAGCCGCCGCAGAGGGCGCATTGAATGGATTGCCGCCTGAGTTCCGCGGGCTGCGGATCCGCGCTTTCCAGATGCTCGGTCAGTATCAGCCGTTGATCGACGATTTACGCGCGATCCGGGGAGAGCCCGGGTCCGATCCCAAGATCGGCGGCCTCCTGCTCGACGTCTACTACAAGATCGGCGCCCTGGCGGATTTTGCAGACGAAGCTCGACGCTCGATGGCCGCCGGCGAGCTCGATCCGCATCAGACGCTGAACGTCGCGCACGTCATGCGGGGACACGACCAGGAACTGGCGAGCCAGGCGCTTCAGAAGGCGGTCGAAGCCGGGGTCGGAGCGGAAGCGTTGCAGAACGCCTTTGTCCTGGCGATCGAGCTCGGGCAGCACAAGATCCAGAAGGAGATCGTCGAAACATCCGGGCGTTCGCTCGAAAGCCAGGCGGTGCGCTCATTCCAGACCGTCGAGGAACTTCTGGGCTACCTCGAAGAGAGAAACGAGGCCTACAGAACAGATTTCGAAAGATGGCTTCGCGGCGAAGTGCCCGCCGCTGTCGCCATGCTGGGCGATCTCAAGGGCTTCGCTCGGTTGTTCCTGGCCGATCCAGCTGAACGCGAGAACCTTCTCCGTGAGCGGTTCCCGATGTTGCTGCTTTCCGGCGGGCGCAGGAAGGCGCCGCTCCCGCAAGTGGAGGAATGTCCGGTCCTGCGGCTCGACCTGTCGGCTCTGTTGCTGGCCGCCAAACTCGACATGCTCGATGCGGTCGAGCAGGCTTTCGTCATCGAGACACCCGTTTCGCTCTCGGAGGCGCTGGCCGATCTCGACGACAAATTCGTCGGCCTCGATCCGGAGGTGGCGTCTCGGTCGCGCAAGGCTCTGGCGCCTGCGGGGCCACTGCGCGTGGTCGACGCGTTCGAGCCCGATTGGGTTTCGCTCGATGGCGAAGAGGAAACCGGCGGCCTCGACCCGCAGGCGCTGCGCCGTGTGTCCGAAGCTGCGTTCTCCGAAGGCCATCTCGACCCAGATCAACTGGCGAAACTTCAAGCGCTCATCGCTCAGGGCGCCGGCGAAGTTTGGGGGACGGACATGACGCTGCGCGAGAGCCCGCCGGTCACCGTGTCCCGGCGATGTTTCTGGCGGCTCGCATCGAGCGGCATGCTCGAGCAGCTCTCTCGCTCGACCGAAATCTACATTCAGCGATCCGAGTTCGCCGCGCTTGTCCGTGGTCTGCACGAAGCCGAAGCCGACGCCAGGATCAAGGCGACGATCGGGGACCTTCGACGTCGCGTGACCAACCGTCTGATGACGGGCAAATGGACCGGCGTCCAGATCGCGCCGTCCCACGAGCACGCTCCGGCGCCGGCGCATATCCGTTGTCTGATGGAACTGCTTTGGAAGCAGGAGCGCGAGCCGACGCTGCTCTGGATCGAAGACCGCGCGGTTTCGCACAACCCGCACGAGCGGGCGCTATGCGTCACGGAGGTCCTCGCGCATCTGCGGCGGAGCGGGGTGGTCGACCACGCCTGGGTCAAGCAGCGCGTGAACAGGCTGATGACAGCCGGGTACGCCTATCTGCCGGTCGAAGCGCTGGAGGCGTCGCGAAAACTCCTGGAGACGCCGCTCGGAGAACGCGGCCTCGTTGAGACCCCAGAGCTCGTGGGGCTGCAGAGCTGGTACGCGCAGGAAAGCCAACGGTTGGGCTGGCTCGACGCGACCCCACGCCATGATCGCGAAGGCCGGGTCGTGGGGGAGATTCGCCGAGCGCTCGATCTGGATCTCGCTCATACGACGTTGATCGACATCTGGGGCCAGGCCCCCGTCGACCAGGACTACGCCGCCGCCAGAGCCCGGTCGGAATGGGCGTGGGCCCGCCTTCGCCAGCAGGCGCCGTATGCGCCGTCCAAGCTCGTCGATTCTCATGTCCGCAACTACGTCGCCATCCATCTGGCGCATGCCCTGACCATACCGTTGTCGAGCGAGCTCACGCCGAAGCCCCTGTCGCGAAGCGCGCAGTCCGAACTCGCGAACTGGTTCGTGGACTCGGTCATCGCGCCGCTTGAACGTGCAGATCCGGAGACTTTCGAGCTCGTCATGGAGACGGTCGCTCAGAGCGTCTCGCGGATCATCGATCTTGAAGGCTCCGACGACACTGGCATGGATGACGACCTTCGCGAGCGGCTGGCGCGCCGCATGAACGCCGTCGCAGGCCGCTTCCTCGACCTCCTTCCCGACAGGATGATCGAACACGTTCTCGATCATGGGGGCCTGAGAGAGACGCTCCCGCGGCGCACTTTCTCGGCCTTGCCGCTCACCGACGACGTCAGCTTGCCGCTCGAGAGCTTCACGGGAGTTGCGGAAACCTTGCTCGCCGCAGGCGTCCCGAAAACGCTCGCCGTGACGCTCAGTGATGGCAAGCCTGCACGCCTTGAGGCGCGGTTTGTCGATGACGAGCTCGAACTGGCCGTCGTGCTCAAGAAACGCCGCTTTGCGATCGCGGCCGAGACGCGTGCGATCGTTCATCCCGACGAGGCCTCGCGCCTGGCCGGCGTGGAACTGTATTTCCTCGATCGCGCCAGCGCCGTCAGCCGAGACCGACACGACGCCGTCATGCGGCTGCCGACTGCACAGGAGCGGTTCGACGCTCTGAAGCGCCTTAGAAGTCTCGATTTCTATTACCGTTCGAGACTCGTGAGATCGAAAGTCGAACGGCGGCAGCGTCTTGCCGTCGACGATCTGACGCCGCCCTCGGTCGAGGAGATGTCGCGTTTCTTGCGAAGCTCCACGGCCGATATGAGCGCCATCGTTTCACGCGAAGACGTGCTCGGTCTCTCGGAGTCGTTGGGCGCGCGGCCTGCGCTTGAACGTCTGGCTTCTCGTCCGACCGGCTTTTCAAGCGAAGCTCTGCTGGAGCTCGGGGCCCGTATTCGTGAAGAGGCGCCGCAGAGCGATCCCAACGCGATCGTGACCCCCGCCGAGGCGCTGCTCAGACTACGCGCGGCCCTCGCCGCGAAAGCCGATCTTGAGGAGCTGAGGGCGCTTGTCGCTGGTCTTGCAGCCAGTTTCGAGCGGAACGGCAAGCTGTTTGTCGCGCTGATCCGGTACGGCGCGCTTGCCGCATGCAGGATGGCGGAATGGCGTGAGCTGTCGCCAGAAGCCTGGACCGGGTTTGTTTGGGCATATGCCGACCAAATGCTGCGGGCGATAGCGCCAGACTATGTCGATGCGCAAGGCGTCGCCGCGATCATCGCCGGTCAGTCGCATCGGACATTTCGGGACATCGCCGCCGTCGAGAAGATGCCGCGCTGGGCGCGTGAGATCTCCAGCGAGATGTCGGCGGACCGCCTAATTCTTACGGCTGTCGCTGCGCTCATCGGCGACGGAGCCTCGGATCGCGACTTCGAGCTGCTTGATCCGCTTCAATTTCTGATCGGCCGAGAGAAAAACAACGCCTGGTGGCCGCCAACGGGCACGCTTGCGCCACCGCCCGAGGCGCCTGCCAACATATGGCCGGCCCGCGATGTGGTTCCCGCTTTGATCGCGGGCGGCTGGCTACCGCCTGACCATCCTTTCGCCGTGCGGGACCACGACGTCATCGCGCGTCGGATCATGGATGATGCGCCTCTCGACGAGGCCCGCCACCTGCGGTCGTGCATGCTGTCGCATGTCGATGCCAGCCGCGTCAGCCCGGAAACTCTGGCTAGGATCCGATCGACCCTCGTCGATGATCCCGTAGCGGCGGGCTTGGAGCCTCAGATGATCGGGGCGCAGATGGTTCTGTCGGCCTGGGCCGACGTCCTCGCGCAGCTTGACGACAGCGAGGGGTTTACGGCCGTTGTCTCGACTTTCGCGCGGCGTTGCGCTTCACGGTGGCCGACATATCGCACCCAGTCCGGACAGGTGAGGCCCGAGCCGTCGGGCGCGCTTCACATGGTGGCGGACAGCGCGCTTGAGCATGTTCTAGCGCTTCCGCGATCCCGCTTCGATCAGCTGACGACTTTCAGCTCGATCATGACCGCCGTGGCCGCAGCTTGGCCCAGTATGTCTCGCGAGATCGCGTCAGTCATTCGGGGACTGGCGGACGCGGCGGAGGCGCCGGATGCGGTTCCTCTGTGGCGCGCCGCATCTCGGCTCATTGCTTGTGCTGGCGGCGAACCTGATCATCCCTCGCCTTAGCCGTTGGCATTCAGCGCGGCTCGCCGCCTGCGTCCCGCGGTTGGCAGGATTGGCTGTGGCGAGTGAGGCGCCGCACGGCGACGCGACGCTTGCCTTGGTCGAGCGCCTGCAGGCGGACGTCTCCGACGTCCGATTTGGGTCAGGCCGGGACAAGTGCCTCTAGCTGAGACGCGCCAAAGGCGGACGTTCCTGCGATTGTCACAAAAAGCTGTCCAACGTGAACCTGACTAGGTGGCCAGCTATGTGACGGGTGTTGAGGCTCGACATGCGAGGATGTTGTGGATGTGAGCTAAACGACGCGATGCAGCCCGTCATCCTGAAGGCAATCTAGGTGGCGTGCGCGTTCTGATGAGGCACGATGCGATCCGAGTAGCGGTTGAATGCTGTGACGCGCGCAATCGGCAGAGCTACCTCCCGCTTGTAGATCTTGGCGCACAGGTATGCCTTCTCTGCCTCGATGTCGCTCTCAGCAACGTCTGTCCACCATGCGCGGGGCCGACCGTCCTCGCCGCCGTTCCACCGATATCCCCGGCGTTTCAGCAAATCCTTCGCGTCAAACGGCGAGTTCTCGGCCCAGCATCGCAGAGTTGTGCTTCGTGCTGAAGTGAGGAGCGCCGCCAGCGCTGTGACGCCGGATGTCGGCAACGGTCGGGAGAGCAACTCGATCGTCGCGTGGCAGTCGTGCACCGCCCGGTGCCGATCGTAGTAGAAGCCGCTGCTCATCGCGAGATAGGCGAGTTTGGTGCTCTCGAATCCCTCGTCGGCCCAGCGCACTTCGCTAAGCGAGCATGCCCATGGATTTTGCGATAACGCCGGGCAGAACCGCTCAAGGAATCTGCGGTCGAACGAGGCGTTGTGCGCGATCATTAGGGTTGTTGCCGACAAATGCGGCGACCTCAGCGGGATCGATCGACCGCCCGGCCACCATCGCGTCGTCGATGCCCGTAATCTGCGTCACCTCAGCGGGGATAGGCGAGGCGGGCTGCCTGAGAGCGTTGAAGGGCTTGCCGACCCCGACAATCTCATCGTCTGCCGTGTAGAAGAACGGGACCATCGCGAGTTGGATAATCTCGTTGATATCGGGATCCAGCCCGGTCGTCTCGACGTCTGCGAGCAGGGCGCGACGCGTGCCAGCCGGAGCCTCAGATATGGGTTCTGGTGGTCGCAGCCGCCGCAGTACACGGTAGTCGCCAAGCGCCTCCAGCGCTGTGATCATGTCGTCGAGTTGGCCGCTAATCATGGCCTTCCGCGCCATCTTCGGCGGGGCCGAGCGGAAGAAGGGACGGTCGCCCAGCTTCGTGGAACCACAAGTCAACGATCTTCGCATCGTCGCTCGCAGGAAGAGGATCGGCTTTCCGCACCCTGAAGGTAGTGGGAAGGTTGACGGAGTTTCCAAATACCAGTGCGTGCTGCTTAGGCAGTGAGGGGAGCCTGCGCAGAACACTGTCAGAGATGAAAGGTGTCATCTGGCGTATCTGGGAAAGGTCGTCCGGATTTTGAATCCGGTGGACAACAAAGTTCGAGCATTGCGACAGCACGGTCTTCGACAGTTCGCTGGGACGCTGCGATGCAACAAGCAAGAACAGCCCGTACTTGCGTCCCTCTTTTGATATCCGCTCGAAGATCCGGCTCGCGTCGACCGCGTGGCGGGACGGCGTGGACGCGACGTAGCGATGGGCCTCCTCAAGTAGCAGGTGGACGGGGAAGCGGTTGCGGGGATCGGCTTGACGGAGAAGGCGGAAGACCATGCGTGCGATCACGGCGCTGACCAGTTCGACGACCTCGTCTTCAACCGCGTTCATGTCGAGGATGACGATCTGTGCACCCTTGGTGTGACCGTCAGCGATAGGTTCCAGGCCCAGCAGCGTGGCGAGAAACATTCGTCTGTCGCCAGCGGCGACGGCGTTGTGGCGCAAGAAACGATAGTCTCCGCGTTCCTCCAGCGCCTTGAAGCGTGTGACCATCTGCGCACAGTAGTCGCGGATCTGGCGGTTGCCGTGCGCCTCCTCGTATAGCAGCGCTAGGTCGATGGCGTCGCCTAAGGCGGAGAAGTCGAAAGGCGTGCCATCGTAGTCAGGGAGCTTCAGGTTTGGAATGATGAAGCCGGCGTGCCCACCGCCACCGGCGAGATATTGGTACGCCGCCTCGATCCCGGCCATATTGCCCCAGTTGACCCCGATCATACCCCCGATCTGCGCAGGGTTGATTTGCGCCGTACTGAATCGTTGCAGGATCCCGCGGATGCGCGTCTCTTTAGCTCCTGGCGGGGTCTCATCACTGAGGATGAGGGTGATACAGGTCGCCAGCATGTGATTTCGTATGTTGTTCAGCGGACCAACATCGGCAGCACCAAACAGCGTCGCGAGGCCAAGCGCCATGCGCAAGATCGGCACCTGGGTGCGCTCGCTGGCCTGAAGTAATAGCTCCCATTCGGAGAGGTCGAGGTACCAGTGCGGAAGCCGGAACCGGTCTGGCGACGCCGTTCCGTCGAGGATAAGACGCTTGACCCCGATGTCGGCGACCTCGGGTAGCCGGGCGAACGCCCGATCGTATTCGCCGTTCACGTCCAGCACGACGAACGTGGCACCACGCGCGTGGTGCTCGTCTGGCTTCTCAAACAGCGCTTGGAGGATTGACGCGACCGTGCAGGATTTCCCGCTCCCGGTATTGCCAAGCACCGCGACGTGACCGCCGAAAAAGTCGTCAATCCTCACCTTGACCGCGTAATCTTCGAACACGACAGACTGCCCGATGCCCAAGTTCCGGTAACGAGTAGCCTCCGCAGGCACACAGTCGGCTCCGTTGTGACCAAGCGCTGGAATGGTGTCCGTCTCGGTATCGAAGATGCGGTCAAGTTCGCCGTCGAGAGCGTAAAGCGCGTCGGCGTAGAGCGAAGGGAAGATGGAGATGCCGAACCGGAACTTGCGGTCGCCATCGGCCGGCAGCATCCCAACGGGCACTACGTCGAGGTATTTGGCGGAACTGGCTTTCTCGAGTTGCCAATCGGCGGCGCCGCCGGCGACATCCCGCTCGCGCAACCCGACGACTTCGGCAACAACGTACTCGGACTGAGCGGGGATCATGATAAAGGAGCCCAGCCGGGCCACGTAGTGGAGGTCGTCGAAGCCGACGACGGTGAAGTTGTCGGTGCCGCCGAGCATCTCGATGACGAAGCGATCCGCAGCGACCGACGTGACTTTGCCGATTGCCCGGCGGCGATCGTCAGATCCCATCGTCGCCTTCGTTCGTCTTGCGACCGAAGGTCTCGAGCACAAGCTTCACCGCGTCGTCGATTCGCTCGGCTGGCCGCTGGGGGAGGAAGCGCTCGACCACGATGTCGAAGTAGTGAGCACGGGTGCCAACGGCTGGTCCGTCGCCACCAATGATCCAGACGCGGGGGTCGTTGAGTGCGCGGAGCTTAGCGATCTCTCCCGGCGAATCCGGATCGGCGAAAATGATCAACCGGAATGTCGGGATCGTCAGCGCTTGGTAGATTATGTTGTTGAGGTGTTCGTCGCCGAAGGCGAAGCCCGCGGTGATCAGGACGCTCTGCTCTCGCACGACATGCGACTGGAATTCGCGGAAGAGGTCGGCATAAGGCGATCCGAGGCTCGAATTCTGCTTCGCCGGCGTCGGATAGATCATGACCTTGTTCGGCGCGTCCTGCGGCCAGGTTTCCCGCACGGGGAAGAGCCCGTGGTCGTCCTCGGTCCAGCTGATCGATCCGTGGACCTTGCAGAGATAGACGAACCCATCGACAGCCGACCATTTGCGGTTCGACAGATCGAGCTGTTCGGCTAGGGCGTAGCGGAAGGTAGCGGGATTGAAGCGACGCTCGACGACGCCCGAGAACCCGTTAGCGTAGGGCAACCCTAGCCGATCCATCGCACGTTCGTTGAATAGGTCGTAGTTGGTAGTGAATACCCAAGGTCGCGGCAGTGAGCGGTCACGCATCACAAGCTTGCGGTAGAAAGATTCGTATAGCTTGAGCACCGCGCCGTCGCCGTGAGCGAACGCGCCGTTGGTACAACGCTCCCAAAGGAAGTCCTGGATCTTCTTAATTAGCGTCTCGACCTTCACCCTACGCTCGACGTGCTCGGGCTTGTCACTGCGCGTGAACACGAAGCGTAGGCTGTGGAGCAGCTCCATCAGGCGCTCGAGGTTGCGCGCGTATTCGGTGCCTTCGAGCTTGGCGCCGAGCTTGCCGAGAAACTCGACGTCGCTTGCATCGAGCGCCCATGCGGGCGGCGGTACGAGCTCGAGGTCGTCATCATACGTAGGTGTCGGAACGACGCAGAATTCTTTCGCCAGAGGCCCCATTGTTGGGACCCCGAGCTCCTTGCCCTCCTCCACGCGCGATGAGCAACCGGCGCCGAGCAAGAAGGCGACGTTGCGTGCATTCAGCGCTTCGCTGACGGCCTTGCGGACCTGCTCTTCGTCTTTCCCCCACTCGAGCGGCGCTCCTGGGGCATCGCCGGCCCGCACGAATTGGAACTGTTGGGCGGGCACAGGCGGAATTTCATCGGCCACGGCCAAAATCCTCCCGCAGCCTTTCATTCTCTCCACTAAAAATGGTCATTCTTAGTGCTCCCCCCAGCTGGCAACCTTACTCTGGTTGCACTTTGGATCCATCACCTCATGAGCGGCGGACTGCCCTGCCTAGCGACGATCCTGGGGATGACAGCACCGCGGCGCAATCACGATGGAGCACTGATCCTCTCTGCATGACCGGGACCGTCGAGGAGTAACGGTCCCGCAACGGCTAGTTGTGCGCTAACTCGTCAGAGTGCCCACGAGCAGACATTTCGGACGTCGGATAGGGGTCAGGAGCGGGCTGCAGCTGAGCTTCAAGCTCGCGACGGGAGCCCGGCTGTGGGCCGCCCCGTCAGCGCTAGGAAACGACTTCACTTCGTCTCCAAACAGAGCGTCAGTGCTGACGTCGCGGACGGAGGCCTGAGCATGAAATCGAAAAAGATCTGAGTTGCTTGTTTGAGCGCGATGGTCCGCCGGGTCGTCCAGAGCGGCGAGCGGGCGTAGAGTGCAGAGGAGCTTTTTTTTGAAGCTTGGCCGCTTCGACGAGGCC
This sequence comes from Chenggangzhangella methanolivorans, assembly GCF_042648545.1. Classification (NCBI taxonomy): domain Bacteria; kingdom Pseudomonadati; phylum Pseudomonadota; class Alphaproteobacteria; order Hyphomicrobiales; family Methylopilaceae; genus Chenggangzhangella; species Chenggangzhangella methanolivorans. The sequence continues at coordinate 22,066 of NZ_JBHRXS010000012.1, forward strand.
ATGGACATCGCATTTAAGATCGAGCCCCTTCTTTACGAAGCGAACCATTTCCTTCAGAGCGCCAGTCTGTTGAGGAGCTCCGACGGGAAAGCCGAGAAACGCTGTTCAGAGTCAGCCTGACGGCGGCTTTTGGATCCAGTCGGCTCCCTTCTCCCACCCCGCACTTGCGGGGCGCCTCAGTAGCAGCGGCCCTCGCTGCGAAGATGCGATGGAGAAGTACTCATGCCCCACACCACTTCGGCGGAACCCAAGCTCACGGACGCCCAACTCGTCCTCCTGTCCGCAGCCTCGCAGCGGGAAGACGGTCTCATCGTTCTGACGGACGCTCACCCGTCGGTTGCCCGCACCATCGCTGCGCTGCTGCGGAAGGAGCTGCTGATCGAACTGGTCGTTCAGCGTCGCCAGCCCCACTGGCGCCAGGACGAGAACGGCAAACCGATCGGGCTTAAGCTCACGAAGATCGGATATTTGGCAATCGGCGCTGAAGGTGGTGTGGACGCCACCACCGAGCCCGCGCGCGCCGCTCCTGAGATCGACACCATCCGAGCCGGTACCAAACAGGCGATCATTGTCAATCTTCTGGCCAGGCCGGAAGGTGCGACACTGGGCGACCTGATCGACGCGACTGGTTGGCTGCCGCACACGACGCGGGCGGTGTTGAGCGGCCTCCGGAAACGAGGTTTCGTACTCTCGTCGGAGAAGCCCGAGCAGGGCGAGTGTCGCTATTCGATCGCCGCTTCGGCCCAAGCGTCGGCGGTCTGAAGATGTCCCGCACGCCCGGGATCGAAGTCGAGCTTCGCCGACTGGAGACGCTCGACTTTACTACGCTTAAAGCTCGTTGGCGCAGCGTCACCGGTCGCGCTGCGCCAACCGTTGTCACAAGATCACTGCTGCTAAAATTGCTGGCGTATCGAGTGCAGGCCGATGCGCTCGGCGACCTCGATCCGGACACGGCGCGGTTTCTCGACCGCGTCGCTACCGATCGAAAGTTCGCCAAAGCCAAATCACTGCCCATGCCCGACAAGGTTCGGGCGGGGCAGGGGGCGATCTTCATCCGTGAATGGGAAGGCGTCACCCATCACGTGATGCACATCGCTGACGGCTACGCCTGGAACGGCGCCACCTACCGCAGCCTGTCCGAAGTCGCTCGCGCGATCACAGGCGTCCGATGGAACGGGCCTCGCTTCTTCGGCCTGAGGGCGAGGGAGAATGTTCGGTGAGCCGCCAGCCGCCAACCATCCGACGCTGCGCGGTCTATACGCGTGTCTCGACCGATCATCGGCTGGAGATGGACTTCAACTCTCTCGACGCGCAATGCGAGGCGGCCGAGGCCTATGTGCGAAGCCAGGCCGGGGAGGGCTGGAAGCTCGTCAAAAACGGGGTGTTCTCCGACGGCGGCTTCTCCGGTGGTTCAATGGAGCGGCCAGCGCTGCAGCGGCTGCTCGATCTGGTGCGGTCACGCGGCGTTGACGTGATCGTCGTCTACAAAGTCGATCGCCTGACCCGCTCGCTCGCCGACTTCGCCAAGCTCGTTGAGCTGTTCGACGCCAACGGCGTCTCGTTCGTGTCGGTGACGCAGTCATTCAACACAACCACCAGCATGGGGCGGTTGACCCTCAACATGCTGCTGTCCTTCGCGCAGTTCGAGCGGGAGGTCACGGGCGAGCGCATCCGGGATAAGATCAGTGCCTCGAAGAAGCGCGGCATCTGGGTCGGTGGGGTCGTGCCGCTCGGCTATCGGGTCGAGGCGAAGAAGCTGGTGGTCGACGAAGCTGAAGCCGCGACCGTCAGACAAATTTTCGATCGCTATCTCGCGCTTGGATCGCTGAGCGCTCTCCAAAAGGAGCTTCGGGAGCAGGGCGTCGTCACGCGTCAGCGGATCCTTGCGTGCGGCAAGACGATCGGCGGCGTGCCACTGACAAATGGTCCGCTCGCGCATCTGCTGGCGAACCGGGTCTATCTTGGGGAGCTCAACCACAAAGGCATGAGCTATCCTGCCGAGCACCCAGCGATCATTACAACGTCACTGTTCCAATCGGTCGCAGCGAAGATCTCTGAGAACCGGAACGGCCATTGCACGAAGCGATCGAGCTCCGCCGCGCTGCTGGTCGGTCAGCTGTTCGACGATCGCGGGCATCCGATGACCCCAAGCGTCACAAACAGGAAGGGTGTTCGGTATCGCTACTATGTGTCCTGCGTCGTCGCGCAGGGGAGGGGAGATGAGGCCGGATCGATAAAGCGCATCTCAGCGCCGCAAATCGAAAACGCGATCATCGCGGCGCTTCGTGCGAGATCAGCCGAAAGCTTCGATGAGCGGGAACTGGTTGCTGAACATCTCAGCCGAGCGATCGTTGCTGCGGATGGCGTCGAGCTCACTCTCGCCAACGGTGACTCGATTCGCATCCCTTCGCCAAAACGATCAAGCGCCCAAAGCATTCTTGGGCTGGCGAACGACTCTGCTCTTCCGATGAAGGCGGAGGCGCGCGCCGTCCTGCTCAGGTGGATCGCGATCGGTCGGCAATGTGTCGCAGAGCTCGAGCGAGGCCGAACTATCGATCTCGATCAATTCGCCGAGCGTCGCGGATGCACCCGGCGTCACGTCGAGCGGATGATCGATTACGCCTTCCTGGCTCCTAGCCTTGTGAAGGCCATCGCGGATGGCCGTTTACCTCGCGGCGTCGCCGCCAAAGCGCTCGCCGACGCTCCGATGATCTGGTCGGAGCAGTGGCGGATGATCGGTTTCGAACAGCCCGCAGCCTGAGCTTCCTACGCTCGGTCAAATCCTGAAACCCAAGAAGTTTTCCACAGCCTGGCGAGCCGCGAGGTCGTCTGGCCGGCCAGTGCATCGTCGCGCGGGTACGACATGGCTTTGCAGGACCGGAGACCAGCGCGCTCGAAAGCGGATATCGCGGCTTATGACGACTTCTAGAGACCGGTAATGCGCCTCGATCGCCCGCTAAGTGGCGGGAACTGCGACGTTTTTCGTGCGACCGACAGAACCGAAATTTTCCGAGAAATGTTTGGTGGAGCCAGGCGGAATCGAACCGCCGACCTCTTGAATGCCATTCAAGCGCTCTCCCAACTGAGCTATGGCCCCACCCGGGGTGCGGTCCTTCGAAAGATGCGCGGGGCTTGGGATCCGCCGCGCGAAGAACCGGACATTTCTAACTCGCTTCTTTCGAAGCCTTCAGCCCGTCCGCGGCTGGCGCCGGGAGGGCTTGCGCCGCGTCGGGGTCCGTCGCGGCGCGTCTCTCAATCACAGTTCGCGGGGCTGTTCAAGCCTCGTCGTCTTTTTCTCTGTCGCCGATGATGTCGGTGACGTCGTCGTCGCCTTCGTCGTCGGCCTCGAGGAAGCTCTCGTCGTCGTCGTCCGAGTCGTCATCGTCGTCCGAATCGACGTCGACGTCCTCGTCGTCATCTTTTTTGGACGACGACTTCTTGGTCGCGCCGACGGTCTCCTCGTCGGCGTCCTCGAGCGAGATCGCCTCGGCGTCCTCCTCCTCGTCGACTTCCGGCTTCTCGACGTCGTCGTCATCGTCGATCGGCGCCGGCTTACGGGCTTCGGCGCGCGCCGAACGGGCGACCGCGGCGGCCGAAAGCAGGCTCACGGCCACGAACGTCGCCCCGCATTTGGGACAGGTGATCGGGTCGCGCATCAGGTCGTAATATTTGGAGCCGCAGGACTGGCAAGTCCGCTTGGCTCCGAGTTCTGGCTTGGCCATTCAGTCGTTCCAGGATCTCGAAGCGAGGCGGTGGATTGACGTGGGCGGACCGGACTGTCAAGAGCCCACCGGCTTGCCCAAGGCGAAAGCCGCCGACGCGCCAGCCCATTTGGCCGGCCCCCCGAACGTCCAGCGGAAGAGCGAGAAATCTTGTCCTCCCTAGAGCCCGCACCTGCTCGCGCCCGCCGTTCCGGCGCGCTCACCGGCCGCGTCCGCGCCCCCGGCGACAAGTCGACGTCGCACCGCGCGCTGATTCTCGGCCTGCTCGCCGTCGGCGAAACCCGGGTGGAGGGGCTTCTGGAAGGCGACGACGTCATCGCGACGGCGCGCGCCGCCCGCGCGCTCGGCGCCGAGGTGGAGCGCCTCGCGGCCGGCCGCTGGCGGGTGAGGGGCGTGGGCGTCGGCGGACTGAAGAGCCCGGCCGGGACGCTCGACTTCGGCAACGCCGGCACCGGCTCCCGGCTGATGATGGGCGTGGTCGGCGGCTCGAACGTCGAGGCGACCTTCGACGGCGACGCCTCGCTGCGCTCGCGCCCGATGCGCCGGATCCTCGATCCGCTCGAGAAGATGGGCGCGACCGTGGTCTCCCAGGCCGAGGGCGGGCGCGTGCCGCTGACGATCCGCGGGCCTGAGCGCGCGATTCCCATCACCTACGAGACGCCGGCTCCGTCCGCTCAGATCAAGTCCGCGGTGCTTCTCGCCGGCCTCAACGCGCCGGGCGTCACCACGGTGATCGAGCGCGAGGCGACGCGCGACCACACCGAGCGGATGCTGCGCGCCTTCGGGGCGCAGGTGACGGTGGAGCCCCACGGGGCCCATGGCCGCGCGATCCGCCTCGTCGGCGAGCCCGAACTGAAGCCGACCGAAATCTCCGTGCCGGCCGATCCGTCGTCGGCGGCGTTTCCCCTCGTCGCGGCGCTGATCACGCCGGGCTCGGAGGTCGTGATCGAGGGCGTGATGACCAATCCGCTCCGTTCGGGCCTTCTGACGACGCTCATCGAAATGGGCGCGGACGTCGCCTTCTCGGAGGAGCGCGAAGAGGGCGGCGAGCAGGTCGCGGACCTCATCGTGAAGGCGAGCGCGCTCAGCGGCGTCGACGTGCCGGCCGAGCGCGCCCCGACCATGATCGACGAGTATCCGGTGCTCGCCGTCGCCGCGGCCTTCGCGACCGGCGAGACGCGGATGCGCGGCCTGCACGAACTGCGCGTGAAGGAAAGCGATCGGCTCGCGGCGGTCTATGCGGGCCTGGTAGCCTGCGGCGTCGAGGCGCGGATCGAGGGCGACGACCTGATCGTGACGGGGCAGGGCGGAGTCCGGGGCGGCGGCGAGCCGATCGCCACCCATCTCGACCATCGCATCGCCATGAGCTTCCTTGTGATGGGCTTCGCCTCCGACCAGCCGGTGGCCATCGACGACGCCGCCATGATCGCGACCTCGTTCCCGGACTTCATGCCGCTGATGCGCGGGCTCGGGGCGGCGATCGACGTCGGCGGGCCGGAGGGCGCGGCGTGATCGTGGCGATCGACGGGCCGGCGGCCTCGGGCAAGGGCACGCTCGCGCGGCGCATCGCGGCGCATTACGGCCTGCCGCATCTCGACACCGGCCTGCTTTACCGGGCGGTCGCGGTGAAGCTCATCCACCGCACCATGCTCGACGACGCCGAAGCCGGCGCGGAAGAAGCCCGCCGGCTCGATCCGGCAGGGCTCAACGATCCGGAGCTTCGCAGCGAAGCCGCAGGGGCCGGCGCCTCGGTGGTGTCGGCCTATCCGCAGGTGCGCCAGGCGCTCGTCGAGTTCCAGCGCCGCTTCGCCGCGACGCCGCCCGGCGCGGTGCTCGACGGACGCGACATCGGCACGGTGATCTGCCCCGACGCCGAGGTGAAGCTCTATGTCACGGCCTCGGCCGAAGAGCGCGCCCGCCGGCGCGCGCTGGAGCTCCGCGCGCGCGGCGAGACCGTGGACGAGGCCGAGATCCTCGCCGACATTCGCGCCCGCGACGCCCGCGACATGGGCCGGACCTCCGCGCCGCTGAAGCCGGCCGAAGACGCGGTCCATCTCGACACGACGGAACTTGACGCCGACGCCGCCTTCGCCGCCGCGATCGCGATCGTCGAGCGGCGCACGAAGGCCGCGTGAGAACTGGCTGAGCAGGACAGGGGAGTTCCGACCACAGCGCCGTCCCGCTAGGGTTGAAGGGCTGACCTCAACCCGACGGCCGCTGAGAAATGCTCCCGAAGCTCTACGCCCATGTCTTTTCCTCCTACTCCCAGAAGGCCTTCATCGCCTTCTGCGAGAAGGACGAGCCGTTCGAGCTTCGTCATCTCGCGCCCGAAAATCCGTCCGCGGGCGAGGAATGGCTGAAACTCTGGCCGATCGCGAAGTTTCCGGTGCTCGAGCACGACGGCGAGACCGTCGTCGAGGCGAGTTCGATCATCGAGTGGCTGGAGCTGCGCCGCCCCGACGGACCGAAGATGATTCCCGACGATCCGCGCGCGGCGCTTCAGGCGCGGATGCGCGACCGGATCTTTGACGCTTACGTCATGGAGCCGATGCAGCGGATCGTGTTCGACCGGCTGCGTCCCGAGGGCGATCGCGATCCGCACGGCGTCGCCAAGGCGCATGAGATGCTGGGCAAGATCTACGACTGGCTCGACGGCGAGATGGCCGCGCGCGAGTGGGCGGCGGGCTCGGAGTTCGGGATCGGCGACTGCGCCGCCGCGCCCTCGCTGTTCTACGCCGACTGGGTGCAGCCTTTCGACGGGCGCAAGCACCTCATCGCCTATTACGAGCGGTTGCGCGCCCGGCCGAGCTTTGCGCGATGCGTCGAGGACGCGCGGGCGTGCCGCGACTTCTTCCCCGGCGGCGCGCCGAAGGACCGGGTGGGATAGGCAAGCAAGGCGCCCACGAATGTCGTCGAAGCTCTCCTCCTTCGTTGCGCGCCGTCCCCTGATCTGCTAACGACCGCGCGTCCGGAAAGGCGGGTCGCTCGCTTGGGCCGCGCGAGGTTTCGCGTCGCGGCCGCGAGGGGCCCGTTTCTTCGGATTGGTTCTTCGGACGCGCGCGTCCCGGCGCCGGCCTGCTTCCTTCGGGAGGCGGACACCGGACCGCGGCGGCCGACAGGGCCTCAAGATCAACCCGAACGCCGGCGCCGTCAGCCCGAAGAAGGGCACCAGGAGATTTAATGAACGCCACTGCTGCCGCGCCCTCGCGCGACGATTTCGCCGCGATGCTCGACGAGTCCTTCGAGCGCGCCGACTTTTCCGAAGGCTCCGTCGTCAAGGGCGTTGTCATCGCGATCGAGAAGGACATGGCCGTCATCGACGTCGGCCTGAAGACCGAAGGCCGCGTCGCCCTCAAGGAGTTCGGCGCCACGGGCCGCGAAAGCCCGCTGAAGCCCGGCGACGTCGTCGAGGTCTATCTCGAGCGCGTCGAGAACGCGATGGGCGAAGCCGTCCTGTCGCGCGACAAGGCCCGCCGCGAAGAGAGCTGGGTCAAGCTCGAGGTCGCCTTCAACGACAACCAGAAGGTCGAAGGCGTCATCTTCAACCAGGTCAAGGGCGGCTTCACGGTCGACCTCCAGGGCGCGACCGCGTTCCTGCCGCGCTCCCAGGTCGACATCCGCCCGGTGCGCGACGTCGGCCCGCTGATGGGCACGCCGCAGCCGTTCCAGATCCTCAAGATGGATCGCCGCCGCGGCAACATCGTCGTGTCGCGCCGCACCGTGCTCGAAGAGTCCCGCGCCGAGATGCGCCAGGAGCTGGTCCAGAACCTCGAAGAGGGCCAGGTCATCGAGGGCGTGGTCAAGAACATCACCGACTACGGCGCGTTCGTGGACCTCGGCGGCATCGACGGCCTGCTGCACGTCACCGACATCGCGTGGCGCCGCGTCAATCACCCGACCGAGCTGCTGCAGATCGGCCAGCAGGTGAAGGTCAAGATCATCAAGATCAACCACGAGACGCACCGCATCTCGCTCGGCATGAAGCAGCTGCTCGAAGATCCGTGGCAGGGCATCGAGGCCAAGTACCCGGCCGGCGCCAAGTTCGCGGGCCGCGTGACCAACATCACCGACTACGGCGCGTTCGTGGAGCTGGAGCCGGGCATCGAAGGCCTGATCCACGTCTCCGAGATGTCGTGGACCAAGAAGAACGTCCACCCGGGCAAGATCGTCGCCACTTCGCAGGAAGTGGAAGTGATGGTGCTCGAGGTCGATCCTGTGAAGCGCCGCATCTCGCTCGGCCTCAAGCAGACCATGCAGAACCCCTGGGAGGCGTTCCTCGAGAACCATCCGGTCGGCTCCGAGGTCGAGGGCGAAGTCAAGAACAAGACCGAGTTCGGTCTGTTCCTCGGCCTCGACAACGACGTCGACGGCATGGTCCACCTGTCGGATCTCGACTGGAACCGCGCCGGCGAAGTGGTCATCGAGGAGTTCAAGAAGGGCGACATCGTCCGCGCCCAGGTTCTCGACGTCGACGTCGAGAAGGAGCGGATCTCGCTCGGCGTGAAGCAGCTCGGCGGCGACCCGTTCGTCGACACCACCGGCGAGATGCGCAAGGGCTCCGTGGTGACCTGCGAGGTCATCGAGGTGAAGGAGGGCGGCCTCGAGGTGAAGATCTCCGAGACCGAGCTCACCGCCTTCATCCGTCGCGCCGACCTCGCCCGCGAGCGCGGCGACCAGCGTCCGGAGCGTTTCGCCGTCGGCGAGAAGTTCGACGCCCGCGTCACGCAGTTCGACAAGAAGGCGCACAAGATCGCCGTCTCCATCAAGGCGCTGGAAATCGCCGAGGAGAAGGAAGCGGTCGCGACCTACGGTTCGTCGGACTCGGGCGCTTCGCTCGGCGACATCCTCGGCGCCGCGCTCAAGAAGCGCGAAGGCGGCTCGGAAGACTGAGCTCTTTGAAACGCGGGGCGCTCCGGCGCCCCACATCGATCGATCAGAGGGCCCGCGCGGAGTTTCCGCGCGGGCCTTCGTCGTGTTAGGTCATCGTCTCGAAGCGTCCTGAGAGACGCGGTTTATCGCGAGACATGATCCGATGCCCCTCGACGCCGACGCCATCCTGGATCGCCGGGCGCTGCGACGGCGGCTCGCCTTCTGGCGCATCGGCGCGATCGCGCTCGTCGGCGTCGCGATCGTGGTCGGCGCGCTGGCTTACGGGGCCGGCGGCGAGCGGCGCGCGGGGCCCCGCGGAGCGCATATCGCCAAGGTCGCGATCTCGGGCGTCATCTTCGACGACGAGAAGCGCTCGAAGCTCCTCGCCGACCTCGCCAAGAGCGACGCCAAGGGCGTCATGCTGATGATCGACAGTCCCGGCGGCGGCGTCACGGCCTCCGAGGACATCTACGAGGCCGTGCGGCTGATCGCCAAGGATCGCCCGACGGTGGCCGTGGTGGGCACGCTCGCGGCCTCCGGGGGCTATGTCGCGGCGATCGCGAGCGACCACATCATCGCGCGCAAGACCTCGATCACCGGCTCCATCGGCGTGCTGGCGCAGTTCCCGAACTTCACCGGCCTCCTGAAGACCGTCGGCGTCGAGGTCGAGAGCGTGAAGTCCTCGCCGCTCAAGGCCGCGCCCTCGGGCGTCGAGCCCACGAGCCCGGAGGCGCGCAAGGCGCTCGAGGCGCTGATCCTCGACTCATACGCCTGGTTCAAGGGCGTGGTGGGCGAGCGGCGCGGCCTTCAGGGGCAGGCGCTCGCTTCGGTCTCGGACGGGCGCGTCTTCACCGGCCGCCAGGCGATCGATCTCAAGCTCGTCGACGAGATCGGCGGCGAGCCCGAGGCGCTGGCCTGGCTCGCCGGCAAGGGCGTCGACGCGTCGCTGCCGGTCAAGGAGTGGAAACCCAAGGGCGACGGCCCGTTTGGGCTCGGCGCCGCGGGCCTTGCGGCGGCTTTCGTCGACGCGCTCGGCTTCCCTGGCCTCGCCGCTTCTCTCCGTCGAACGGGGGAGGGCGTCGTCCTTGACGGTGTTTTGGCCATCTGGCACCCTGCGGCCTGATTTTCCGTACAAGTCCCTATACTTAGCGTCTCTGCACGAAACCTTCGCACTGCAGGGGAGCGGTGAATGATCAAATCAGAACTCGTCACCAAGATCGCGACGCTCAATCCGCATCTCTACCAGCGGGACGTCGAGAACATCGTCAACGCCATCCTCGACGAGATCGTCGACGCGCTCTCGCGCGGCGACCGGGTCGAGCTTCGCGGCTTCGGGGCCTTTTCGGTGAAGGCCCGTCCGGCCCGCGTCGGGAGGAACCCGCGCACCGGCGAGCACGTTCCGGTCGACGGCAAGGTCGTGCCGTTCTTCAAGACGGGCAAGGAGATGCGCGTGCGGCTCAACAAGGACGAACTCGAGGCGGGCGTGCCGGCATGAGGTTTCGGCGTTTTCTCGCCGGGCTGATCGGCATTCCGCTCGCTCTGTTCATCATCGTGTTCGCGGTGGCGAACCGGCAGTCCGTGACGGTCGGCTTCGATCCGTTCGCGCCGACGACGCCGGCCTTCTCGATCGACCTGCCGCTGTTCGCCGTGGTGCTCTTGTCGGTGATGCTCGGCGTGCTCGTCGGCGGGATCGCCTCCTGGGCGCGCCAAGGCAAGTGGCGCAAGGAGACCCGCCGCCGCCGCATCGAGGCCGAACGGCTCGAGGCGGAGACCGAACAGGCTCGCCGGGAAGCCGCCGCAGCGCGCCGTCAGGCCGCCGCGACCGCCGCGTTGCCCGCGCCGCAGAAGGCGGCGTGAGGGCGTCGAGCGTCATTCCTGTCGAAGCGAAGAGCCGGAACCATTTTTCGAGTGGGCGATTGAAGCGCCGCGCGTCGTCCCGGCCTTGAGCCGGGACCCAGAACCGACGCCGTCTGTCGGAATCCCGACGACCGCGCCTGATCCTGAAACTGCGGTGCTCATGGGTCCCGGCTCAAGGCCGGGACGACGCAGGGTGGTTCTCAAGCCAGTTTCTGCGCACGATCCCGGCTCGGCCTGCGACCGTCCGGGATGACGCGGCGGCTTCACCCGGCCTTGCCGCTCCCGACGTCCGGATCCATCCGCTCCACCACGATCTTGCCCACGATCGTCAGCAGCGCGATTCCGGCCAGAACCGTCGCGGCCGCGAAGGCGCCGGCGGCGTTGTAGTCCTGATAGAGCAGCTCGATCTGGAGCGGCGCCGTGTTGGTGACGCCGCGAATCGAGCCCGAGACCACCGAGACCGCGCCGAATTCGCCCATGACGCGGGCGTTGGTGAGCAGCACCCCATAGAACAGCGCCCAGCGGATGTTGGGCAGCGTCACCGAGAACAGCGTGCGCCAGCCGGACGCGCCGAGCGAAAGCGCCGCCTCCTCCTCGGTGGAGCCCTGCGCCTGCATCAGCGGCAGGATCTCGCGCGCGACGAACGGCGCGGTGACGAACAGGCTCGCGAGCACGATCGCCGGATAGGCGAACATGATCTTGATCCCGGCGTCCTGCAGGTAGGGCCCGAACCACCCTTGCGCGCCGTAGACGAAGAGATAGGCGACGCCGGCCACGATCGGCGAGATCGAGAACGGGAGCTCGACCAGCGCGGTGAGGAGGCCCTTGCCGCGGAATTCGAACTTGGCGATGGCGTAGGCGGCCGCGATCCCGAAGGCCGCGTTGATCGGCACCGCAAGGAGCGCGGTCGCCACCGTCAGCCAGATCGCGTGACGGGTGTCCGGCGTCGCGAGGTTTGCGAGGTACGTCCCGACGCCGAGCTTGAGCGCCTCGTAAAAGATGACGGCGAGCGGCCCGACGATGACGAGCGCCGCCGTGACGATCACGAGACCGAGGATCAGCGGCTTGGCGATCGGGCCGTCGCCGACGCGGGGACGGCGGTTCATGGCGCGGCCGGCCATCACTGCCCCTCCCGCGCGTAGCGCAGATGCCAGAGCTGGATGGCGTTGACGACGAGCAGCATCACGAAGGCCGCGCCCAGCATCACCGAGGCGATCGCGGCGGCCGCCTGGTAGTCGTACTCCTCGAGCCGGATGAAGACGAGGAGCGCGGCGATCTCGGTCTTGAACGGCTGGTTGCCCGCGATGAAGATCACCGCGCCGAACTCGCCCAATGAGCGCGCGAACGCGAGACTGCAGCCGGCGAGGAACGCCGGGAAGATCGCGGGGAAGATCACGCTCCAGAAGGTGCGCAGCTGGCCGGCGCCGAGCGTCTCGGCGGCCTCCTCGGCCTCCGACGAGAGGTCGGCGAGCACCGGCTGCACCGAGCGCACCACGAAGGGAATGCTGGTGAAGGCCATCGCGCACATGATGCCGAGCGGCGCGTAGGCGACCTGAATCCCGAGGGGGGCGAGCGCCGCCCCGTACCAGCCGTTGGCGGCGAAGAGCGCGGTGAGCGCCACGCCCGCGACCGCGGTCGGCAGCGCGAACGGCACGTCGACCAGCGCGTCGAGCAGGCGCTTCCCCGGAAACTCGTAGCGCGTGAGCGCCCAGGCGAGGCCGAGGCCGAAGACGGCGTTGAAGACCGTCGCGCCGAACGCGGCGAGCACCGTGATCTGGAACGAGGCGAGCGAGCGCGGGCTCGTCACGACCGCGAGATAGCGCTCCCAGCCCATGCCGGAGGCCTGGGCGATGAGGGCCGCCAGCGGCAGCAGCACGATCAGCCCGAGATAGGCGAGCGTGAGCCCGAGCGCGAGGCGAAAGCCGGGGAGGGGGGAGCGGGACATCAAGGGCCGAACAAGCGTGATCCCGGACGGCGCGTCCGCGCCAGGCCGGGATCGTCAGAGTGAAGCGCCTTATACGGAACGCGATCCCGGATCGCGAGCCCGCTGCCTTGTCCCGGACTTGATCCGGGACCCAGACACGCTGACGTTTGCGAGATGAGCGGCGCCGTCGCAGCTCAATCGTGAGACCGGTTCGGTTCTGGGTCCCGGAGCTGATCCGGGACACTGGGTCCCGGATCAGCTCCGGGACAAGGGCGGCGTCACCGCCCCACGAACACCTGGTCGAGCTTGCCGCCGGACGCGAAGTGGGTCTCGCTCGCCTTCTTCCAGCCGCCGAACACCTTGTCGACGGTCAGAAGCTCGACGGCGGGGAAGCGGTCCTTGTTGGCTTCCATGATCTTCTCGTCCTGCACCCGGTTGTTGAAGGACGCGATGATCTCCTGCCCCTTCGGGCTGTAGAGATAGTTGAGGTAGTCGTTGGCGATCGCCGTCGACCCGCGGCGCGCCGCGACCTTCTCGACGACCGCCACCGGGAATTCGGCCAGAAGGCTCACGGGCGGCACCACGACGTCGACCTTGTCGGCGCCGTACTCCTTCTTCACCGCGGCCGTCTCCGCCTCGAAGGTCACGAGCACGTCGCCGATCTGGCGCTCCACGAAGGTGGTGGTCGAGCCGCGGCCGCCGGTGTCGAACACGGGCACGTTCGCCAGCAGCTTCTTCACGAAGGCGTCGGACTTGGCCTCGTCGCCCGCATAGGTCTTGAGCGCGAAGGCGTAGGCCGCGAGATAGGTGTAGCGCGCGTTGCCGGACGTCTTCGGATTCGGGAACACGACCTTGACGTCGTCGCGGATCAGGTCGTCCCAGTTCTTCACGCCCTTCGGGTTGCCGGCCCGCACCACGAAGGCCGGCAGCGAATAGTAGGGCGAAGCGTTGTTCGGGAACTTGGTCTTCCAGTCGGCCGCCACCAGGCCGCCCTTGTCGGCGAGGAACTGGACGTCGAGCTCCTGGTTGAAGGTCACGACGTCGGCCTCGAGCCCCTCGAGGATGGCGCGCGCCTGCTTGGAGGTGCCGCCATGGCTCTGATTGACGGTGATGTCCTTGCCGGACTTCGCCTTCACGTCGGCGGAGTACGCCTTGTCGATCGCGACGAAGAGCTCGCGGCCGATGTCGTAGGAGACGTTGAGGATGGCGTTCGGCTCCTCGGCGCGGACAGGCGCGGCGGCGAGCAAAGCGACGCCAAGGGCGAGGGCGGCGCGGCGGGAGAAGGCGGACATTTCTGGCTCCGGTCGTAAGGCGCGCTCGGGCGCCCGGAATTCAGGCGATATTTAGACCCGGCGCGAACGGCCCGCAATCCAAAACCGATATGTTCTATGGAATTTAGTAAAAAACCAAAATTGACTTGTGTATTTGCGGCCGGGAGAGCCCTTCACCACATGGGATCGGCGACCTGCGCGCTTCGAGACGGCCGCGTGCGCGGCCACCTCACACTGAAGAACGTCCCGCCTGCCAGTCCAAGACCCTCCTCCTGCTGAGGAGGCTTCTGTAAGAAGTCGTCTCGAAGCACGCAGTTCGGCTTTGCAGAGCTCCAAATGACCGTCGCGATAAAAATCTGCGGGATTTCGACCGAGGACACGCTCGACGCCGCGCTCGACGCCGGGGCCGACGTGGTCGGCTTCGTGTCGTTTCCGAAAAGCCCGCGCCATGTCGAGCCGGACCGGTTGGCGGCGCTCGCGGCGAAGGTCGGCGGGCGGGCCAGGGTCGCGCTGTTGACCGTCGACGCCGACGACGCGCTGCTCACCGCGCTGACCGCGGTCGCCGCGCCCGACATCCTCCAGCTTCACGGGTCGGAGACGCCTGAGCGCGTGGCCGAGCTGAAGGAGCGCTACGGCCGCGAGATCTGGAAGGCGGTCGCGATCTCGGACGCCTCCGATCTCGCCCGCGCGGAGCCTTATTGGGCGGCGGCCGACCGGGTTCTGTTCGACGCCAAGCCGCCGAAGGGTTCTGTGCTTCCCGGCGGCAACGGCGTCGCCTTCGACTGGGGCCTGCTCGCCGGCCTTGACCCTAAGCGCCCCTTCGTGCTTTCCGGGGGCCTCAACCCCGGCAACGTCGCGGAGGCGTTGCGCGCCACGGCCGCTCCAGTCCTCGACGTCTCGTCCGGCGTCGAAAGCGCGCCCGGCGTGAAGGATCCGGAGCGGATCGCGGCCTTCGTCATGGCCGCCCGCGCCGTCCCTGCCTGAAGAGTTCGAAAGGTCCGCCCGTGACGGCGCAGCCCGAGCCCAATTCCTTCCGCACCGGCGCCGACGAGCGCGGCCGCTTCGGCATCTATGGCGGCCGCTTCGTCGCCGAGACGCTGATGCCGCTGATCCTCGACCTCGAGAAGGCCTACGCCGAGGCGAAGGACGATCCCTCGTTTCTCGCCGAGATGCGGGCTCACCAGACCCATTACATCGGCCGCCCGAGTCCGCTGTATTTCGCCGAGCGGCTCACCGAGCATCTCGGCGGCGCGAAGGTGTATCTCAAGCGCGAGGAGCTGAATCACACCGGCTCCCACAAGGTGAACAACGTCCTCGGCCAGATCCTGCTGGCTAGGCGCATGGGCAAGAAGCGCATCATCGCCGAAACCGGCGCGGGCCAGCACGGCGTCGCGACCGCGACCCTCTGCGCGCGGTTTGGGCTCGAATGCGTGGTGTTCATGGGCGCGGTCGACGTCGCCCGGCAGGCCCCGAACGTGTTCCGCATGAAGATGCTGGGCGCGACCGTCGTTCCCGTGCAGTCCGGCGCCAAGACGCTCAAGGACGCCATGAACGAGGCGCTGCGCGACTGGGTCACCAACGTCGCCGACACCTTCTACTGCATCGGCACGGTGGCGGGCCCGCACCCCTATCCGACGATCGTGCGCGACCTGCAGTCGGTCATCGGCGACGAGACCAAGGCGCAGATGCAGGAGGCGGAAGGGCGCCTCCCCGACAGCCTGTTCGCCTGCGTGGGCGGCGGGTCCAACGCGATCGGCCTGTTCCATCCCTTCCTCGACGACCGCTCGGTCGAGATCTTCGGCGTCGAGGCCGCGGGCTTCGGCCTCGACAAGCTCAACGCCGCCTCCATCGCTGGCGGCCAGCCGGGCGTCCTGCACGGCAACCGCACCTATCTGCTGATGGACAAGGACGGGCAGATCGAGGAAGGCCATTCGATCTCGGCCGGCCTCGACTATCCGGGCATCGGGCCGGAGCACGCCTGGCTCAACGACGTCGGCCGCGTGACCTATCTCTCGGCGACCGACGAGGAGGCCGTGGAGGCCTTCCAGGTGCTGTCGAAGCTCGAGGGCATCATCCCCGCGCTCGAAAGCGCCCACGCCATCGCCAAGGTGCTGGAGCATGCGCCCAAGCGCCCGAAGGACCACCTGATGGTCGTCAACCTCTCCGGCCGCGGCGACAAGGACGTGCCGCAGATGGCCGATCGCCTGGGAATGCCGCTGTGACCGTCCGCATCGAAGCCCGTTTCGCGCAGGCCGCCGCCGAGAACCGCGCGGCGCTCGTGACCTTCGTCACGGCCGGCGATCCCGACCACGCGACCTCGCTCGAGATCCTGAAGGCCCTGCCGGCCGCAGGCGCCGACGTGATCGAGCTCGGCATGCCGTTCACCGATCCGATGGCCGACGGCCCGGCGATCCAGGCCGGGGGCCTGCGGGCGCTCAAGGGCGGCGAGACGCTCGAGAAGACGCTTCATCTCGTGCGCGACTTCCGCGCCCATGACGCCGACACGCCCATCATCCTCATGGGCTACTACAATCCGATCTACATCTTCGGCGTCGAGCGCTTCCTCGCTGAGGCCAAGGACGCCGGCGTCGATGGGCTCATCGTGGTCGATCTGCCGCCGGAGGAGGACGACGAGCTCTGCCTGCCGGCGCTGAGCCAAGGCATCGCCTTCATCCGCCTCGCCACCCCGACCACCGACGACGCGCGGCTGCCGGCAGTGCTCAAGAACACCGCGGGCTTCGTCTATTACGTCTCCGTCACCGGCGTGACCGGCGTCGCCACGCCCGACTTCAACGTCGTGGCCTCCGCCGTTTCGCGGCTGAAGCGCCACACCAGCCTGCCCGTCGCGGTCGGCTTCGGCGTGAAGACGCCCGAGCACGCCGCCGCGATTGCGGCCGGCGCGGACGGCGTCGTGGTCGGCTCGGCGCTGGTCGAGGCCGTGCGCCAGAGCCTTGACGGCGAAGGCCGGGCGACCCCCGGAACGGTCAAGGCCGTCACCGATCTCGTTTCGGCGCTCGCCGCCGGCGTCAGGCGCGGCCGCGCGGCGGCTTGACGCCGCCCCGCCGTAAGCTCAAGGCTCTGCCCCCATGAACTGGCTCATCAACGTCGTCCGCCCCAAGATCAACAGCCTCTGGGAGCGCCGCGAGGCGCCCGCCGAGAATCTCTGGATCAAATGTCCCGAGACCGGCCAGCTCGTCTTCCACAAGGACGTCGAGGCCAACGACTGGGTGATCCCGGGCTCCGGCCATCACCTGCGCATGGGCGCCAAGCAGCGCCTCGCCGCGACCCTCGACGAGGGTTTCGAGGAGATCTCGCTCCCCGAGGTCGCCCACGACCCGCTGAAGTTCCGCGACGAGAAGAAATACGCCGACCGACTGAAGGACGCCCGCACCAAGACCTCGATGCAGGACGCGGTGAAGATCGCCGTGGGCGCGATCGACGGCGCGCCGGTCACGGTCGTGGTGCAGGACTTCGACTTCATGGGCGGCTCGCTCGGCATGGCGGCTGGCGAGGCCATCGTGAAGGGGCTCGAGACCGCCGCCGCGCGCGGCACGCCGCTGGTGCTGTTCGCCGCGTCCGGCGGCGCGCGCATGCAGGAGGGCATCCTGTCGCTCATGCAGATGCCGCGCACCACCGTCGCGGTGCAGATGCTGCGCGAGGCCAAGAAGCCCTACATCGTCGTGCTGACGAATCCGACCACCGGCGGCGTCACGGCGTCCTACGCGATGCTCGGCGACGTCCACATCGCCGAGCCCGGCGCGCTGATCGGCTTCGCGGGCCCGCGCGTCATCGAGCAGACGATCCGCGAGAAGCTGCCGGCCGGCTTCCAGCGCTCGGAATATCTGAAGGACCACGGCATGGTCGACATGGTCGTGCACCGCAAGGACATGCGCGCGACGCTCGCCAGGCTCTGCCGGCTGCTGTCGGGCGGCGCCGTCGCCAAGGCGCCGCATGACGACCAGGCGTCGGAGGAGGCGCAGGCGACGGCCGCCCACGCGTGAGCGCGGCGCGTTCTGAACCTGCGGTCGAGCCCATGGGCGGCAGCGACGCGTATCTGGAGCGCTTCCTCGCGCTTCATCCCAAGGAAATCGACCTCTCGCTCGGCCGCATCGAAGAGCTGCTGAGCGAGCTCGGCGGCCCGCATCGCGCGATGCCGCCCGCGATCCAGATCGCCGGCACCAACGGCAAGGGCTCCACGACCGCGTTCCTGCGGGCGATGCTGGAGGCGTCCGGCCGCCGCGTCCACGTCTACACCTCGCCTCATCTGGTGCGGTTCCACGAGCGCATCCGGCTCGCCGGAACCTATGTGGACGAGGACCGTCTGGCCGCGACCTTCGAGGAGGTCGAGCGGGTGAATGGCGGACGGCCCATCACGCTGTTCGAGATCACCACCGCGGCCGCGATGCTGCTCTACGCACGCGAGCCCGCCGACGTTCTGCTGCTCGAGGTCGGCCTCGGGGGGCGTTTCGACGCCACCAACGTCGTCGAGAAGCTGCTCGCCAGCGTCATCACGCCGGTGAGCCTCGACCACCAGAAGTTCCTGGGCGACGACATCGCCCAGATCGCCCATGAGAAAGCCGGCATCCTGAAGAGCCTCACCCCCGCGGTGATCTCGCGTCAGGAGGGCGCGGCGCTCGAGGCGATCGAGCGCGAGGCCGCCCGCGTCGGCGCGCCGCTGTCGATCTCGGGACAGGACTGGCAGGCCCGCGAGGAACGCGGCCGCCTCGTCTTCGAGGACGGCGACGGTCTGCTCGACCTGCCGCTGCCGCGCCTCGTCGGCCGCCACCAGATCGAGAACGCTGGCGCGGCGATCGCGGCGCTCAGGGCGTCGTCCGCGCTGAAGACCGAGACCGCGGCCATCGAGACGGGCCTCGGCTCCGTCGACTGGCCGGCGCGCATGCAGCGCCTCGCCTCGGGACGCCTGCCGACGCTCCTGCCTGCCGGGTCCGAGCTCTGGCTCGACGGCGGCCACAATCCCGACGGCGGCCGTGCGATCGCCTCCACCCTCGCCGAGCTGGACGAGCGCTCTCCCAAGCCGATCGTGATGGTGGTGGGGATGCTCAACACCAAGGACTCCGACGGCTTCCTCGAGGCCTTTGCGGGCCTTGCGGGGAGGGTCTACGGCGTGCCGATCGGCTCGTCGACGGCCGCCCGTTCTCCCGATGAGGTCACGAGCGCGGCCGAGCGCGCGGGGCTTGCGGCCGAATCCTGCGGGTCTGTCGAGGAAGCGCTCGCGCGCATCAGTCGCGCCGCCGGCCCGACGCCGCCGCGCGTGTTGATCACCGGCTCGCTCTACCTCGCCGGCGAGGCGCTTGCGGCGAACGGGACCTGGCCAGGCTGATCCCAGCTCGAGCCTCGCCGTCATGCCCGGCGAAGCCGGGTATCCACGACATTCTTGCCGCGCCGCTCTCCGATCACGTCGTGGATGCCCGCGCGAAGGCGCGGGCATGACGGTGGAAGCGACCGCGTCTCAATTTCGGTCATGCTGAGCCCGCCTCATCCTGAATGGGACCCCGGCTCGCGCGTCGCTCCTGCCGCCGTGGCGCGGGCCTCAAACAAAAAGCCCCCGGATCGCTCCGAGGGCCTTTCAGACGCCGTCTCCGGACACGCCGGTGGTGGGATCAGCTCAAACCGAGGTCTCGATCCAGCTGACGAGCTTGGACTTCGGAGCCGCGCCGCGCTGGGTCGCGACATGCTCGCCGCCCTTGAACATCATCAGCATCGGGATTGCCGAGATGCCGAACCGCGTCGCGGTCTCGGGATTCTCGTCGACATTGAGCTTCACGATCTTCACCTTGCCGGCCATCTCCTCGGAGATTTCCTCAAGCGCCGGGCCGATCGCGCGGCAGGGGCCGCACCACTCGGCCCAGAAATCCACCACGACGGGTTCGGCGGACTTCAGGACGTCGTTCTCGAAGCTGGCGTCGGAGACTTTCGCGGTCGCCATGGGGGGCACCTTTCTCATAAAACGGGCGAGCCGACCCCGACACCCGGGGCGGGCCCGCCGCTGCGTTGCCCAAAACGTATGGACGCCCCCAAGGGCCGTCAAGGAAGCGCGACGTCGATCCGATCAAGCCTGGGGACGACGGTCCACAGGATCGCGGCGCGCACGGGGCGGTTGGGCCAGATCGCGGCCAGAAGCTCGGCGTAGGCCTTGAGCTGCGCCGCATAGGCCTCGGGCGCCGGCGCGCCGTCTTCCGGCGGCTTGCGGTCGGTCTTGTAGTCCACCACCAGAACCTCGCTGTCCGTCACCGCCAGCCGGTCGACGCGGCCGGAAACCGGACGGCCGTCCGCGAGTCGCCCGATGATCGGCACCTCTCCGCGTCCCTCCGGGGCGAACACTGCGGCGAAGGCGGGGTCGTCGACGATCGCGAGCGCGGCGCGGCGAACCGCCTCCGCCGCCTCGGCGTCGAGCGCCGCCGCCCCGCGCGCGACGATCCGCGTCGCAGCCTCCGCGCGGCGCTCCGGCGCGATCTCGGGCAAGGCCTTCAGAAGCCTGTGGAGAAGCACGCCGCGCGCGCGGCCGGCGTCGGCGCCGGGCGATCTGGCGAAGGCGCGCGCGGTCTCGTCCTCCGCCACCAGCGCCGAGGGCGACAGCGGCCGGCCGGGCGCAGGCTCGAACGCCGCGGCCTCGCCGAGCCAGGCGGGCGGCGGCGCTTTTTCTTCCACGGCTTTCGGAAGCGGCGCGAGGTCGAGCGCGAGCTGCGGCGCCGAGCCGGATCGCAGCCGCAGGATCGGGCCCGCCTCGGTCTCCAGCGTCTCGACCCCGGCCGCGGCCGCAAGCCCCTCGCGCACGAGGTCGTACCAGGCGCCCTCGGGCCGCGCCCGCCCGATGTCGTGGCCGCAGACGACCAGCCGGTCCTTGGCGCGCGTCATCGCGACATAGAGCAGGCGGCGATGCTCCTCCTCGGCGCGGCGGGCGCGCTCGGCCCGGGCGGCCTCGAGCGCGGGCGGATCGTCGTCCTTGCGTCCGGCCCAGACCGGGATCGGCGGCGCGTCGTGGCCGGCGTGGAGGCGGGGCGCTGCGAGCAGCGCCGATCCGCGTCCGGAACTCGCCGGGCCGCAGGTGTCGGCCAGCACAACGAATTCGGCCTCCAGTCCCTTGGCGCCGTGCACAGTCATCACCCGCACCTCGCCGGACGAGACGTCGAGGTCGCGCTTGATCTCGGCCGGCGCCGCCCGCATCCAGCGCAGGAACCCGGCAAGCGTCGGAGGATTGGACCGGGAGAACGCCTCGGCGAGGTCGAGGAACGCGTCGAGCGGATCATCCACCTCCGGTCCGAGCCGGGCGCGGAAGGCGCGCCGCCCGCCGGCGCTCGCCAGCAGGAAGGCGAAGAAATCGAAGGGCGATCGTTTGCGCGCCTCGGCCGCGAAGCGCCGCACCCTCTCGGCCGCCGCCTGCGCGCGCGCCGCTCCCTCTCCGAGCGCGTCGAGCAGCCGCGCGCCGCCGCGTTCGGGCGCGACCGCCATCAGGTCGTCGTCGTCGAGGCCGAACAGAGGGCTCTTGAGCGCGCAGGCGAGCGCAAGGTCGTCGTCGGGCGTGACGATGGCGTCGCCGAGCGCGAGCAGATCCATGACCGCGATGTGCTCGCCGACGACCAGCCGGTCCGCGCCCGCGACCGGCACGCCGAGCCGCTTGAGCGCCCGCAGCACCGCTTCGAACAACGCCTTGCGCTGGCGGACGAGCACGAGGATCTCGCCCGGCGCCGTCTCGCCGGCGTCGATCGCGCGGCGGATCTCGGCCGCGATCTGCTCGGCGAGCCGCACCACGGCGCTCGTCGGGTTCACGCGGTCGAAGGGGGCGTCCCAGGCCTCCTTGGCGCGCTCGGCCTCCTCTGCGACCACGATCGGCCAGAGCTCGACCGAGCCGAGCGCGGACACGCGCGTCGTTTCGTGATGTGTGCCCACCCCCTCGTCGGAGGAGAGACCGGCGAACGCCTCCTTGCGGGCGAACACGGCGTCGACGGCGTCGAGAACGGCCTTGGCCGAGCGGAAGCTCTCCTGAAGCCGCACGTCGTGGAAGGCGCGATCCACGCCGATGTGCGAGACCTCGTAGGCCTTGCGGGTCGCGCCGAAGGCGGCGGGCTCGGCCCCCTGGAACGAGAAGATCGACTGCTTCTCGTCCCCGACCGCGAACACCGTCCGCTCGACCGCCTCGCGGGCGCTCGATCCAGACAGGAAGTCCTCGGTGAGCTTGCGGACGATGTCCCACTGCTCGGGCGCGGTGTCCTGCGCCTCGTCGACGAGGATGTGGTCGAGGCCGCCGTCGAGCTTGAACAGCACCCAGGCGGCGTCCGCGCGCGACAGCAGCGCGCGGGCCCGCAGGATGAGGTCGGCGTAGTCGAGCAGGCCGCGGGCGGACTTGCGCGCCCCATAGGCGCCGATCGCCGCGTCCGCGAGGGTGAGCAGCGCGTGGGTGCGCTCGACGATGACGGCGGCGCGGACGCGCTTCACGAGCTCGGCCACGCGCAGGAGTTCAGCGTCGAGCAGGGCCGCCAGCCCGGGCTCGGCCTTGCGGGTCGCGGCGGTCACGAAGGCGCGTTGCGCGCGCGGCTGGCCAGAGCCGGTGAGGAAGACCGAGAGATAGGCGGCGCGCCGGTCCTTCTCCGCCTCGGCCGCCGCCGCGCGGGTGAAACAGTCCGCGAGCTTCACGTCATTGGCCGACCCCTGCGCAAGCGCCGCTGCGATCGAGGGCCATTCCGACGAAGACAGGCCGCCGGCGAGGATCTCGCGTTCGAGCGCGTCCGCGCTGTCGGTCGGAGCGAGGCCGAACATGACGCGCAGCTCCTTCGCCGCGCCGTCGGCGTCGTCGAGACCGCCCTCGACGAACAGCCGCGCGATCGCGTCGCGGCGCGCCACCGCCTCGGCGAGCGCCTCGTCGATCGTTCCTTCCGCATGGCGCGCCACGAGGCTTGCGAGCGCCCGCCCGATCGGCCGGTCGGGATCGCGCGCGGCCTTGGCGAGGGTCGCGGCGCGCGCCTCCGCCATCAGTTCGGCCTGGTCGCGTTCGTCGAGCTCGGAAAAGCCCGCCGGCACGTTCGCCTCGAACGGGAACTGGTGCAGCAGGCGGCCGCAGAAGGCGTGGATCGTGTAGATCTTCAGCCCGCCCGGGGTCTCGAGCGCCCGCGCGAACAGCTTTCGGGCGCTGGCGAGCCGTCCGGGCGAGGGCCGCGCGCCCTCGACGCCGGCGATCTCGGCCGCGAGCGTCTCGTCGTCGACGGTCGCCCAGCCGCGAAGCCGCGCCACGACCCGGTTCTGCATGTTGGCGGCGGCGGCCTTGGTGAAGGTGAGGCAGAGGATCCGCGAAGGGTCCGCGCCCGCAAGCAACAGCCGCACCACGCGCTGGACCAGCACGTAGGTCTTGCCCGAGCCGGCGTTCGCCGACACCCAGGCCGAGCTCGCGGGGTCGGAAGCGAGCGCCTGCCGTTCGAGCGTCTTCGCCGAGGGGCCGCTCATTCCGCCTCGCCCTCCGCCGCGCCGCCGGTCGCCGACCATTCCTTCACGCGCGCAAGATGGGCGTAAGGCCCGTCCGGACGCCGCAGGAACTGGGGGTGGGACAGCGAGCGGTAGGGCTCGCGCGGATCCTCGAAGCGGTTCACCACCGCCTTGAAGCGCGCCAGCGCCTCGATCGCGACGGCGTCGGGCGAGAGCTCCTTGGACCGCAGTTCGACGGTTTCGCCCGCGGGATCGCGGCCCGCGAGCTTGATCAGGCTCAGTTCGCCGATCGGACTTCCGGCGTGGGTGACCGTCGCAAAGCCGCCCTCGCGCAGGATCGCGCCTTCGAGCGGAAGCTGCGGGGCGAAGCCGGCGAGCGCCTGCTTCGCGGTCGGGACAGCGCCGGTTTTGTAGTCGAGCACCGAAAACGTCCCGTCGGCGAAGGCCTCGATGCGGTCGGCGCGGGCGGTGAGCTCGAACGTCCGCCCGCCCACGGTCTCGAAGCGGTAGGCTCCGTCGCGCTCGACGAAGACCTCCGTGACCTGGGCCGCTCGGGCGCGGTGGAAGCCGAGCGCCCAGTCGGCGACGGCGACGAAGCGCGGCCACCAGAGCGTTCGCGCGTCGTCGCGCTCCAGGAGATCGCCGAACGCGTCGACGCCGAAGGCGAGCAGCCGGTCGAGCGCCTGCGGATCGTCGAGCGGGACGGCCTCCTTCACGAAAGTCTCGAGCGCCTTGTGGATCACGTTTCCGAGGTCGCCGGGACCGGGTTCTGGTCCGACCGGCTGCAGCTCCTCGAGCCTCAGGATGTGGCGGGCGTAGATCGAATAGGGGTCGCGCAGCCAGGTCTCGACCGCCGTGACGCTCAGGCGGCGCGGCCGGGCCGCGAGCGGCGGCCGGGGCTCCGGCGGCCGCGGGGCGGGCTCCCGCTCGGCGTCGTCGAGCCGTTCGGCGAATGCGAGCAGGCGGCGTCCTCTGGCCAGCGCCGCCTCATGCGCCGGACCCGCGGCGACGGCCGCCAGCCGCTGCAGCCAGCGCGCCGGGATGGTGGGCGCGCCTCCGACCTTGGCGGCCCGGGTCAGCACGACTTCCGGAGCGCCGAGCCCTTGCGAGAAGTCGTGCGCCGAGAGGCCGATCCGCCGCTCTGGCGGGGCGAGGCCGAGCGCGGCCCGCAGGGGGCGGTTGATCCAGGGGTCGGCCTGCGGCACGGGCGGCCAGACGCCTTCGTTCAGTCCGCCCAGGATCACGAGGTCGAAGCTCAGGAGTCGCGCCTCGAGCGGCCCGAGGATCCGCAGGCGCGGATGGCGGTCGCGCGGCGGTCGCAGCGCCCGGCCGGCGAGCAGCGCCTCGAGGACGCCCGGAAAGGCGAGGGGAGCGATCGGGTCGGCCTCGGCCGCGCCGCCGCGCAGCTCGTCGAGCGTCTCGTGGACGGCCTCGACATCCTCGCCCTCGGTCCCGGCCAGCGCTTCGAAGGCGCCCGACAGCGCGCCCACAAGCCGTTCGAGCGGAGCCTCCGCCTCCGCCGCGACTCCCGCGAGAGGGGCGAGCGCGGTTTCAAGGCGTTCGACCAGCGAGGCGGCCGCGGCGAGGTCGTCGGGTCCGAACCGGCGCGCGACGCCGCGCCGACGGGGCGGGGCGTCGTCGGCGGCGTCTGCGGGCTGCGACGACAGCGCTGCGAGCGCGGCCCGAAGTCCTTTGAGGCCGGTCGCCGGCCACATCGCGCGGAAGACCGCGACGTCGAGCGCGTCGACGGCCCGCGGCGCCTCGGAGGCGAGGCGGCAGGCCGGCGCGCGCAGCAGCGCGAGCAGGGCCGCGGGCGTCGGCGCGAGCGCGGCCTCGGCCGCAAGCCGCAGCAGCGCGCCGGCGGGCGTCGAGGCGAGAGGACGGCCGGCGCTGTCGTCGACCAGGACGCTCCAGCGCTCGAGCTCGGCGGCGACGCGCGCCGCAAGGGCCCGGTCCGGCGTGACGAGCGCCGCGGTCTTGCCGGGCGTCGCGACCGCCTCGCGCAGCGCCACCGCGATCGCGGCGGCCTCCGCGCGGAACGTCGGCGCCTCGACGATCGACACGCCGTCGAGCGCCGCCGCGACATCCGCCGGCGAGAAGCGCCGCGTCGCCCAGGCGTCGGTCGTCTCGGCCGGCCGCAGCGCGTCGGCCGCAAGCCGCGCCCTGAGGCCGAGCGCCGCCGCGGCGCCGCCAAGCTCCCGGACGTCCTCGCGGCGGATCTCTAGCGTCTCGAGCAGCTGCGCGAGCCCGCGCTGGGGATGGCCGTAGAGGCCCGGCCCGCGCCCGGAAACGAGCTCGCGCCAGGCCGCGTCTTCGAGCCCGTCGCGGTCGAGGCCCGGCAGCACCACGGCGCCCATGGGGTGGGTCGAGATCGCCCTCATCAGCCGCCGCACCGCGGGCGCGGAGCCGGTGGAGCCCGCGGCGATCACAGGTCCGCGGGAGGCTGCCACGCGACGGGTCGCGGCCTCGATCTGGAGGCGGCGGCGCGCGCTCGGATCGAGTTCTCCGCGCTCGGCGAGGTGCTCGGGCCAGCGCGCCAGCGCGACCCGCAGGAACGCCTGGGTGATGGCCCAGTACTGGTCGTGCTCACCCGGAATCAGGGCGTCGAGCGCGCGGGCGTCGACCTCCTCGGTCTCGATCGCGTCGATCAGGCTTTCGAGGTCGCCGGCGAGGTGGATGGCGTCGGCGGCGGTCGAGGGCACCAGCGGCCCGTCCTCGGGGCGCAAACGCAGGACCGAGCGGTCGAGCGCGCCGGCGAAAGCCTTCACGAGCCGCGCGAGCGCGAGCCGCCGCGCGAAGGGTTGCGCGGCGGAGGGGAGGTCTCCCTCCGCCTCCTCGAGCGGCTCGACCACGTCGGCGTCCTCGTCGACGTCTCCAAGCGGGGCGATGCGCGGAAGCAGCGTCGCGCGGCCGTCGAGCGCCTCGAGAAACGCGTCGCGCAAGGCGCGGGCGGCGCGCCGGGTCGGCAGGAAGACGGTGGCGTCGGCGAGCGCGATGGGGTGGTGGCGCGGCGCGAAGCCCGGCACGAGCGCGCCGTCCAGCAGCCCGGCGACGAGCGTCGGCAGGAACGCCGCGCCCGGCGCGATCGTCAGGACGTTGGCGCGGGGAGAATCGACCGGCATGGCGCGCAGCATAGCGCGGGCGCGGGGCGTTTTGAGAGGGCGCAGGCCTCTTGTCCCGGGCTCGAGCCGGAATCCGGACGCGCTAACGGAAACCGGAAGAAAAGTCGGCGAAGTTGGAGATCTTTAGCGGAAGGCGTCTCGGTTCTGGGTCCCGGCTCAAGGCCGGGACGAAGGCGGCGCGCTTAAGCCGCCGACGCCGCGATCGCCTCCTCGGCTTCCAGGATCGCCTGCGGCGTGCCGACATGCAGCCACAGGCCGTCGAGCCTGAGGCCGAACAGGCGGTCGGCCTCGATCGCCTCGTTCCAGAGACGGTTCAACGAGAACGGACCTTCCGGCGCATTGGCGAAGGCCGCGCGGCTCATGATGGCGACGCCCGCATAGGCGAAGGGCGTGACCTCGCGCTCGGGCCGGCGCCTCAGCCGCCCGTCTTGCGACAGGAAGAAGTCGCCGGCGCCGTCGAAACCGACGCTCGCGGTTAGCGCCGCGACGAGGAGGAGGGCGTCCATGCGCGCCGGGTCCCAGACTTCCCGCATCCGCTCGACGTTCTGGCTGGCGCCGTCGAGCCAGAAGGTGTCGGCGTTCAGGATGAAGACCGCGTCGCCGGCAAGGCGCGGCAGCGCCTTGACCACGCCGCCGCCGGAGTCGAGCAGCCTGTCGCGCTCGTCCGAGATCTCGATCGCCGGAGAGGTCCGGCCGGCGAGATGGGCCTCCATCTGGTCGGCGTGGTGGTGGACGTTCACGACGGCCTTGGCGATCCCGCCTTCGGCGAGCTTGTCTAGCACATGGTCGACGAGCGTCTTGCCGCCGACCTCGACAAGCGGCTTCGGCTTGCTGTCCGTGATCGGCCGCATGCGGGTGCCGAGGCCCGCGGCCAGCACCATGGCGTCGGTGGGAGCGCTCACGCCGGTTGATCCGCAGGCGGCATGCGCTCGGCGTACCAGGCCGCGAGCGGGGCGAGGTCGGGATGCGCGAGGTTGGCGTCGAGCGCGCGGCGCAGGCGCGGCAGGTGGCGCAGATAGCCGGGCTTTCCGTCGCGTTCGGCCAGACGGACGAAGATGCCGAGGATCTTGGTCGCGCGCTGGGCCCCGAGCGTCGCATAGGCGCGGGCGAAGTCGCGCGGCTCGAAGCTCGGGTCGGCTTTGCGGCGCGCCGCGAGATAGCGGGCGGCGAGCTGCATCTCGAGCTCATCGGGAAGGTCGACGCGCGCATCTTGGAGCAGCGAGACGACGTCATAGGCGGGCGGGCCCATGCAGGCGTCCTGGAAGTCGATGACGCCGAGGCGGAGGATGCCCTCGCGGTCGTCGCGCCAGGTGAGGTTCGGCGAATGGTAGTCGCGCAGCACCCAGGTGCGGCCCATGGCGAGCACGGGCTCCAGCGCCTGCCGCCACAGTCCGCGGAACGCTTCGCGCGCTTCCGGATCCGGCGAGACGCCGGTCATGCGCGGCAGATACCAGTCGCAGAGCAGCTCGCATTCGATCAGGAAGGCTGGCGCGTCGTAGTCCGGCAGGCGGTAGAGCTCGCCGCCCACGGGGGTCTCGGCGGGAACGGCCTTGGCGTGGAGATCGGCGAGCAGGTCGGTCGCCGCCTCGTAGCGGCTCGCGATCGGCGAACCGAGAGCGACCACCGGCTCGACGCCGACGTCCTCGACCAGCAGGAAGCCGGTCGTGAGGTCCGCGGCGTAGATCTCCGGCGCGCCGTAGCCGAGCGCGCGCAGGCCGTCGGCGATGGCGACGAAGGGTTTTGAGTCGAGCGCGAGCTTGGCGAGCTCCGAATAGCTCCTGCCGTCGCGGATCGCGACGCCCGGCGCCCTGGCGGGCGCGTCCATCAGGATCGCGGAGCGGTCGCCGAGCGTCAGGCGCTCATAGAGGCGCGTCGAGGCGTCGCCCTGGATGTGGTCGCGCCGCGCCGCGCCCCAGCCGGCCCTGTCGAGGAAACGCTGGCCGTCGCGCAGGCGCTTCAGCCGCTCGACGAAACGCCCGTGGCCGGTGATGGCCGCGGTGCGCGCGGTCGGCTGGTCGGCGAGGCTGAGCTCGATCTGGAGGCGGTCGGGCGGCAGCACGGGCCCGAGCCGGTCCGGCCATTCGACGAGCACGATGGCGTCGTCGCCGGCCTCGTCCCAGCCGAGTTCCTCCAGCTCGTCCGGCCCGGAGAGCCGGTAGAGGTCGGCGTGGACGATCGGGCCGCGCGGCAGGTCGTAGGTCTGGAGCAGCGTGAAGGTCGGGCTCGGGGCTTCGAGCTCCGGATCGCCGGCGCGGGCGCGCACGAGCGCGCGGGCGAAGGTGGTCTTGCCGACGCCGAGCTCGCCGCCGAGCGTCACGAGGTCCCCGGGCTTGAGCGCGCGCGCGATGAGATCCGCGAGCGCCTGGGTCGCGGCCTCGTCGGGAAGCGGCAGCTTCCATTCCGGCGACGCGGCGGCCTCCGCCGCGCGGGCGGCCGCGGTCGCGGCTTGCGTTCTGGCGGCGGGACCCTTCATCGGACGGCCTTGATCGCGGCGCCGCCAACGGGAAAGCGGCAGGTTACGACGGTGCCCTCGCCGGGCGCCGACTGCAAGGCGACCGTGCCGCCATGAAGCTCGACGAGCGAGCGGACGATCGAGAGCCCGAGGCCGACGCCGCGGGCATGGCTGCCCGCCGACTGGCTTTCGAACCGGTCGAACACGCGCTCGAGACGCTCGGGCGGGATGCCGGCGCCGCGATCGGCGACGCGCAGCACGACTTCGTTGTTCTCGCGCATGGCGCTCACAAGCACCGCGACGCCGGGCTTGGAGAAGCCGATGGCGTTGGCGAGCAGGTTGAACAGGATCTGGCGCACGCGCTTTGGGTCGCCCTCGAAGGTTCCGACATTCGGCGCGACCTCGATCTCAAGCCCGAGGCCGGCTTCCGCGAGGCGGTCGCGGACGCCCTCCACGGCCGCGTCGATCGCGGCGCGCGGATCGACCGGCGAGCGGTCGAGCTCCATCGCGCCGGCGTCGATGGTGGCGAGGTCGAGGATGTCGTTGATGATGGCGAGCAGAGCGGAGGCCGACGACACGATGTGGTCGACATACTCCTTCTGCTTGGTGTTGAGCTCGCCCATGCGCGGGTCGCCCAGAAGCTGGCCGAAGCCGATCGTGTTGGTGAGCGGCGCGCGCAGCTCGTAGGACACGTTCTTGACGAAGTCGTCCTTGAGGCGGTCGGCGGCCTCGAGCGCTTCGGCGCGGTCGCGCAGCGCGCGCTCGACGTTCACCGAAGCCGAGACGTCCGTGAAGGTGGTGAGCGTGCCGCCGTCCGGCAGGGGAAGGGTGACCACGTCGACGATCGCGCCATCGTCGAGATCGATGCGCGCGGCGACGGGCTTGCGCTCCTCCGGCATCGCGGTCATCGCCATCTTGAGCCGGCTCCACAAGGCGGGATCGGCGTGGCGTGCGCCGCAGGCGCCCAGCACCTGCTCGGCGTGTGGCCGGTCTTCCAGCGCCGCTGGAGACAGCTTCCACAGCGTCTCGAAGGCGGGGTTGTGGAGCCGCAGCCGTCCGTCCGAGCCGAACACCGCGACCGCCTCCTTGAGGTGGTCGATGGTCTCGCTCTGGACCTTCAGAAGCGCGTTGAAGCGGCTTTCGAGCGCGAGACGCTCGGTGACGTCGTCGAAGAGATAGGTGACGCCGCCCTGCGGGTTCGGGGCCGCGACCACGCGGATCGTGCGGCGGTCGGGCAAGTGCCACCAGTGCTCCCGCGCCTCGATGGCCTGATAGGCTTGGTGGAGGGCCGCCTTCCAGGTGCGGAAGTCGGCTTCCTCGGGCAGCTTGCGGTCGGCGCGCAGGCGATCCAGCACGGCGGCGTCGGACGGGCCGCTTTCGAGAAAAGCAGGATCGAGCGCCCAGAGCTGCGCGAAGGCCTGATTGTGGAAGGCGAGCGCGCCGTTCGCCCGGAAGATCGCGACCGCGGTGGTGAGCTCGTCGAGCGTGCGGCGGTGCGCGTCCATCTGGCGCGACAGGTCCGCTCGCACGTCCTCGAGCTCCGACACGTCGACCGCGATGGCGGCCGAGCCGCCCTCCGAAGGGGCCTCGACGACGTCGAAGATGCGGCGCTGGCCGGCGAAGACCGCGGGCGCGCGCTTGCGGAACACATGGCCGGCCTCGACTGTCCGTCGCGCGGCGGCGCGGTCGGCCTGATCGAGGAACTCCGCCTGGGCGTCGGTCGCCGCGACCCCGTCCTTGGCCTCCACCGCGCGGGCGTAGGCCTCGTTGGCGTAGACCAGCCGGCCGCGATCGTCGCGCAGCCACACGGGCTGGATCAGCGCTTCCACCAATGCGGTGAGGCGGGCGAGCGCGCCGCGCAGCTCCGCGTTGTCGGCCTCGATCTCGGCCCGCGCGAGGCGCTCGCCCGTGACGTCGCGCAGGCGCAGCGTGACGGCCGCGCCGATCGGCCGTCCATCGGCCTCAAGATGGCCGCCCTCGACGGTCGGAAGCATCAGCCTAAAGGGTTCGCCGCGCTCGCGCAGCGCCGCGATGCGGTCTTCGAGGGCGTTGGCGACCTTCGGGTCGAGCCATGCGCCGAAGGCGAGGAGCCGGCGGCCGGCGGTGAGGCCCGCGATGCGAGAGGCGTCGCCGACCACGACCGGTTCGGTCGCGCCCGCGGCCCAGGTGACGGTGACGCGGTCGTCGGCGGCGAGCTCGGCTTCGGCGCGGTCGAGCCGTGAGCGCAGGTCTCGCTCGGCGAGCGCGGTGGAGTCGGAGAGCGTCGCGAGGCGGTGGCGGGCTCGCAGCAGGAGCACGGACGCCGTGACGGCGACGAAGATCGCGCCGAGGAACAGCGACAGCGCCGCGGCTTCCGAGGCGCCGAGCGCCGCGGCCTGCGCCGGGCTGCTGGCGAGCGCCACGCCCGCGGCCGCCGCCGCGAAAGCCGGCGGCGCCGTCCTCGACCTCGAGCGTGCGGACATTCGCGTCTTGAAGCCCCCTCGGCCGGCGTGCGTCACCGAACGCCGCCGGCTTGCCGCGCGCGGCGTCCCCGAATCGGTCCGACGATACTGGCTCGGGACTCCCGCCGACAGAGGCGCGCGCGCCACGGAGCCGTCAAAATTCACCCTGTGGAAAAGAGCTTTCGCACGATCGGGGGCGGGCGCGAAACGAAAACGCCCCCGGCCGTCCAAAGGGGAGGGCCGGGGGCGCGGTCAGACGTCAGGGACGCGGGCGCGCGGAAGGCGCGCCCGCGCGAGATCAGTAGCGGTAGGTCTCGGGCTTGAAGGGGCCCGCCTGCGGCACGCCGATATAGGACGACTGCTTGTCCGAGAGCTTGGAGAGCTTCACGCCGATCTTGTCGAGGTGCAGCGCCGCGACCTTCTCGTCGAGAGTCTTGGGGAGCACGTAGACCTGGCGCTCGTACTTGCCGTCCTTGTTGTTCGCCCAGAGCTCGATCTGCGCGAGCGTCTGGTTGGTGAACGACGCCGACATCACGAAGGAGGGGTGGCCGGTCGCGTTGCCGAGGTTCACGAGGCGCCCCTCGGACAGCACGATGATCTTCTTGCCGTCCGGGAACTCGACCTCGTCGACCTGCGGCTTGATGTTGTCCCACTTGAAGTTCTTCAGCGCGCCGATCTGAATCTCGCTGTCGAAGTGGCCGATGTTGCAGACGATCGCCCGGTCCTTCATGTCGCGCATGTGATCGACGGTGATGACGTCGACGTTGCCCGTCGCGGTCACGAAGATGTCGGCGCGCTTGGTCGCCTCCTCCATCGTGACGACCTCGTAGCCTTCCATCGCGGCCTGAAGCGCGCAGATCGGATCGACCTCCGAGACCAGCACGCGGCAGCCGGCCTGGCGGAGCGAGGCGGCCGAGCCCTTGCCGACGTCGCCGAAGCCCGCGACCATCGCGACCTTGCCCGACATCATGACGTCGGTGCCGCGGCGGATGGCGTCGACCAGCGATTCACGGCAGCCGTAGAGGTTGTCGAACTTCGACTTGGTGACGCTGTCGTTGACGTTGATGGCCGGGAACAGCAGCTCGCCCTTCTTGGCGAACTCGTACAGGCGATGGACGCCGGTCGTGGTCTCTTCGGTCACGCCCTGGATGGCGTCGGCGTTCTTCGTGTACCAGCCCGGATGGGTGCCGAGGCGCTTCTTGATGGCGGCGAAGAGGATGGTCTCCTCCTCGTTGGTCGCGCCTTCGAGGAACGCGACGTCGCCGGCCTCGGCGCGCTTGCCGAGGTGGAGGAGCAGCGTGGCGTCGCCGCCGTCGTCCAGGATCATGTTCGGGGTGCCGCCGTCGGCCCACTCGAAGATCTTGTGGGTGTACTCCCAGTACTCCTCGAGCGTCTCGCCCTTCACGGCGAACACCGGGGTGCCGTTCGCGGCGATCGCGGCGGCGGCGTGGTCCTGGGTCGAGTAGATGTTGCACGAGGCCCAGCGGACGTCGGCGCCGAGGGCTTTAAGCGTCTCGATCAGCATCGCGGTCTGGATTGTCATGTGCAGCGAGCCGGCGATGCGCGCGCCCTTCAGCGGCTGCGACGGACCGAACTCCTTGCGGCAGGACATCAGGCCCGGCATCTCGGTCTCGGCGATCGCGAGCTCCTTGCGGCCCCAGTCGGCGAGCGAGATGTCCTTGACGATGTAGTCGACGGCGGCGGTCATGAGCGCTCCTTGGTGGATCGACAGGCCGGCGCGCTGAAGCCGACCCTCGGGGATGAGGTCGGCGACCTCGTAGCACGCCCGTGACGCCCATTCAATAAAGACATAAAGAAGTCTTTATGTCGGATCGGCGACGGGACTTTTGCGCCGGACGAGCGACGACGCGCCCTTCGCGTGGAGACGAAGGGCGAGGAGCAGTTGGAAAAGGCGATGTTCGGGACTGAAGCGGCGGGCGCCGGTCCGACGGTCGTCGACCGAAGATTCAGTCGCCGAGGGAAAGATTGAGCGCGACGCGCGAGGGGCCCTCGATCGGCCCTTGCGCGAACCGCGTGGGTTCGGCGGCGGCGCGGGCGACGTCGAGCGTCGCATAGGCGAGGCCGTCGCGGCCATAGCGCACGAAGCCGCCGAAAGCCTCGCCGACGCGCCCCTCGGCGTCGACCGGCGCGTCGCCGGCTCCCGCCGCGAGCCTGTCGCGGTCGATCCGCTCGGCGATCACGAGCGCCTCGGGAGCAAGCTGCGAGGAGTCGGAGACGTCCTCGAACAGATAGGCGTCGTCCGGGCCGAAGGCGGCCGACGCATGCGCCGACGCCCAGGGGGCGAAGCCGATGAGGCCGACGCTTTCGACGCCGCTCGACTGCGCGAACGCGGTCCCCGGACCGATCGCGAGCAGGGCGGCGAAGAGGGCGGTGCGGATCAAACGCGAATCTCGGCAGGCGAAGTCGTTGAACCTCTCTTAAGACGAAGGTCGCGTCAGGTTCGAGACAGAATGCGTCATCTGGGTCGGTTCGCCGCGGACGTGACATTTGGGCCGCATCCGGGCGGATCCGCGGCGACGTCGCGGCGAGTTGACCGTGGCCACGACAACGTGAGGCCGCTCGGCCTTCCCGGGCGGCCCGCAGTGGTGACAAAGCTCGGGCGCCTGACCATCTAAGGTGCGCCCGCGTGATGCGGGAGCCGACACGAAGGGATCCGATGCGCCACGCTTCCGTCTCCATCCGCCGTGCGTTCGCCGTGTTCGCGGCGGTCGTTCTTGTGGGCGCGACCCTCGTGCCGGAAGACGCCGATGCTCGCGCCGGCCGCAGCGGCAGCATGGGCAGCCGCGGCTCTCGCACCTTTGACGCCGCGCCGCCGACCGCGACCGCTCCGGGCGCGCAGCAGATGCAGCGCTCCGCCACCCAGCCTGGCCAGCCCGGCGGAATGCAGAACAACGCCGCCGGCCGTCCCGCCCAGGCGCCGGGACGCGGCATGTTCGGCGGTGGTCTCGCCGCTGGCCTCATGGGCGGCCTGCTTGGCGCAGGCCTGTTCGGTCTGCTCTCTGGATCCGGCCTGTTCGGCGGCCTCGGCTCGATGGCCTCGATCCTCGGCCTTATCATCCAGATCGGCCTGATCTTCCTCGTCGTGAGGCTTGTGATGAACTGGATGCGCCGCCGCAACGAGCCGCAGGCGGCCTCGGCGGGCGCAAACGCCGGCGCGTCGCCTTACTCCGCGAGCCGGCCCCAGCCGCAGTCCGTCTCACGTGACGGCGCGTCTTATGGCGGCGGTTCGTACGGATCGGGCTCCGGCGGGGGCTTCGGTTTCGGCCAGACTTCTGGCCAGAGCGCCGACCGCGGCATCGATATCGAGCTTGAACCGCAGGACTTCGAAGTCTTCGAGCGGATGCTGAGCGAAGTCCAGGAAGCTTGGTCCAATCAGGACATGGCTCGCCTGCGCGGCCTTGCGACGCCCGAGATGATGGAGATGTTCGGCAACGACCTCGACGAG
Source organism: Chenggangzhangella methanolivorans (assembly GCF_042648545.1). Taxonomy (NCBI): domain Bacteria; kingdom Pseudomonadati; phylum Pseudomonadota; class Alphaproteobacteria; order Hyphomicrobiales; family Methylopilaceae; genus Chenggangzhangella; species Chenggangzhangella methanolivorans. The sequence continues at coordinate 56,625 of NZ_JBHRXS010000012.1, forward strand.
GACGCCAGCCGCGGCGTCATCAACAAGGTCAGCGGCGTGAAGCTTCTGCAGGGCGATCTCGCCGAGAGCTGGCGCGAGGGCTCGCGCGACTACGCCACTGTCGCCATGCGCTACGAACTGATCGACGTCACCGAGGAGGTCTCCACCGGCCGCGTGGTCGAGGGCAACCCGAGCCGTACCGAAGAAGCCACCGAGCTCTGGACCTTCGTCCGAGTGCTCAATGGCGGACGTTGGATGCTCTCGGCGATCCAGCAGTCGGAATGAGGGGGGCGGGCCTGTCGGGCCCGCTTTCTCGCCGATGAAAAAAAAAAGNTGTCCTTTTTTATTCCTCTTCGCCGAACTTGTCGGCGACGAGCGCCGCGAGCGCCTCGACGGCGGCCTCGGCGTCCGCGCCCTCGGCCTCGACATGGATGGTCGTTCCGGGCCCGGCGGCGAGCATCATCAGCCCCATGATCGAGGTGCCGACCACGGTCTCGCCGGCGCGGCTCACATGCACGGTCGCGCCGAACTTCTCGACGGTCTGAACGAATTTCGCGGAGGCGCGGGCGTGCAGTCCGCGCTTGTTGATGATGGCGAGTTCGCGGGCCGGGCGCGCGTCCGTCATGGCCAATACGCCGCGCGGCGGTCGGTTCGGGCGAGTGCGGTCATTTCACCGAAAGGACCTGGCTCGCCACATTGATGTATTTCCTGCCGGCTTCCTGGGCCTGCGTCACCGCGGCTTCGAGCGGAAGATTGGGCCGCACGGTCGCGAGCTTGATCAGCATCGGCAGGTTGATGCCGGCGATCACCTCGACCTTGCGGCCGTCCATGCAGGATATGGCGAGGTTGGAGGGCGTGCCGCCGAACATGTCGGTCAGCACCGCGACCCCGTCGCCCCTGTCGACCTCGCGCACCGCCGCCAGGATGTCGCCGCGGCGCACCTCCATGTCGTCTTCCGGATCGATCGTGATCGTCGCGATCTGATCCTGCCGACCCACGACATGTTCGAGGGCTGCGCGAAACTCACAGGCGAGCCGCCCGTGAGTGACTAGTACGAGGCCAATCATGCAGTCTCCGCGCAAAACTCATTGCGCTCCATGCAGGACCGACGCGCGCCGCCATTGCGCGGCCGCAGGGGCGTCGGCGACGTCTCAGGACGCCGATCGCGCGATCTTTTCATGTTGCGGCGCGAACGCAAGGGCGAAACGGTCACAGTTCGGCATGTTGAGTCCCGGTTCGAGACTCCGCAATGCGTGTCCGGGGGCTTCCGGGTCGCGTGGGTCGAGGGCGAGCGCGGGGAGCCTGACGCCTTCGATCTCCCGGAACATCGCTTCCGGCGCTGGCAGCCTCTCGGCCTCAGGATCGAGTTCGATCACGAGCCTGACGACCGTCGCGGCGAGATGCGGTTCGCCCACGATCCCGAGGCCGCGCCGCTCCATCAGGCCTGCGAGCGCCGGGTGGGGCCGGGCGATCAACCTGCCGTGAGCCGCCGAGAGCAGGACGCGGTCGTCCGCGACGAGCCGCGCGAACCGCCCCGCGGCGCGGGCGCGGGCGAGAAGCGCGGCTGAGAACCCCGACTTTCCCGCTCCCGAAGCGCCGAAGACCAGGATCCCGCGCTCCCCGCACACGACGCAGTTGGCGTGGATGGACGGAGACCGGCTCACGCCGTCGCCGCCGGAAGGCGGACGGTGAAGCGCGCGCCCAGCACCTTGGCGTCGCCGTCCGCCGTTTTGGTGCGGTTCTCCGCCGTGATGCGGCCGTTGTGGGCCTCCACGATCTGCTTGGAGATCGACAGGCCAAGGCCCGAATTCTGGCCGAAGCCCTGCTCGGGGCGGTCGGTGTAGAAACGCTCGAAGATCTTCTCCAGCGCGTCCTCGCGGATGCCGGGGCCTGAGTCGTCGACGACGATCTCCACGAATTTGCGCGTGCGCCGGCAGGCGACCGTCACCGCGGCGCCGTCGGGGGAGAACGAGCGGGCGTTGTCGATCAGGTTCGTGATGACCTGGGCGAGGCGGCTGTCGTGGCCGAGGACCAGGAAGGCGTCGCGGCCCTGGGCGGGGTCGGACACGTTGAGCTTCACCGTCACCCCGTTGTCGCGCGGCGCGCCGTTCTGCATGTCGATGACGGTGCTGAGCAGTTTCACGACGTCGACCGGCTCGGCGTCCTGGCGCTGGAGCTCGGCGTCGAGGCGGCTCGCGTCGGAGATGTCGGAGATCAGCCGGTCGAGGCGCTTCACGTCGTGCTGGATGACCTCGAGCAGGCGCGCGCGCGACTCGTCGCTTTTGGCGAGCGGCATGGTCTCGACCGCCGATCTGAGCGAGGTCAGCGGGTTCTTGAGCTCGTGCGCGACGTCCGCCGCGAAGCGCTCGATGCCCTCGATGCGGGCATAGAGCGCGTTGGTCATGTCGCGGAGCGCCCCCGACAGATGGCCGATCTCGTCGGTGCGGCTGGTGAAGTCGGGGATCTCGGCGCGGTGCGACACGCGGTGGCGGACCCGCTCCGCGCCGTCGGCGAGCTTGCGCACTGGGCCTGCGATGGTGCTTGCGAGCAGGAGCGACAGCACGATCATGACGCCGGCGGCGACCAAGAAGACACGCAGGATGCCCATGCGCTCGGCGCGCACGATCGAATCGATGTCGCCGCCTTGCGTGGAGAGCAGCAGCGCGCCCGTGACCGCGCGGAAGCGCTGGATCGGCACCGCGACCGAAACGATGATCTCGCCGGCGTCGTTGACGCGCACGATGCTGCCGGGCGAGCCCGACAGCGCCTTCGACACCTCCGGATAGCCGCGCCCGTTGGCGGCGCCGAGCTCGGGATAGAGCGGCAGGTCGGTCCGGCGGAACAGCCCCGTCAGGAAGTGGCCCGCGCGTTCGAGAAAACTCGGCTCCCGGGTGGTGGGCGGCGGCAGGTCGAAGCGCAGGATGTCGCCGCGGGCGTAGAGCGAGCGGCTGTCCAGCAGCAGCGCGCCGTCGCGATCGTAGATGCGCGCGCGGGTGCGGGTCGGCGTCACGAGGCGCCGCAGCACCGGCGCGACCCGCTCCGGATTGATCGGGAATTCGAGGCTCTGCAGCCCTTCCTCGCCGGGCGAGGCGGTCTGGCCGAGCTGAAGCTCGAGCAGCTTGTCGGGGTCGACGTAGAGCTGGTTGGTCTCGACCGTCGCCGAGGAGGCGATCGCGCCGGCGATGATCTCGCCCTGGATCAGCAGGCTCTGGACGCGGGCGTCGATGAGGCCTGCGCGGAACTGGTTGAGGTAGAGGATCCCCGAGACCAGCGCGACGAGGCCGGCGAGGTTCAGCACCAGGATACGCCGCGTGAGGCTGGAGAAGCCGACGAGCCGGGCGGCCGTCAGCCAGCCGCGGACGCGCCGGCCGAGCGGCTCCTTGCGGACCTCGTCCTCGCTCTCCGTCTGGGGAATCTCGTCGGCGCGCTCGGCTTCGACGCTCATGGGCTTATCGACGTTCGACGCTGCGGAACCGGACGAGGTGCTTCGAGACGCCCGCCAGCGGCGCGCTCCTCAGCATGAGGACCGTGGGAGTATCGGATAGCACAAAAAGTTCTCATGCCGAGGACGCCCGGCAGGGGCGCCTCGAAACACGCAGTCCGGTTCCACATGGCGATACGGATCGCGCTTCAGGTCTCCTTGAAGCGGTAGCCGACGCCGTAGAGCGTCTCGATCATGTCGAAGTCGTCGTCGACCGCCTTGAACTTCTTGCGCAGCCGCTTGATGTGGCTGTCGATGGTGCGGTCGTCGACATAGACCTGGTCGTCATAAGCCGCGTCCATCAGGGCGTTGCGGCTCTTCACGACGCCCGGGCGCATGGCGAGCGCCTGCAGAATCAGGAACTCGGTGACGGTGAGCGTCACCGCCTCGCCCTTCCAGGTGCAGGTGTGGCGCTCGGGGTCCATCATCAGCTGGCCGCGCTCGAGGGCCTTGGAGTCCGGGCCCTTGACCGCGCCGCCGGGGGCCGTCGGATCCTTGGCGCTCGCGCGCCGCAGCACCGCCTTGACGCGCTCGACCAGGAGGCGCTGCGAGAACGGCTTCCGGATGAAGTCGTCCGCGCCCATCTTGAGGCCGAACAGCTCGTCGATCTCCTCGTCCTTCGAGGTGAGGAAGATCACCGGCAGCTCGGACTTCTGGCGCAGGCGCCGCAGAAGCTCCATCCCGTCCATGCGCGGCATCTTGATGTCGAAGATGGCGAGATCCGGCGGGGTCGAGCGAAGACCTTCGAGCGCGGTCGCGCCGTCATTGTAGGTCTGTATCCTGTAACCCTCGGCTTCAAGCGCGATGGAGACGGACGTGAGGATGTTTCGGTCGTCGTCGACCAGGGCGATCGTCGGCATGGCGCCTTCTTCTATAGCATAGACTGTGCGGCTTGAACCGGGCCGGCGTGGCTGAAATGTGACGCTCGGGCGTTCGCCCCAAGAAATTCAGGCGGTTCCCTCGATTTTGACAGGGGCCGGCATCCGAAGGACCGATCCATGACTGAGTTGAACGTCGCGCAGCCGTCGTCCCCTGCGGCGCCGGCTTTCGATCCTGTGGCCTCCGCGCGCGCGCTGCTGCGTTCCGCCAGGCGCGCGAGCCTTGCGACCGTCGACGCCGGGACCGGGCGACCTTACGTCTCTCTCGTCGCAATGGCGACCGCCCCGGACGGCGCGCCGCTTTTGCTCGTCTCGGATCTCGCGCGCCACACGCGAAACCTGAAGGCCGATCCGCGCGCGAGCGTGCTGTGCGCCGACGTGGGGCAGGGCGATCCGCTCGCCCACCCGCGCGTGACGCTGTTCGGCGTCTGCGAGGCGATCGACAAGGAAGGCCACCGCGCGCGCTGGCTCGCGCGTCAGCCCGAGAGCGGCGGCTATTTCGACTTCGACGACTTCCACATGCTGCGCCTTTCCCCCGAAGGCGCGCATCTCGTCGCCGGCTTCGGACGGATCGTCGATCTCAACTGGGATCGGCTGCGGACCGAGACCTCGGGGGCTGCGTCGCTCCTCGAGGCGGAGGCGGGCATCGTCGAGCACATGAACGAGGATCACACCGACGCGACGCGGCTCTACGCCACCGCGCTCCTCGGCGCGGCCGACGGCGCATGGCGCTTCGAGGGCTGCGATCCGCTCGGCTGCGAGATCGGCCTGGCGGGCGAGGCCCGCTACCTGCCGTTCCCGTCTCCCGCCGCCACCGCCGGCGACGTCCGCAAGGCGCTGGTGGCGCTTGTGGGCGAGGCGAGGGCGAAGACGGCGGCCGGATGACGCGCCGGCGACGCGGCGGCGGAGACGCCGTTGCGGCTCCTCTCGCCGGCGACGATCGATAAAATTCACCGCCTCATACGAAAAGCCGATGACGCTATGGTTGTTCATCGGTATTAAATGCGCCTGTCAGGCGGATTGAATGATAGGGCAGGGATGCTGACGCGATTTTAGCGTCGCGGAGGCCCAAAAGGGCATTTTGGTCCGCCGTCGCCCACCGCTTCATGACGTCTTGTCATGATCGCGCCGATTTTCGCTGTTTCGTGAGGATGACCCGAAATGACTTCTGCCACCGCGAACGAGTTCGGCGGCGTCCACACGGAGGACTTGGAATTGCGACAGACGGGCGTATGGAACGCGTCGCACGGCGCCGAAGCCTTCGGCTTCGAGAAGCTGGGCGGCGTGAACTGGAACCTGCCTGCGGCGGTCCTCGTGGAGCGCGCGGTGCGTCGTGGCGAAGCGCAGCTTTCGGCCTCTGGCGCGTTGACGGCCGAGACGGGCGTCCACACCGGCCGCTCGCCCAAGGACAAGTTCGTGGTGCGCGACGAGTCGACCGAGAACGAGGTCGAGTGGACCACCAACGCGTCGATGACGCCCGAGCAGTTCGAGAACCTGCGGCAGGACTTCCTGGCCCATGCTCAGGGCCGGGAGCTCTTCGCCCAGGATCTCTATGGCGGCGCTGACGCCGGGCATCGTCTGCCCGTGCGCGTCTACACCGAATACGCCTGGCACTCGATGTTCATCGCCACGATGCTCATCCAGCCCAAGCGCGACGAACTCGAGGGTTTCGTTCCGAAGCTCACGATCCTCGACTTCCCGAGCTTCACCGCTGATCCCGCCCGGCACGGCTCGCGCGGCGGCACGATCATCGCGGTCGACTTCACGCAGGGGATCGTGCTGATCGGCGGCACCTCCTACGCTGGCGAGATGAAGAAGTCGGTCTTCACCTTCCTGAACTACCTGCTGCCGAAGAAGGGCGTCATGCCGATGCACTGCTCGGCGAATGTCGGCGAGGACGGCTCGAGCGCCGTGTTCTTCGGCCTTTCGGGAACGGGCAAGACGACGCTCTCGGCCGATCCCGCCCGCGCGCTCGTCGGCGACGACGAGCATGGCTGGGGCCCGGAGGGCATCTTCAACTTCGAGGGCGGCTGCTACGCGAAGACGATCCGCCTCACGGCCGAGTCCGAGCCCGAGATCTTCGCGGCCGCGCATCGTTTCGGCGCGATCCTCGAGAACGTGCCGCTCTCGGCCGACACGCGCGAGCCCGACTTCGACGACGTCTCGAAGACCGAAAACACCCGCGTCGCCTATCCGCTCAAGTTCATCCCGAACGCGAACGAGACGGGCAAGGCCGGCCATCCGAAGAACATCGTGATGCTGACCTGCGACGCTTTCGGCGTGCTGCCGCCGATCTCGAAGCTCACGCCCGCGCAGGCGATGTACCACTTCCTCTCGGGCTACACCGCCAAGGTCGCGGGCACCGAGAAGGGGGTGACCGAGCCGCAGGCGACGTTCTCCACCTGCTTCGGCGCGCCCTTCATGCCCCGCAACGCCGCGGTCTATGGCGAGCTGCTCAAGAGCCTGATCGCCGAACACGGCGTCGATTGCTGGCTGGTCAACACCGGCTGGACCGGCGGCGGCTTCGGCTCGGGCAAGCGCATCTCGCTCAAGGCGACGCGCGCGCTGCTGACGGCTGCGCTCGACGGCTCGCTTAAGGACGCCGAGTTCCGCGCCGAGCGTTTCTTCGGCCTCGAGGTTCCGAACGAGGTCGAGGGCGTCGACGCGTCGATCCTGCGGCCGCGCCGCACCTGGGCCGACAAGGCGGCCTATGACGCGGCGGCCGCCAAGCTTCGCGGCATGTTCCAAGCGAACTTCCGCACCTATGAGGGCCATGTGGACGACGAGGTCCGCGCCGCCGGCCCGCAGGAGTTCCGCGAAGCCGCGGAGTGACGCTTTCGGGGGCCGCGTCCGCGCGGCCCTAGATCTTCTGGAGCCTACTTCTGGCCCCCGGCTCCCTCCGGGGGCTTTTTTCGTTCAGTCCACGAGGCGCGCGATCGCCGCGTCGACGACCGCGTCGCGATCCTTGGCCGGCGGGAAGCCGAGCACCCGCGGCCAGAACAGCGCTTCCTTGACCATGCCGAGAAACTGCACGGCGCGCGCCTCGGCGGTCAGCCCGAGCGCGTCGGCCTTGCCCTCGAAATAGCCGGTCAGCTCCGCGACCGCCGGAGCCTTGCCGGCCTGGTAGTAGATGTCCGACAGCTCCGGAAAGCGCGTTCCCTCGGCGATGAGCAGGCGCAGGAACGGCAGAACGTCGGGATGGCGCCAATGCTCCTCGAGCCGGGCCACATAGCCGCGCAGCGTGTCGCGGACGTCGTCCTCGGGGCGGACCGGCGGAGCTTCGGACAGATTCGCCCAGGAGATCCGCAGCACGGCGAGAAACAGCGCCTGCTTGCTCTCGAAGTGATTGTAGAGCGTGCGCTTGGAGACCGGCGCGTCGCGCGCGACCGCGTCCATGCTGGTCGCGCCGTAGCCGTGCGCAAGGAAGAGCTCGCGCGCCGCCGCGACGATCTGGTCGCGCTTTGAGGCGCGGCCGGGACCCGTGGGCGCGGCCGGCGGGCCCGCCTCGTTCGCCCCGCGATCTCCGGATTCCATGACGCTACGCCTTGACGTGTGTAAACGGTACGGTGTAGTTTACACCTGCCGCCGGTCGGATGGAAGTTTTTCGTCTCCGCCCGGTTTCCCCCAAACTACTCGACAGGCAGCTCAGATGAAACAGCGTCCGCTCGGCCGCACGGGCCGACTCGTCTCCGAAATTGGCCTCGGCTGCATGGGCATGTCCGAATTCTACGGCGTTCGCGACGACCATGAGAGCATGGAGACCCTGCACGCCGCAGCCGACTATGGCGTCACCTTCTTCGACACCGCCGACATGTATGGCGCGGGACACAACGAAGAGCTGGTGGGTCGGTTCCTGAAAGAACGCGCCGACGACCTTCTGGTCGCAACAAAGTTCGCGATCGTGCGCGGCGCGAACCCGGCGGACCGCCGGATCGACAATTCGCCCGCCTATATCAAACAGGCCTGCGAGGCGTCGCTGAAGCGGCTCGGCGTCGAGGCCATCGACCTCTATTACTGCCACCGCTTCACCGGCGAGACGCCGATCGACGACGTCGTCGGCGCGATGGCCGAACTCGTCTGGGACGGCAAGGTCAAGGCGATCGGCCTCTCGGAAGTGACCTCCGCGACGCTGCGCCGGGCCTGCGAGACCCACCACGTCGCTGCGCTTCAAACCGAGTATTCGCTCTGGGCGCGCGATCCCGAGAGCGACCAGATCGCGACCTGCCGCGAGCTCGGCGTGACCTTCGTGCCCTATTCGCCGCTTGGCCGCGGTTTCCTCACGGGCTCGGTCCCGCAGCGGGGCGACCTCGCGGCGGGCGACTTTCGCCTCATCGATCCGCGCTTCTACGGCGAGGCCGGGGAGGCGAACGCCGAACTCGTCGAACGCGTGAAGGATCTGGCCGCCGAACGGGAGTGCGAACCGGCGCAGATCGCGCTTGCCTGGGTTCTGGCCAAGCAGCCGGACGCGATCCCGATCCCCGGCACCAAGCGCCGCACATGGCTGATGCAGAACATCGACGCCGCCAAGGTCGAGCTGACGCCCGACGAAGTCGCGGTCCTCGACGTCGCCTTCGACCCGTCGAAGGTCATCGGAGCCCGCTACCCGCAGGCCTCGATGACGGGCATCAACGCTTAGAGCGTCAGAGGAAGAACAGCCAGGTCGCGAGCAGGAAGCACGGGCCGAGGACGCCGAAGCTCCAGGCCATGTAGCCGAAGAAGCTCGGCATCTTCACGCCGCGGTTCCGCGCGATCGCCAGCACCATGAAGTTGGGGGCGTTGCCGATATAGGTCAGCGCCCCCATGAACACCGCGCCGCTCGACACCGCGGCGAGGGTGGACGCCAGCGGGCCCATCAGCTCCTGCGCGTTTCCGCCCGCGAGGTTGAAGAACACGAGATAGGTGGGGGCGTTGTCGAGCACGCTCGACAGAAGGCCCGTCATCCAGAAATAGATTTCGTCGCGCGGGCTCCCGCTCTCGTCGGACACGAGCGCGACCAGCGGCGCGGCGGCGCCTTCCGTCCCGGCTTTGAGGATCAGCAGAGCCGGAATGAGCGTCGCGAAGATGCCCGCGAACAGCTTCGCTACCTCCTTGATCGGCTCCCAGTCGAAGCCGTTCGCCTCGCGCACCTCCGTCGGGGTGATCTTCAGCGAGATGAGCGCGAGCGCGATCAGGATCGCGTCGCGAACCAGCGACTGCAGCCCGACATGCGTGCCCCAGAGATCGAGCTCGATCCCCGGTTTCCAAACTCCGCTCATCAGGATCGCGGCGACGACGCCGGCCAGCAGCGGCAGGTTCTGGAGGCCGACGAGCCGCACCCGGCTGTCCGGCGTGGGATCGGGCTTCGGCGCGTGCTCCTCGCGACCGTAGAGCCAGCGGTCGAGCAGATAGAAGATGACGAGCAGCGTCACGACCATGAAGCCGGTCTCGGCGGCGAGATGCGTCGTGGTCCAGAAGAACGAGACCCCCTGCAGGAAGCCGAGAAACAGCGGCGGGTCGCCGAGCGGCGTCAGCGAGCCGCCGATGTTCGACACGAGGAAAATGAAGAACACCACGACATGGACGTTGTGGCGGCGATTGTCGTTGGCGCGCAGCAGCGGGCGGATCAGCACCATGGACGCGCCGGTGGTGCCGATGACGCTCGCAAGCAGGGTGCCGATCGCCAGCAGCCCGGCGTTCACCGCCGGCGAGCCGTGGATGTTGCCCTTCACCAGAAGGCCGCCCGAAATCGTGAAGAGCGAGAACAGCAACACGATGAAGGGGATGTATTCGAGCGCGGCGGCGTGAACGACTTCCGACGCCACCGCGCCGGGGCCCTGGGTCGCGGCGAAGGGGATCAGCAGCGCCAGCGCCCAGAAGGCCGAGACCTTGCCGTAATGGTGGTGCCAGAAGTGGGGCGCCGCGAGCGGCAGGACGGCGATCGATCCCAGCATTCCGACGAGCGGCAGCGCCCAGATCGGCGAGAGCCCACGGCCATCGACATGGCCATGAACCAATGGCCGGACGAGCGGATCGATCACGGAAACCAACAGGGCGACCGCGACGACGGCGCCCACGACCCAAATGAGCGGCGACGGACGTGTGCGGCCGGACTCCAAGCTCGTCATGACGCCTTCCAAAACCGACGAAGGCCCCGCGGCGGAGCCTCGAAAGTGTTAGGCCGCGCGCGGCCGACGGCCAAGGCCTTTGGAGCGGAACCGTGTGGACCGCGCGCGAAGCGCCGCCCGACATGCGGCGGAAATCAGGTGGTCGTCCGACCAGAATGTGTCTGTTCAAGTCGAGACGTACGTGCGACGTTTTGTCCGTGAGAGGGCGAACAACGCCCCCCGGGAGGAAACGATGAAGCATTCGGTAGGAGTTCGACTTCGTTCATTGCTTTGCGCGGCGGCCCTCGGCGCGACGCTTGGCGCCGCGCCGGTCGAGGCGCAGGAGGCGCGCTGGTTCGCCACCTGGTCGGCGAGCCCCGGCTGGGGACAGCCGGAGGCCGACACGCCGACCGGCGGGCTCGACGGAGACACCGTCCGCACCGTCCTTCAGACCAGCCTTGCGGGCGACGCCGCGCAGCTGCGGATCTCCAACCTCTATGGCGACCGGCCGCTCAAGATCGGCCGCGCCACCATCGGCCGCGCGGGTTCGGGCGGATCGGTCGAGGGCGGCGTGGTCGAGGCGCGGTTCAACGGCGGGAAGGGGATCCTCATCCAGCCGGGCGGCTCGGCGATCAGCGACCCCGTCGCGTTCGACGTGCCGGCGCGTCAGGACCTCGCGGTGAGCCTGTTCCTCGAAGACGCCGAAGGTCCGGCGACCGCCCATGACCTGGGCGTCCAGACCTCCTACGTCGCGGCCGGCGACCAGACGGGAGCGTCCGCGCTCAACGGCGCCGCCACGACCGCGAGCCGCTACTTCCTCACCGGCGTCGACGTGCTCTCCCGCAAGGGGCGCGGCACGATCGTGGCCTTCGGCGACTCGATCACCGACGGCTACATGATCACGCTCGACAGCGACAAGCGCTGGCCGGACCTGCTGGCCAAGCGCCTCGCGCGCGCCGGCATGCCGTTCGCCGTCGCCAACGCCGGCATCAGCGGCAACGGCCATGTGGTCGAGAGCCTGCCCCAGTTCGGCGACAATGCGCAGGAGCGCTTCGACCGCGACGTGCTGAGCCTGCCGAACGTCACGCACATGATCGTTCTGCTCGGCATCAACGACATCGGCCAGCCGGGCGGGGAGGGCGAGCCGCCCACCAAGGCCAAGCTGATCATCGACAGCCTCGCCCAGCTCGCGGCGCGCGCCCGCTCCCACGGGATCAAGGTGTTCGGCGCGACCCTGACCCCGTTCGAGGGCACGGTTTTCCCGGGCTACTACACCGAGGAGGGCGAGGTCGTGCGCCAGAAGGTCAACGCCTGGATCCGCTCGACCGACGCCTTCGACGGCGTGGTGGACTTCGAGACGGCGCTCGCCGATCCGAAGAACCCGACCAGGATCCGGCCGGCCTACGACTATGGCGACCGGCTGCACCCGAACGACAAGGGCTTCGCCGCGATGGCGGAGGCGATCGACCTCGGGCTGTTCCGCTGAATGACGGCCGGCGGGGCGGTCGGGCGTGGTCCCGTCCGTCCCTCCGGCCTATGGTCGGCCCTTCTCGGAACGGAGGGCGCGGCCGTGGACGTCATCTGGAAGGGCGCGCTCGGCGGCCTCGTGACCGCGCTGATCGTGCTGGCTTCGAAGAAGGGAGACGTGCTGCCGGGCATCCTGCCGCTCGCGCCGACCTTCGCGTTGATCGCGCTGCTGGCCGTCGGCTCGAAGGGAGACCCGGAAGGATTTCGGACCGCGTGCCTCGCCGGGGCGAAAACGATCCCGGCCTATCTCGCCTTCCTCGGCGCCTGCTGGCTGCTCATCGGAAAGCTGGACTACCGGCTCGCGGTGCTGGGCGGGCTCGCGGCCTGGCTCGTGGTCGCGCTCGCGATCTTCGTCTTGCCGCAGCGCGGCTGAGGCCGTCTCAGGGCTTGAGATTCATCGGCACGACGCCCGGCGCCGCGGTCAGCGAGATCGTCACGCGGCGGTTGGCGGCGATCTGCGGGGCGTCGGGGAACATCGGCTCGGTCGACGAGCGCCCGACGACGCTGCGGAAGCGCGCGTCCGGAACGCCGGCCGAGGCGAGCAGGCCGCGCACCGCGCTCGCCCGGTCGGCCGAGAGCTTCCACGGGTCGACGTTGGAGGCTTCCGAGACGCCGGCGGCGGTGTGGCCCGAGATCGCGATCGGATAGTTCAGCGCGCGCAGCGACGGCGCGACGGCGGCGAGCGCGTCGACGACCCGGCGGGACGGCGTCGAGGAGCCGGCGGGGAACATCGACCGTCCGTCCTCGTCCACGATCGCGATCGAGACGCCGTCGGTCGAGCTTTCGACGACGATCTGGCTCGACATGTCGGCGATTTCGGGCATGGAGCGCAGCGCCTGGCGCAGCGTCGCGGCGGCGCGGGCGTAGCCGCGGGCCGCGGCCTCGGTGTCGGCGCGGCTCGCCGAGAGCGGCCCGGCGAGGTCGGAGGTCTCTTCCGGGCTCCGCGCCTCGTTGTATTTGAGCTCGGTGCGGGCCGGCGAGCCGCCGATGTCGATGATGCCGTCGGCGATGATCGTTTTCTGGGTGCCGAAGGCCTCGCGCATCGAGCCGGCGACGATCGACATTTTCTTTTTGTCCTGCGTCGAGAAGGCGACGAGCACGACGAAGAAGGCCATCAGCAGACCCATGAGGTCGGCGAAGGTCACGAACCAGCCGTGGCCGCCGCCGTGGTCGGCGTGTTTCTTCTTGGCCATTTCAGGCGGCCGCTTCCATCAGGTCGGCGCGTTGCTTCTCGGGCAGGTAGGCGATCAGCATTTCCTTGATGACGGCGGGGCTCTTCCCGGCGCGCAGCTGCAGCACGCCGTCGATGACGAGCGTCTGGTTCAGCTCCTCATGGGCGAACTTGATGTTCAGCTTGTCGGCGATCGGGAGGAAGAAGAAGTTGCCCACGACCGCGCCGTAAAGCGTCGCGAGCAGCGCGATGGCCATGAACACGCCGAGCTTCGACGGGTCCGACATTTCGGCGAACATCTGCACCATGCCGATGAGCGTTCCGATCATGCCGAACGCCGGGGCGCAGTCGCCGATGCCGCGGAACACCTTGCCGGCCATCTCGACGCGGTGGAGGTGAAGGTCGCGCTCGCGCTCGAGCGTCTCGCGGATGAAGTTCTCGTCGAACCCGTCGGCGACGTAGCGCACGCCCTTGGCCAGGAACTTGTCGTGCGGCGTCGCCTTGTCGAGGCCGACCGGGCCGGACTTGCGCACGATGTTCGCCATGTCGGCGATTTCGGCGATCAGGTCGCGCGGATTGGCGTGGCTGCCGCCGAAGCCGAACACGGTCTTGAGCGCGGTGGGGAACGAGGACAGGAAGGCGCCGAGCTCGAAGCGGATCAGCGTGGCGGTGATCGAGCCGCCGAAAATCACGATCACGGCGTGTTCGGAGTAATAGCGCTCGAGGCCGCCGCCCTCGTGGATCAGGAAGGACAGCACGCCGATGCCGCCCACGAAGCCAATTATAGTGGCGAAATCCATGTCCGGTCCTCAAGGCGCGCTCGGGTGCGAGGCGGCCGTCGGGCGGCATGGTGAAGATTTGGAGTTAAGGCCCGGTGAAGCGCGCAGGTTCGCGCGCTTCACCGCCGCTCAGGCGATCCCGAGCTTCAGCAGGTCGTGGATGTGGACGAGGCCGACCGGGCGGCCGTTCTCCACCACGAACAGCGCGGTGATCGCGCGGCCCTGAAGCTCGCTCATCGCGCCGGCCGCGAGGTCGTCGGGCGCGATCGTATGGGGGGAGCGGCTCATGACCTCGTCGACGCGGGCCTCGATCAGCCGCGGGCCCATGTGGCGGCGCAGGTCGCCGTCGGTGACGATGCCGAGAAGCGCTCCGGTCTCGTCCGTCACGCCCACGCAGCCGAAGCTCTTCTGCGACATGACGATGAGCGCCTCGGACATCTTCGTGCCGGCGCCGACCAGCGGGACCGCCGGGCCGACATGCATGACGTCGCGCACGAAGGCGAGCACGGCGCCGAGCTTGCCGCCGGGGTGGAAGCGCTTGAAGTCGCCGGGCGTGAACTGGCGGCCCTCGAGCAGCGCCACGGACAGCGCGTCGCCGAGCGCGAGCTGCATGGTGGTCGAGGTGGTGGGAGCAAGGCCGTGCGGGCAGGCTTCGCCGACGCGCGGCAGGATCAGCACGACGTCGGCGGCGCGGCCGAGCGCGCTGTCGACCTTCGAGGTGACGGCGACGACGGGCACGCGGAAGCGGGTGGCGTAGTGCAGCATGTCGCGCAGCTCGGCCGTCTCGCCCGACCAGGACAGGGCCAGCACGACGTCGTCGGACGTGATCATGCCGAGGTCGCCATGGCTCGCCTCGGCCGGATGCACGAAGAAGGCCGGCGTGCCGGTGGAGGCGAGCGTGGCGGCGATCTTGCGCCCGACATGGCCGCTCTTGCCCATGCCGCTGACGATCACCCGGCCGTTCGAGCCGGCGATGATCTCGACGGCGGCCGCGAAGGAGACGCCGAGCGCGCCCTTCAAAGCGCCGCCGAGGCTCGCCAGGCCTGCCTGCTCGATCTCGATCGTGCGGACCGCCGACGCGATCGCCTCGACCCGCGCGCGCGTCGCGTCGGCGCTGCGGAAGTGCGTCGGAGCGGCGGGCGCGTCGGCCGGCTGGCGAAGCGGCTGGTTCATGGACGGTGGTGCTCCCGAAAAACAATCGCGCGAAAGGCGTCGCGAGGGTTGTACCACACGACGTCTCGCCCGCGCATCCGTGCGCCCACATACGACGCCGCATGGCGGCCCCGCAAAGGCATGACGCGAAAGGGAATATTAACCACGTCCGGCGAGGATCGTTAACCATGCCGCATCGCGCCGGCCGGCGCAGCCGTCCCCGCGAACAGTCAAGGACGTCATGTCGCGCCGGGCGATCTTCCGCGCCGTTCTCCTCGCTTCGGCCGTCGCGGTCGTCGGGGACGCGCGCGCGCAGAGTTCTGGAGAGCCGTTGCGCCGTCTCGACGAGCGTACGCTCGGTCTGCCGGTGCAGGGCGGACGACCCGCGGCCGGAGGCCGCTCCACGCCCCAGGCCGCGACGCAGGACGGGCTGGCGGGCGGCGACTACGGTCAGACCCCCGCCTCGCCGACCCCGCTCGCGGGCGGGGATTTCGGCGTCGAACCTGCAGATCCCGGAACGCTTGCGGGCGGCGGCTATGGCGAGCCCGCGACGCCCGAGGGCGAAGGCGAACGCACGGCCCCGATCGCCCCGTCCTATCTCGCCGATCCGCTCGCCGCGGGTCCTGGCGGCTTCGACCGCACGCGCCTGCGTCGCCCGGCCTCGCCCGTCGACGACGCCTATGCGCCGACGGGGGTGACGGCCGGCGCCTTCACGCTGCGGCCGAGCCTCGAGACCGCCGCCGGATACGACGACAACCCGAACCGCGTCGACGGGAGCGCAAAGGGGTCGGGGTTCGTCCGCCTGAAGGGCGAGCTCGACGCGCAGTCGAATTGGTCGCGTCACGCGCTCGACTTCGAATCGAGCGCCCAGATCCGCAGATATGAAAGCGTCCGGCCGGGCTACGAGCCGGACCTGAACGCCGCGCTGTCGGGACGGCTCGACATCAGCGAGCGCACCCAGATCAACGCGCAGTTGCGCGGCTCCGTCATCGCCTCGCAGCCTGGCGACCCTGAGACGAGCGGCATCAAGGGCGACGAGATCTCGCGCTCCGTCGGCGCGACGCTCGGCGTCGCCCAGCGCTTCAACCGGCTGAGCCTCCGGCTCGACGGCCTGGTCGACCGGTACACGGTCAAGGATTCCAAGCTC
This sequence comes from Chenggangzhangella methanolivorans, assembly GCF_042648545.1. Classification (NCBI taxonomy): domain Bacteria; kingdom Pseudomonadati; phylum Pseudomonadota; class Alphaproteobacteria; order Hyphomicrobiales; family Methylopilaceae; genus Chenggangzhangella; species Chenggangzhangella methanolivorans. Next base: position 72,822 of record NZ_JBHRXS010000012.1, read on the forward strand.
ACCAATCCGGACCCGGTCACCGGCGACGACATGCGCGACAATTCCGATCGCGCCTACAACAGCTATCAGGCGCGGCTGCGCGCCTCCTACGACCTGTCGCCGAAGCTGCAGCCCTTCGTGGAGACCTCGGTCGACACCCGCGACTACGACCAGAAGATCGACAACACCGGTCTGCGCCACCTCGGCTCGGACGGCTTCGCGGTGCGCGGCGGCGCGCAGTTCGAGGCCGGGCGGCTGGTCACGGGCGAGCTCGGCCTCGGCTATGGCCGCCAGACGCCCAAGGACGGCGGGCTGAAGCCCGTCGAGGGCGTGCTGATCGACGGCAACGTCGCCTGGACCCCGACCGCACTCACCACCGTTCGGGGAACCGTGCGGACGAGCCTGCAGGAGACCAGTCTCGTCAATTCGAGCGGCATCCTCGACCGCAGCGGCGAGCTGTCGATCGAGCACCAGTTTCGCCGGAACTTCATCGGAACCGCCCGGCTCGCGTTCGACCGCGCTGAATACAAGGGCGGCGCGAAGCTGACGCAGGACCAGCTCACCGCCGGCCTCGGCTTCGAATACAAGATCAACCGCAACGTCGCGTTGACCGGCAAATTCGATCGCGTCTGGATGGACAGCACCGCCCAGGGCGCCGACTATGTCGCCTCGATCGTCGAGTTCGGGCTTAAGTTCCGGCGCTGAACGCCGGGCTCCAGCGCCCGGCGCCGTCGCGGGTTCGAGCGTCAGCCCTTCAGCAGCGCTTCGATCTCGGCCCGGAAATCGGCCGAAACCTCTTCGCGCGCGAGGCCGTAGGCGACGTTGGCGGCGAGGAAGCCGAGCTTCGAGCCGGTGTCGAACACCTTTCCGGAGAACTGGAAGCCTGAGAAGGGCTGGGCGTCGGCGAGCTTCAGCATCGAGTCGGTGAGCTGGATCTCGCCGCCGGCGCCCGGCTCCTGCTTCGACAGCAGGTCGAAGATCTCGGGCTGGAGAATGTAACGGCCGGAGATCGCCAGATTCGACTGGGCCGTGCCTTTCTTGGGCTTCTCGACCATCGAGGTCATGGCGAAGCCCTTGCCGACGTCCTCGCCCCGGCCGACGATCCCGTACTGATGGGTCTGGTCGTCCGGCACCTCGTAGACCGCCACGACATTTCCGCCGCCGGCCTCGTCATAGACGTCGATCATCTCGGCGAGGCAGCTCTTCTTGGCGAGATGCAGCATGTCGGGGAGGATCAGCGCGAAGGGCTCGTCGCCCACGATGTCGCGCGCGCACCAGACTGCGTGGCCGAGGCCGAGCGGCTCCTGCTGGCGGGTGAAGCTCGTCGTGCCGGCCGCCGGAAGCTGCTCCTTCAGGATCGCGATCGCCTCCTTCTTGTCGCGGCGCGCGAGCGTGTCGTCGAGCTCGTAGTTCTTGTCGAAATGATCCTCGATCACGCCCTTGCCGCGGCCGGTGACGAACACGAAGTGCTCGATGCCTGCGGCCTTCGCCTCGTCGACCACATGCTGGATGACGGGTCGGTCGACGACGGTCAGCATTTCCTTCGGGGTCGCCTTGGTGGCGGGCAGGAAACGCGTGCCGAGGCCGGCGACGGGAAACACGGCCTTGCGGATCTTCTTGGCAGGCATCGGGGCTCCGGGGATCGGCGGCCGTATATTGGCCGTCATGGACACGTAGTTTGGGGGCGTATGTGGGAGGCTTCGGCCCGTCGTAAAGCCCACGCGTCCGTGAAGCCTTGGTTAACCGAAAGCTAACTTCCGCGCGTATCCTTGGTTAATTCGATGCTAACCCGCCGCGAGAGCGTCGGCCTCGAAGGAGACGCCAAATGACCTTCCGGCTCCGGTCCGTGCTTGCGATCGCCGCGGCGAGCCTCGCCCTTGCGGCGAGCGCGCCCGCGTCGGCTTTCGCGCAATCGTCGCAGGCGCGCTTCGACGCCTACGTGCAGCGACTGAAGCCGGAAGCCATGAAGGCGGGCGTGTCGTCCGCGCTCTACGACCGGGCCTTCCGTGGGCTCAAGGTCGACCAGGAGGCGATCGACAAGTCCAACACTCAGCTCGAGTTCAAGCAGTCGATCGCGGTCTATATCGACACGCAGGTCTCCGACACCCGCGTCGCCAACGGCAAGGCGAACGCGGCGAAATACGCCGACCTGCTCGCCCGCATCGAGCGGACCTACGGGGTCGACCGCTATGTCGTGCTCGGCGTCTGGGGCATGGAGACCAACTACGGTTCCTCGATGGGCGGCCACAACGTCATCGAGGCGCTGGCGACGCTCGCCTGCTGCGCGACGCGGCGGCCGGAGTTCTTCCGCAAGGAGCTAATCGCCGCGCTGCAGATCCTCCAGCAGGGCAACGTCGCGCCGGAGAACATGATCGGCTCCTGGGCCGGCGCCATGGGCCAGACCCAGTTCATGCCGACGAGCTTCAAGGCCTACGCGGCCGACGGCGACGGCGACGGCAAGCGCGACATCTGGGGCTCGACCGCCGACGCGCTCGCCTCGACGGCGAACTATCTCAGAAAGCACGGCTGGAAGTCGGGCGTCCGCTGGGGCCAGGAGGTCACCGGCGGGGGCGGGGAGGGCAAGCTGTTCCGCCCCGGCGGGCCGAACGGGCCGGCCTTCATGACGACGTCGAACTACCGCGTCATCAAGCGCTACAACAACGCGGACAGCTACGCGCTCGCGGTCGCGCATCTCTCCGACCGCATCCGGGGCGGCGGCCCGATCCAGACGCCCTGGCCGAACCACGACAAGCCGCTCGACGAGCCCGGCCGCTTCGAGCTTCAGGCGCTGCTCGCCCGGCGCGGCTACGACGTCGGCGAGCCGGACGGCAAGATCGGACCGGCGACCCGCACCGCGATCATTTCCTACCAGCGCCAGCAGGGCATCCTGCCGGACGGCTACGCCAGCGTCTCGCTGCTGCGCCGGATGAAGTCCGGCCGTTGACCGTCTTCCCGCCTCGGTGGCCCGCGGCGCGGGGCCGTGTTATCGTTTGAAGATGACACGGCTCGCTCTCGGCGCGATCGCGGCGTTCATGCTGGCGGCCCTCTTCGCAGGGTCCGGCGGGGAAGCGCGCGCCCAAGGGTATTCCCAGCGCTATTACGAAGCCGCGCCGCGCGAGCGCGTCTATCGCGAGCGTCGGGTCTACGACGAGGACGACGACGCCTATTTCGAGCGACGCCAGCGCTACTACAGCCGTGACGCCGTCGCGCGCCGCAACGCCCAGCGCCGGATGCGCGAGGTCGAGGTGGAGCGGCCGAGAAGCCTGAACTTCTTCCAGCGCCTTTTCGGAGGCGGCTCCGCCGACACAGACCAGCGCTCCGACCAGGGCGCGGTCGAGGTCAGGCCGGCCAAGCGTCCCCCGCGTCGTCGTCCCGCAGTCGCCGCCCGACCGCCTGCTCCGATCCCGGCCGATCCAGGCGCCGCCGCGGCCGCCGCCGCTGCTGGGGCGAGCGTCGGAGCCGCCGCGGCGCTTCAGCCGGGAGCCGCGCCCGCGCCGGCGCCCGTCCAGCCCACAACCTTCGTGGCCGTCGTCGGCGACAGCATCGCGGACCAGCTCGCGGTCGGCTTGCAGGAGGGCTTTGCAGACGCGCCCGAGCTTGCGGTGAAGCGCATCGTGAAGCCGAATTCCGGGCTGGTGCGCGACGACTATTTCGACGTCGTGGCCGAGGCCCGGAAAGTTCTCGACCAGGGTCCGTTGACCTACGCCGTCTTCGAAGCGGGCGTGAACGACCGACAGCCCTTCCTCGACATGCGAAAGGAGCCGCCCCTCTCCGACGCCTGGCGCAAGCGCTATGCCGAGCGGATCGACGCGGTGCTCGCGCCCTTCAAGGAGCGCAAGATCCCGATCTTCTGGACGGGCCTCACGGCGAGCGAGTCGACGCGCGCCACCGCCGACCACGTCGCGATCAACGCCATCGCCCGCGAGCGCGTCGAGGCGGCGGGCGGGACCTACGTGGACGTGTGGGAGGGCTTCGTCGACGAGGACGGCCTTTACATGGAGAGCGGGCCGATGCTCGACGGCCAGATCGGCCGTCTCCGGCTCGACGACGGCGTGCATTTCTCGAAGGCGGGCGCGCGCAAGCTCGCCCATTACGTCGAGCAGGAGATCCGCAAGGTTTTCCAGCCGAAGTCAGTCCAGCCCGACGCTGTGATGGCGGCGATCGCCCCGGAAGCGGGCGCGACCGCGATCCAGCCGGCGCCGACCGCGGAGCAGCCGCGGCCGATCTCCAGCCCGCTCATGGTTCTCACGGCTCCGCGCCGGAGCCAGGGCGGCGCGCTCGCCGCCGCCACGCCGATGCCGATCCCGGCGCGCGACGCCTCGCAGTCGGCCGCGAAGGTGCTGGTCAACGGCGAAGGCATGGAGGCGGACGCCGGCCGCATGGACGACCACCGCTGGCCGGGCGCGGAGCAGCCTGCGCCCGCAGGTCCGAAGACGACCGAGATCAAGGCCTCTCCGGCCGCGCAGACGGCGCAGCCCGCGACGCTGATCGACCCACGCCCGGTCGAACAGCAGGGACGGTAGCCGGGGCGGTCATCCCGGGCTGAGCGCCGGGGTCAATCTCAGGAAGAAGCTCGTCATGCCCCGGACGATCCGAGGCATGACGGAGCAAGGTTCGAGCGTCTCTACCGACCCGTGATCCCGGCTTTCGCCGCGCTTCGCCGAGGGCCGATCACCTCGGCAGCGTCGTCGATCCCATCAGAAAGATGTCGATCGCGTGCGCGGCCTGCCGGCCCTCGCGGATCGCCCATACGACGAGCGACTGGCCGCGGCGCATGTCGCCGGCCGCGAACACCTTCGGGTTCGACGTCACGTAGCTCTGCTCGTCGGCGAGAACGGCGCCGCGCTTGTCGAGCGCCACGCCCGACTCCTGCACCAGGCCCTCGAGCAACGGCCCGCGGAAGCCGAGCGCGATGAAGACGAGGTCGGCCTTGAGGATGAACTCCGAGCCCGGGACCGGCTGGCGCTTGGCGTCGGCGCGGGCGCATTTGATGCCCGTGACGCGGCCCTTCGCGCCCTCGATGCCGAGCGTCACGGCCGCGAATTCGCGTTCCGCGCCCTCGGCCTGGGACGACGAGGTGCGGAACTTCATCGGCCAATAGGGCCAGGTGAGGAGCTTGTCCTCGATCTTCGGCGGCACCGGGCGGATGTCGATCTGCGTGACCGTGATCGCGCCCTGGCGGAACGAGGTGCCAACGCAGTCGCTGGCCGTGTCGCCGCCGCCGATGACCACGACGTGCTTGCCTGCGGCGCTCACCGGCGCCTCGGGGATCGAGCGTTCGTCGCCGACGCGGCGGTTCTGCTGAACGAGGAACGGCATCGCGTAATGGACGCCGGTAAGCTCCTGACCGGGAAGCGAAGGATTGCGCGGATCCTCGGCGCCGCCGGCGAACAGCACGGCGTCGTGGCCGTCGACGAGCTCCTGCACCGGCGTCGTGACGCCGACGTTCACGCCGTAGTGGAACGTGACGCCCTCGGCCTCCATCTGCTTCACGCGGAAGTCGATGTGGCCCTTCTCCATCTTGAAGTCGGGAATGCCGTAGCGCATCAGGCCGCCGGCCTTTGGCTCGCGCTCATAGACATGGACGTCGTGGCCGGCGCGCGCGAGCTGCTGGGCCGCCGCCATGCCGGCGGGGCCGGAGCCCACCACCGCGACGCGCTTGCCCGTCTTGGTCTCCGGCGGCTCGGGCTTCACCCAGCCCGCAGCGATCGCCTTGTCGGCGATCGCCTGCTCGACCGTCTTGATCGCGACCGGCGTGTTCTCGAGGTTCAGCGTGCAGGCTTCCTCGCAAGGCGCGGGACAGATGCGGCCGGTGAACTCCGGAAAATTGTTGGTCGAATGCAGGTTGCGCGCGGCCTCCTGCCAGTCGTCGGCGTAGACGAGATCGTTCCAGTCCGGGATCTGGTTGTTGACCGGGCAGCCCTGCGGCCCATGGCAGAACGGAATGCCGCAATCCATGCAGCGCGCGGCCTGCTTGGCGACCTCGGCGTCCGACAGCGGGAGGGTGAACTCCCGGAAATGACGGATGCGGTCGGAGGCGGGCTGATAGCGCGCTTCCTGCCGTTCGATCTCAAGAAAACCAGTGACCTTGCCCATTTTGGTCTCCGCCGGAGGCCCTTTGCAACGCACGGCCTCAGGCCGGCGTCGACGCGGTCCACCCGAAAGCGGACGCGCCGATGACGAATTAGATCATTTCTGAAGACGTGTCCCGCAGGGCCTCCATAGGCCCTGCGGAAATGCTGCGCCAGTGGGCGTTCCGCCTCACTCAGCCGCCTGCAGCGCGCGCGCCTTCTCCATCTCGCGCAGCGCCTTGCGGTACTCGACCGGCATCACCTTGACGAACTTCGACCGGTAGTCGGCCCAGTTGTCGAGGATCTGCTTGGCGCGGGTCGACTCGGTGTGGACGTGGTGCGCGGTGATCAGCTGCTTCAGCCGGTCCTCGTCGTGGCGCGTCATGTCCGGGTCGACCTCGATACGGCCCTTGAACTCGAGGTCGCCGCCGTGGTGGTGGAGCTCCTGCATGAGCTCCTCCTCCTCCGGCACCGGCTCGAGATCGACCATCGAGAGGTTGCAGCGCGCGGCGAAGTCGCCGGCCTCGTCGAGCACATAGGCGACGCCGCCCGACATGCCCGCCGCGAAGTTGCGGCCGGTCTTGCCGAGCACCACGACCACGCCGCCGGTCATGTATTCGCAGCCATGGTCGCCGGAGCCCTCGACGACCGCGATCGCGCCGGAGTTGCGGACAGCGAAGCGCTCGCCGGCGACGCCGCGGAAGTAGCACTCGCCCTCGATCGCGCCGTAGAGCACCGTGTTGCCGACGATGATCGACTCCTCGGCCACGATGCCGGCGTTCTTGGCCGGCCGCACGATGATGCGGCCGCCCGAGAGGCCCTTGCCGACATAGTCGTTGGCTTCGCCCGTGAGGTCAAAGGTCACGCCCGCGGCGAGGAACGCGCCGAACGACTGGCCGGCGGTGCCGGTCAGCTTCACCGTGATGGTGTCGTCCGGCAGACCTGCCGATCCGTAGGCCTTGGCGACCGCGCCGGACAGCATGGCGCCGGCCGAGCGGTTGCGGCTCGCGATGGTTCGCTCGATCGTCACCGGCTCGCCGCGCTCGATCGCGGGCGCGGCGGCGGCGATCAGGTCGCGGTCGAGCACGCTCTCGAGATGGTGGTCCTGCGTCTCCGCATGGCGGATCGCGACGTCGGCCCCGACCACGGGCTTGGCGAACAGCTTCGAGAAGTCGAGGCCGCGCGCCTTCCAGTGGTTGATCGCCTCGCGCTTGTCGAGCAGGTCCGAGCGGCCGATGACGTCGTCGAGCTTCGAGAAGCCCATCTCGGCCAGAAGCCCGCGGACCTCTTCGGCCACGAAGAACAGATAGTCGATGACGTTCTCGGGCGTGCCCTTGAAGCGCTTGCGCAGCACCGGATCCTGCGTGGCGATGCCCACCGGACAGGTGTTGAGGTGGCACTTGCGCATCATCAGGCAGCCGGCCGCGATCAGCGGCGCGGTGGAGAAGCCGAACTCGTCGGCCCCGAGCAGCGCGCCGATCAGCACATCGCGCCCCGTGCGCAGTCCGCCGTCGACCTGCAGCCGGACGCGGCCGCGCAGCTTGTTCATGACGAGCGTCTGCTGGGTCTCGGCGAGGCCGGTCTCCCAGGGGCCGCCCGCATGCTTCAGCGAGGTCAGCGGGCTCGCGCCGGTGCCGCCCTCGAAGCCCGAGATCGTGATGTGGTCCGCGCGCGCCTTGGCGACGCCGGCCGCCACCGTGCCGACGCCGACTTCCGAGACGAGCTTCACCGAGATGTCGGACGCCGGATTGACGTTCTTCAGGTCGTAGATGAGCTGCGCCAGATCCTCGATCGAGTAGATGTCGTGGTGCGGGGGCGGCGAGATGAGACCCACGCCTTGGGTCGAGCGGCGCACCTTGGCGATCGCGGCGTCGACCTTGTGGCCGGGCAGCTGCCCGCCTTCGCCGGGCTTGGCGCCCTGCGCGACCTTGATCTGGATCATGTCGGCGTTGACCAGGTACTCGGCGGTCACGCCGAAGCGGCCCGAGGCCACCTGCTTGATGGCCGAGCGCTTCGAGTCGCCGTTCGCGAGCGGAACGAAGCGCTCCGGCTCCTCGCCGCCCTCGCCGGTGTTCGACTTGCCGCCGATCCGGTTCATGGCGATGGCGAGCGACTCATGCGCCTCGCGGCTGATCGAGCCGAACGACATCGCCCCGGTGACGAACCGCTTCACGATCTCGGCCGCCGGCTCGACGTCGTCGACGGCGACGGGATCGCGGCCGCGCTCCTTGGCGTTCTTCACGCGGAACAGGCCGCGCAGCGTCAAGAGCTTCTCGGACTGTTCGTTGAGGTCGCGGGCGAACTCCTCGTACTTGGCGTAGGAGCGCGTGCGCACCGCGTGCTGAAGGTTAGCGACCGAGTTCGGCGTCCAGGCGTGGTCCTCGCCGCGGATGCGGTAGGCGTACTCGCCGCCGACGTCGAGCGCCGATCGCAGGATCGGAACGTCCGAGAAGGCGAGCGTGTGACGGCGCACCGTCTCTTCCGCGACCTCTGCGAGGCCGACGCCGCCGACCGGCGTCGCGGTGCCCGAGAAGTACTTGTCGACGAACTCCTTCGACAGACCGACCGCGTCGAAGATCTGCGCGCCGCAATAGGACTGATAGGTCGAGATGCCCATCTTGGACATGACCTTGAGCAGGCCCTTGCCGATCGACTTGATGTAGCGCGTGCGCACCTCATAAGCGTCGACGCGCTCGGGGAAGTCGAGCGCCTGATGCATCTCCTCGAGCGTCTCGAAGGCGAGATACGGGTTGATGGCTTCCGCGCCGTAGCCCGCGAGCACCGCGAAGTGATGCACCTCGCGCGGCTCGCCCGACTCGATGACGAGGCCGACCGACGTCCGCAGACCCTTGCGGATCAGGTGATGATGCACGGCCGCGGTCGCGAGCGCGGCGGGGATCGCGATGCGGCCCGACCCGACCAGACGGTCGGACAGGATCACGATGTTGAAGCCGCCATGGACCGCCGACTGCGCGCGCTCGCACAGCCGCTCGAGCGCGTCAGCCATGCCGGCCGCGCCCTTCTCGGCCGGATAGGTGGTGTCGAGCGTGCGCGACTGGAACTGGCTCTCGGCGAGGTCGTCGATCGCGCGGATCTTCTCCAGATCTTCGTTGGAGAGGATCGGCTGGCGCACCTCGAGCCGCTTCTTCTTCGAAGAGCCTTCGAGGTCGAACAGGTTCGGGCGCGGACCGATGAACGACACGAGGCTCATCACGAGCTCCTCGCGGATCGGGTCGATCGGCGGGTTCGTGACCTGCGCGAAGTTCTGCTTGAAGTAGGAGTAGAGCAGCTTCGACTGGCGCGACAGCGCCGACAGAGGCGTGTCGGTGCCCATCGAGCCGACGGCTTCCTGGCCCGTGGTCGCCATCGGCGACATCAGCAGCTTCACGTCTTCCTGGGTGTAGCCGAAGGCCTGCTGGCGATCGAGCATGCTGGCCTGCGTGCGCGGCCGCGGGGCCGGCGCGTCGGGCAGGTCCTCGAGGACGAGCTGGGTCTTCTTCAGCCACTCCTTGTAGGGGCGCGCCGAGGTGAGGCTCGCCTTGATCTCCTCGTCGGAGACGATGCGGCCTTCGGTCAGGTCGATCAGCAGCATGCGGCCCGGCTGGAGCCGCCACTTGCGCACGATCTTCTCTTCCGGGAAGGGCAGCACGCCCATCTCGGAGGCCATCACCACGAGATCGTCGTCGGTGACGTACCAGCGCGCAGGACGCAGGCCGTTGCGGTCGAGGGTCGCGCCGATCTGGCGGCCGTCGGTGAAGGCGACCGCGGCCGGTCCGTCCCACGGCTCCATGACGGCGGCGTGGTACTCGTAGAAAGCGCGGCGCTGCTCGTCCATCAGCGGGTTGCCGGCCCAAGCCTCAGGCACCAGCACCATCATGGCGTGGACGAGGCTGTAGCCGCCGCGCACGAGGAATTCGAGCGCGTTGTCGAGACAGGCGGTGTCGGACTGGCCCTCATAGGAGATCGGCCAGAGCTTCGAGATGTCGTTGCCGTAGAGCTCGCTGTCGACCGACGCCTGCCGCGCCGCCATCCAGTTCACGTTGCCGCGCAACGTGTTGATCTCGCCGTTGTGGGCGACCATTCGGTAGGGATGGGCGAGCGACCAGGCCGGGAAGGTGTTGGTCGAGAACCGCTGGTGAACGAGCGCGAGCGCGCTCTCGAACAGCGGGTTCTTGAGGTCGGGATAATAGGCCGCGAGCTGGTCGGCCAGGAACATGCCCTTGTAGACGATGGTCCGGCAGGAGAGCGACACGGGATAGTAGGACGAGGCCTGCGGGTGGTCCCCATAGACCTCGTTCGAGACGATCTTGCGCAGGATAAACAGGCGGCGCTCGAACTCGTCCTCGTCCTCGATGGAGGGCGAGCGTCCGATGAACACCTGAAACTGCGTCGGCTCGGTCGGCTTCACGCTCTCGCCGAGCGAGGAGTTGTCGGTCGGCACCTCGCGCCAGCCCAGCAGCGTGTGGCCCTCGCTCGCGATCGCGCGCTCGAGCGCCGCGCGCACATGGTCGATGCCCTGCTGGTCGCGCGGGCCAAAGCCGTGGCCGACCGCATACATCCCGGGCTCGGGCAGCTCGAAGCCGAGCCGTTCGGCCTCGGCCGCGAAAAACTTGTGCGGAATCTGCACCAGCATGCCTGCGCCGTCGCCTGCGCGCGGGTCCGCGCCCACGGCGCCGCGATGCTCGAGGTTCTCGAGGATCTTGAGGCCATGCTCGATGATCGTGTGGCTCTTGCGGCCCTTCATGTCGGCCACGAAGCCGACGCCGCACGAATCCTTTTCATGGCGCGGGTCGTAGAGGCCCTGCGCCTTCGGAAGACCGTGATCGACCACGATGGTTCGGACGGCAGAGCCGGCGCGGCCGTCGAGGTCGGTCGCGGGAGCCGGAACTCGCTTCGTCACGGGCGTCTCCATGGCGATCTCCTTGGATCCGTTCAAGCCAACGGCCCGAAGGCCATGCACGATGGGCGCCGAGACGCCCCTTAGAACAATTCCTACGCAGGACGCGCGCAGCCGGAGCGCCGGCGAAGTCCGGAATTCCGGAGCTTCCGCCGTCTCGCCCCGGCCGGGATGTCGAGCAGCGCGCGACCTTCGTCGCAAATGGACAGTCTTGCTGTCCTAATTGCCGCGCACCTTAATCAGAAAACCCTTGGCGGGTAAAGCGGCGACGTCAAGCCGGGTGGCGCCTCTTTGAAGCTCGCCCCATGTTGCGCGGCTCGGGCCACGGAAACGGGTTTCATGAATCTCACTAGCGACAACATCGCGCCAGCCCATGAGGCGGTGCTGGAGGCGCTCGCGGCCGCCAACCGCGGACCGGCGCGCCCCTACGGCCATGACGACGTGAACGCCCGCGTGGAAGCCATGCTGTCGGAGATCTTCGAGACGGAGGTCGCGGCGTTCCTGGTGACGACGGGCACGGCCGCCAACGCGCTCTCGCTCGCCCAGATGGTTCCGCCCTGGGGCGCGGCGATCGGGCACGCCGAAGCCCATGTCATGCACGACGAATGCGGCGCGCCGGAATTCTTCACCAACGGCGCCAAGATGGTGGGCGCGCCGGGCCTCGACGGCAGGCTGACGCCGGCGTCGCTTTCCGCGCTTCTCGCCCGCGACTTCTGGACGCCTCCAACCCATGTGGCGCCAGCCGCCTTGACGCTTAGTCAGGCGACCGAGGCCGGAACCGTCTACCGGCCGGGCGAGATCGCGGCGCTGACCGAGATCGCTCGGGACAAGGGCCTGCGCGTCCACATGGACGGCGCGCGCTTCGCCAACGCGGTCGTCTCGACCCGGGCCGCGCCCGCGGACCTCACCTGGAAGGCCGGCGTCGAGGCGCTGTCGTTCGGTTTCACTAAGAACGGAGCGATGGCCGCGGAAGCGATCGTGCTGTTCGCGCCGGACCTGATCAAGAACCTCGCGGAGCGTCGCAAGCGCGGCGGGCACACCTGGTCGAAGGGCCGCTTCGTCGCCGCGCAGATCGAGGCGCTGCTGGCAGACGGCCTCTGGCTCGACCTCGCGAAGACCGCGAACGCGCGCGCCGCGGAACTCGCGCTCGGCCTGCAGGCGCGCGAACTTCGGCTCGCCTTCCCGGTCGAGGCCAACGAGGTGTTCGTCTGGCTGCCTGCCGCTCTCCACGAGGCGCTGAAAGCCAAAGGCGCGGCCTATTACGTCTGGAGCAGCGACTCGACCGCGCCTGAGCGACGGGGAGGGAAGGACGAGGTCATCGCCCGCTTGATCGCCTCTTTCGCCACGACCTCAAAGGAAATCGCAAGCTTCCTCTCGGCGATCGACGCCGTGCGCGCGCCGGGCAAAAAGGCGTCCCGGTCTCCCGGGACGCCCTTGTTCTAGGCCGCAAGAGCGGCGGTCAGGCCGCCTGCTTGTCGACCACCTTCGACTCGATCGTGGCAGGCTTGGCCGAGCCGATCGGAATCGAACGCGGCTTCTTGGCTTCCGGAACCTCGCGCACGAGCTCGACATGGAGCAGGCCGTTCTCAAGGCTCGCGCCTGTCACCTGGACGTGGTCGGCGAGCTGGAAGCGGCGCTCGAACGCGCGGGCCGCGATGCCCTGATGGAGCACCTCGCTCTTCTTGTCCTCGGCGGCCTTCTCGCCGCGTACGGTGAGCGAGTTCTCCTTGACCTCGATGTTGAGGTCGTTCTCGCCGAAGCCCGCCACCGCGACGGTGATGCGATAGGCGTTCTCGTCGGTGCGTTCGATGTTGTAGGGCGGGTAGCCGGGCGAGGCTTCGCCGCCCGCGACGTTGTCGAGCAGCGAGAACAGCCGGTCGAAACCGACGGTGGAGCGATAGAGCGGGGCGAGATCGAACTGACGCATTCTGGTATCCTCCTCGGAGAAGCGACACACATGACGGCCCGCCAACTGGCCGGGCCGGTTTTCCCAATGATCGCAGCCGTTTGGCCTGCGACACTGTTCAGATGGTGAGGCCGATGACGCCGTTCAAGGGCGAAGGCGCGGCGGGCGGCGCGCTCGTCGGCGGCAAGGCGGGGGCGGCGCTCGCCGCGGCGTCCCGCCGCGCGGCCGCGGTGGTGGACGCGCTGGTCCGGAGGCCGGAGCCGAAAGCGGTCGAGCGGCCCCGGTTCCGTCCGGTGCGCGATGGCCTCGTGACAGTCGCGGGCGTGCCGGCCCCGGCGGGCGCGCATGGCCGCACCCTCACCACCGCTGACGGCGTCCGGCTCCGCAGTTCGTTCTGGCGCCCGGAAGGGGCGGCCCGCGGCACGGTCGTGCTGCTTCAGGGACGCGCGGAGTTCATCGAGAAGTATGGCGAGCTGATCGAGGATCTGCTCGGCCGGGGCTTTGCGGTCGCGACCATGGACTTTCGGGGGCAGGGCGGCTCCGAGCGACTCGCCGCGAACGCGCTCAAGAGCCACGTAAGCGACTTTGGCGACTATCGCGCCGACGTCGACGCGCTGATGCGCCAGGTGGCGCTGCCGAGCTGCCCGCCGCCGTTCTATGCGCTGTCCCACTCGATGTCCGCGCCCGTCGCGGTGGCGGCGGCGCTTCGGCAGCCGCAATGGTTCGAACGCATCGTGCTGATCGCGCCGATGATCGGCCTGCCGCTCGCCCGGATGGAGTTTTTCGCCCGGGGGCTCGCCACCGGGCTCGGGAGCATGGGGCTTGCAAGCGCCTACATTCCGGGCGGCACGAACCGGGTGATGGCGCTGAGGGATTTCGAGCGGAACCCCGTGACGTCGGACTTCGCGCGGTACGATCACGCCCGCCGGCTCATCGGCGCGGCGCCGGAGCTCGCGCTCGGGTCGCCGACCATCGGCTGGGTGCATTCAGCCTTCCGCGCCATGACCGCGACGGCCCTTCCGGGCGTGCCCGAAAGCTTCCGCGTGCCGACCCTCGTGATGTCGGCGGGGCGGGACCGGATCGTCGACGCCCGCGCGAGCGAGCGCTTCGCGACGCGCATCCGCGGCGGCGGCCATCTGATGGTCCGCGGCTCCCGCCACGAGATCATGATGGAGCGCGACGACGTCCGCGACATGTTCTGGGCGGCGTTCGACGCCTTCGTGCCGGGCAAGCGCGGACTGGCGTGAGCCTTCAGTCCGCGACGGGGTCGGGCCCGTAGGCGTTCGGCCCGCGCATGCCGGGAACGAAGCCGACATAGATCGAGAGCGCGAGCCCGACGACGCTCGAAAGCGTCATGGCGGGAAGCCCTGCGCCGACCCAGTGGCCCGCCGAGCCGATGAGGGCGGCGGCGAAAAGCGCCGCCAGTCCGATCCAGCCGTGCCGGCCATGGTCGTGGAAGCGGCGCACCACGAGGGTCGCGCAGATCCAGCCGCCAATGCAGATCGCAAGCGCCGCGAGCGCGATCGCGGCGGCGGGCGAAAATGGCCGTACGAGCGCGCCGAGCCCCGCCACGGCCCCGACGACCGGCGCGGCCGCGAGGGAGCGCAGCCAATAGCTGCGGCGGCGGATCCTGCCGCGCCAGGAGAAATAATCGGCCGCCAGTCGTTCGAGCATGCCGGAGATACGCGTGGACCCCTGCTTGAGGTTCAGCCGCGGGAGAGACGCTCGAGCGCGGCTTCGTGGATGCGCGGGTCGCCGGCGGCGACGATGCGTCCGCCGTTCGCCGCCGGGCCGCCGTCCCAGGTCGTGACGACGCCGCCGGCGCCTTCCACGATCGGGATCAGCGCCACGATGTCGAACGGCTTGAGATCGGCCTCGACCACGAGGTCGAGATGTCCGGCCGCCAGCATGCAATAGGCGTAGCAGTCGCCGCCCCAGCGGGTGAGCCGCGCTTCGTCCGAGACGCGGTCGAACGCCTCGCGCTCCTCGCCGGTGAACATTGTGGGGGAGGTCGACATCAGCATCGCGTCGGAAAGGCTTGCGCAGGAGCGCGTGCGCAGACGCCGCGAGCCGTTGCGTCCCCGATAGCTCGCCGAGCCGCCGTCGCCCGAGAAGCGTTCGCCGATGAAGGGCTGGTGCATCATGCCGAAGCATGGCGCGCCGCGGCGAGTGAGGCCGATCAGCGTGCCCC
Organism: Chenggangzhangella methanolivorans; assembly: GCF_042648545.1. Taxonomy (NCBI): domain Bacteria; kingdom Pseudomonadati; phylum Pseudomonadota; class Alphaproteobacteria; order Hyphomicrobiales; family Methylopilaceae; genus Chenggangzhangella; species Chenggangzhangella methanolivorans. The sequence continues at coordinate 87,866 of NZ_JBHRXS010000012.1, forward strand.
ACACCGGCAGCCCGAGGATGAAGGAGCGGGTGCCGTCGATCGGGTCCAGCACCCAGACATATTCGGCGTCGACCGCGAGGTCGCCGTGCTCCTCGCCGATGATGCCGTGGCCCGGAAAGGTCTCGCGGATCATCGCGCGCATGACGCTTTCCCCGGCCTTGTCGGCGGCGGTCACCGGGTCGAAGCCGGCGCCGTGGGTCTTGTCCTCGACGCCGAGAGACGTGCGGAAGAAGGGCAGGATCGCGTCCGCCGAGGCTGTCGCCAGTTTGTCCACGAAGGCGGCGAAGTCGACGGCGGTCATGCGCGCTCCCTTGAGATTCGAGGGCGGAACGCCGCGGCGGCGCGCCCCTTCGCAGCCCGTGTATATGTCTGAATGGGACGTAAGCGGGAGGCCAAAAAAAATCGCCGGATTCTGCGACAGGCAGTCGCATCCGGCGATTTAGGCGAATAGCCCTTGCTTTTTGTGCGGCGCGGCCGCATTTTATTGCAGCGCGGCAATGCGATCTCGCGATCGTGTCGCCGCTGCCCTCCTTGGGCGTTTCCTCCCTAGACTTGGGCCGTTCGCCTTGCGCGGACGGCCTTTTTTCTATGTCTTTTTGTCCAGGCGGGGCGGACATTGGCCGCTTCCGCGGCCTTTTGCAAGGCGTTTCCTATCAAACGATCGGCGTAGGCCTTCAACCGTCGGCGGCGCCTCTACTCGGCGGCCGCGCGAAGCGCCCCGAACAGGCCGAGAGGCGCGGTCGCGATCGCCTCGACGAGGCGCGCGAGCTTCGCCGAAAGCTCCTCGAATCCGCGGTGCTTCTCGTGAGTCTGCTCGTTCATGTAGAGCGCGCGGTTGATCTCGATCTGCAGCGCATGGACGTCCGTCGCAGGCGCGCCGTAGTGCTCGGTGATGTAGCCGCCGGCGTAAGGGCGATTGCGCGTGACCTGCAGCCCAAGAGCGCGCAACTCGTGCTCCACGAAGTCGACGATCGCAGGCGAGCACGCCGCGCCGTAACGGTCGCCGAGCACGATGTCGGCGCGCGTCCGGTCGTCGCGGGAGACGCCGATCGAAGGCATCGAGTGGCAGTCGATCAGCAGCGCCAGGCCGTGGGCGCGATGCGCCCGCGCGACGAGCCGCCGCAGGGCTCGGTGATAGGGCTTGTAGATCCGCTCGATCCGGTCGAGCGCCTCCTCGACCGGCAGGCGCGCGCCGTAGATCTCCTGCGCGTCGCCGACGATGCGGGCGATCGTGCCGAGGCCGCCCGCGACCCTGAGCGAGCGCGTGTTGGCGAAGGGCGGCAGCCGTCCGTCGAACATGCGCGGATCGAGTTCGTAGGGCTCGCGGTTGACGTCGACGAAGGCGCGCGGGAAATGGGCGCGCATGAGCGGGGCCCCGAAGCTCGGCGCGGACGTGAACAACTCGTCCACGAAAGCGTCTTCGGAGCGGCGCAGCGCCCTCGGATCAAGCCGCGAGGCGGCGAGGAAACTCGCCGGATAGCGCGCGCCGGAATGCGGAGAATTGAACGTGACAGCGGACGAACGAATCTCCGGCTCGAGAATTTCGAACGCCGGATCGAGCGCTTCGAGATCGTCCACAGCCGTCACCGCGCCAGCCGCTCCCTTAATGATTTGGCCCTAGAGATTGTCGCCCACGCCACGCGCGTCTGTCCATCTCCGCGACGCGATAAACCATCTGTTTACCAAACCGGCGGCTTATGAAATGAATTGCGGCCGACCGAGACTGAACCGAGTCGAAAGTCAGTGAATCCCAGCTCAAAGATCCTCCTTGCCGAAGACGACGACGACATGCGCCGGTTCCTCGTGCGCGCGCTCGAGAACGCCGGTCATTCGGTGGTGTCCTTCGACAATGGCCTGTCGGCCTATCACCGGCTGCGCGAGGAGCCGTTCGAGCTCCTGCTCACCGACATCGTGATGCCGGAGATGGACGGCATCGAGCTCGCGCGCCGCGCGACCCAGCTCGATCCGGACATCAAGGTGATGTTCATCACGGGCTTCGCCGCGGTCGCGCTGAACCCGGATTCTCAGACCCCCAAGGACGCCAAGATCCTGTCGAAGCCGTTCCACCTGCGCGAGCTGGTGACCGAGGTCGACAAGCTGCTGGCGGCCTGACGGGCCTCATCCCATGAGCCAATGGTATCCGCCGGGGCTGATCGTCGCGGCGCTCGTGCTTGGCCTCACGGGCCTTCCCGACAGGCTCGGACTTCTCGGCGCGAGCCAGGGCCTGCTGATCGGCGCGCTGGTCTGCGCGCCCATCTGGCTGTTCAAGACCTGGCGGGAGAACCGCCGGCCGCGGGGCGAATAGCGCGTCGTCCTGAAGCGCGGACGCGCATTCCGTTCGTCATGCCCGGCTTGTTCGAGGCATCCGCCGCGCCGGCCCGCGATGCTCTGCAATTAGACATAAATCTCCCCGAAAAGCCGTGGGACGACGGTCGGGGTTTTGGCTCAAGAACGGCCGACATGCGGACCGCTTGCGTCTCCGCTCTTGCCCCCCGGCCCGCCGGGCTGTAACTCCCTGCCGCCTGCTTCGAGCTTCCGGAGGGCTGATGACCGTCGCCGTCTCTCATCGCGGCGTCGCGGCCGCGCCGCATTCCGCCGCCTCCGAAACCGGACGCGCCATCCTCGCCGAAGGCGGCAACGCCTATGAGGCGATGGCCGGCATGGCCGCGACCATCGCGGTCGTCTATCCGCACATGAACGCGATCGGCGGCGACGGCTTCTGGCTGGTCCGCGAGCCCTCCGGCGAGGTCCGCTACATCGAGGCCTGCTCCGTCGCGGGCTCGCGCGCCACGATCGGTTTCTACCGCGACCGAGGATATGAGGCGATTCCCGCCCGCGGGCCGCTGGCGGCAAACACCGCGCCGGCCGCCGTCGACGGCTGGCGGCTCGCCCTCGAACTGTCGCGCGAGGCCGGCGGGCGCCTGCCGCTCAGCGCGCTGCTGTTCGAGGCCATCCGCCACGCGCGTGAGGGCTTTTCCGTCTCCCCCTGCCAGGGCCGCACGGTCCCCAAGGAGTTCGCCGCGATCGTCGAGGCGCCCGGCTTCGCGGACGCCTTCATGCGCGACGGCAAGATGTTCGAGGCCGGCGAGACCCTGCGTCAGCCGAGGCTCGCCGACACGCTCGACCATCTCGCAAGGGCTGGCCTGCGCGACTTTTTCGATGGCGACGTCGGGCGCGAAATGGCCTCCGATCTCGACCGCATCGGCGCGCCGGTGACGCGAGAGGATCTCTCCAACCGCCGCGCGAGGCTGCGGCCGCCGCTCGAGGTTCGGCTGAAGGGCGTCAGCGTCTTCAACTCCCAGCCGCCGACCCAGGGGCTGGTTTCGCTGATGATCCTCGGCGTGCTCGAGCGTCTCGGCCTCAGCGACGACGAAAGCGCGGACTTCGTGCATCTCACCGTCGAGGCGACGAAGCGCGCTTTCCTGATCCGCGACCGGATGTGCGTGGACTTCGAGCGCATGCCGGCCGACCCGTCCGAGTTCCTGACGGCCGCCGCGCTCGATCGCGAGGCCGCGGCCGTCGACCGGACGCGCGCGCTGCCCTGGCCGCCCACGAAGCCCGGCGACGGGGACACCATCTGGATGGGGGCGATCGACGCGCAGGGCAGGGCGGTCAGCTACATCCAGAGCATCTACTGGGAATACGGCTCCGGCTGCGTGCTGCCGTCCACCGGCGTCCTCATGCAGAACCGCGGCGCGGCGTTTTCGCTCGACGAGACCGACCCGAACGCGCTCGCGCCCGGCCGCCAGCCGTTCCACACGCTCAATCCCGCGCTCGCCGTCTTCGACGACGGCCGGACCATGGTCTACGGCACGATGGGCGGCGAGGGGCAGCCGCAGAGCCAGGCGCAGATCTTCGCGCGCCACGCCTGGCTCGGCCTCCCGGTCGACGAGGCGGTGGCGCGTCCCCGCTTCAGGCTCGGCCGCTCCTGGGGCGACAACGATTCTTCGCTCAAGCTCGAGCCGCGCTTCGGCGGCGAAGAGTTGGACCGGCTCGAGCGGATGGGACACCGGCTGGGGACCTTCGATCACGAATTCGACGACGAGGCGGGACACGCAGGCATGATCGTGCGTTATCCCGACGGGCGCATCGAGGGCGCGCATGATCCGCGCGCCGACGGCGGGGCCGCCGGGGTCTGAACGCATGGAAGCGATCCTCACCAACGCCCGGCTCGTGCTGGACGACCGCTGCGTCTTGGGAACGCTCGTCCATGAGAACGGGCTGATCCGGGACGTCTCTGACGGCCTGAGCCGGGCCGCCGGCGCGGTCGACCTCGAGGGCGACCTCCTCGCCCCCGGCCTCGTCGAGCTCCACACCGACAATCTCGAGAAGCATTTCGTGCCGCGGCCGGGCGTGATCTGGCCCGATCCCCTCGCGGCGGCGCTCGCCCATGACGGTCAGATGGCGGCGTCCGGGATCACGACCGTCTACGACGCGGTCTTCGTCGGCGGCTACGAGGTCGAGAACGACGCCCGCAAGGGGCTGCTGCCCAAGATGGTCTCGGCGATCGAGAGAGGCGTCGCCGCAAGCCTTTTTCGCGTCGACCATCGCGTTCATCTGCGCTGCGAACTGACCGATCCCGGCCTGATCGAGCACCTGTCGCCTTTCGCCGACGGTCCGCTCGTCGCGCTCGCCTCGCTCATGGACCACACGCCCGGCCAGCGGCAATGGCGCGACGTGAACCAGTTGAAGCGCTTCATGATCCGCGAGGGCCTCAGCCCAGCCGACGCCGACCTTCTGGTGGAAAGGCGCAGGGCCGACGGCGCGGCGGCCGCCTCCGCCAACTGGCCGCGGGCGGTCGCGCTGTTCCGCGACCAGGGCGTGCCGATCGCGAGCCACGACGACACCACTGCGGAGCATGTGGCGGAGGCCGCCGAGGCGGGCTGCGCCATCTCCGAGTTTCCTACCAGCCTCGAGGCCGCCCGCGCGGCCCGGGCCGCAGGACTCGGCGTGGTCGGCGGCGCGCCGAACGTGGTGCGCGGCGGCTCGCATGCCGGCAACGTTTCGGCTGTCGAGCTCGCGCGCGAGGGCGCGCTCGACGCGCTGTCCTCTGATTATGTTCCCGCCAGCCTGCTGCAGGCGGTGGCGGCGCTCACGCGCGATCCGGGCCTCGAACTCCACGAGGCCTTCGCGCTTGCGACGTCCGGACCGGCGCGGCTGCTCGGCCTCGATGACCGTGCCCGCCTCGCGCCGGGTCTCCGCGCAGATCTGCTTCGCGTCAAACTCCACGAGGGGACGCCCGTCGTGCGCGGGCTGACAGTGGCCGGACGGAGCGTCTGATGAGCGGTCCGCGCTACGCCATCTACTTCGCGCCGTCGCCCGAGAGCCCGCTCTGGACGTTCGGGTCCGCAGTTCTCGGCTATGACGCGGCGACCGGCGAACGCCGCCCGCCGCTTGCGCCTGCGGGCGTCGCGGTGGCCGACTGGGAGGCGATGACCGCCGCGCCGCGCCGCTATGGTTTCCACGCCACGCTGAAGGCGCCGTTCCGTCTCGCCGAGGGCGCGAGCGAGAACGACCTCATCGCGGCCGGCCATGCTTTCGCGAGGAGGCGTCGCGGCTTTGAACTTCCCGAACTCGAGGTGAGCAATCTCGACGGGTTCGTCGCGCTGTCGCCGGTCGAGCCGTCCGACCCTCTCGATGCGCTCGCGGCCGGCTGCGTCGAGGCGTTCGAGCCGCTGCGCGCGCCGCTCAGCGAGACCGAGCTCGCCGCCCGACTGAAGGCGCCGCTGACCGAGCGCCAGCGCGCCGCGCTCTCGACCTGGGGCTACCCGTACGTCTTCGAGGATTTTCACTTCCACATGACGCTGACGGGCCAGCTTCCGCCGGCCGTGGCGCCGGGCGTCGTCGAGGGCCTCTCGGACCTCTACGCCGAGCATGTCGGAGAGGCCGCGATGAGCGTCGATGCGCTCACGCTCTATGTCGAGGAAGACCCTGCGCTCGGCTTCCACATCGTCGAGCGTTTCGTGTTTCCGAACTGACGGCTCAGCTGAAGTCGGACATCAGGCGGCTCCAGCCTTCGCCCGCCAGTCCGCCGACATAGATGTCGTTGCGGATCGCGGCCTCGACGATCTCGGGATGGCGCGTGCTGATGCACACGAAGGCGCGGTGGCGGAACGTCAGGGCGCGCTGGTCGGCGAGGCCCTCGATCAGCCAGGGCTGGACGTTGCCGCTGGCGCCCACCATGCCGTCCTCGTCGAAACGCTGGAACATGCGCCCGAGCACGGCCGTCTCCATGCCTTCGTCGGCCAGCACGTTGAGCACCCGCGCGATTTCGCCCGGCGCGCCGTAATAGGCGATGCAGCCGATCGTGCGCCGCTGCGCGTTTCGCACGCCGAGCAGCCGCAGGGGGCCGAGCGTCTTGTTGCCGTCCGTCATGGCGAGCAGCCAGCCGAGCTCTTCGGGCGACCATTCCGGGCGCACAGCGTAGCGCGCGACGAAGCCGGGAGCCTGGGCGATGAAGTCGGCCCGGCTCATCTCGAAATCTTCCAGCCCCTTCGTCTGGGCCGCGTGGAAGCGCGGATGAAGCGCGCGCAGCGCCCAGTCGAGCGGCGTCGCGAGCGCGACGAGTGCGTTCGTCGCGCGGCGGGCGGGCAAGGGAAGGAAGCGCCCGAACCGCCGCGCCGCGAAAGAGGCGGGCTTGAAGGCCCGGCGCCATTCGAGCCCCTGGACCGGCACCAGCGCGCCGCCCACGGTGGCGAACAGCGACTTGGTGATGGGCGAGGCGCTGTCGGTGAAGCAGAGGTCGACGCGCTTCGGCCGCAGCTTCATCGTGATGTCGAGAATGCCGCTCGATCCGTCCGGATCCGCCATCAGCGACGACACGACCTGCGCCACGACCGGCCGGTCGCCGATCATGAAACGCATCGGAACGGAAAAGAAGGCGCTGTCGATCCGGCCGTCGGCGCGCTCATGGGCGAACCCGCCCTTGTCGACGTCATGCATCGGGCTGGTGAACAGAAGATCGTGAAGATAGGCGCTTAGTTCCGCCGACGGCGCCGCCCTGCGTCCCCGGAACACGCGGCTGAACAGAGCGCCGACCCTTGGAAGGTCGGTCACCGTGATCGGCCTTAAGACGCCCGCCTTACGCACGTTCGAAGATCCCCAACCGCACGCGGCCAGCCGCATACGCGGCGTGAACGCTAGGCCGCGATGTGTTGACGGATCCTCAAACCGGTTTCGCCGGATGATCGGCAGGGTTAATGACGCAGGCCGTCCAGCGTCTGGGATGCCAAGAACCTAGGCAGCCCCCTAGTATCTCTTTCAAGCGATCGGCGGCCAGTTGTGTGGATGACGATCGGGAAGCCTGCATTGATCGAAGCCCGCCATGTCGACGGGGCCCCCCGCCTTGGCGAGGCCTCGCGCCTCATCCTTGGCCTTTGAGGCGGGACCGGGGCATGAGCCTTCTCGAGACCGCCGAGAAAGCCGAAACCGCCCGACGGATGGCGCAGGCGCTCGCCTATCTGATGAAGGTTTCGATCGCCGCGGGTCTGCCCCGCGTCACCGCCAAGCTCGCTGTCGCGCAGGCGGAGTTGCTCGCCTCCGCGGGACAGGCGTCGATTGACCGTGCGGAGACGGCGCGACCGGACGGCGCGCCCAAATCCCCCGCAAGTCATCAGGGGTCGTCCAGTCGTCATTGACGATGCCGGGGGCGGGCGGGGAAGGCCGGCGAGTCTCCCCGCAGTCGGATCAATGCGTCAGGCGGTTTCCGCTTCGCGCCACGCGCAGGCCTTCAAGTTCGATCGCGATATAACCGAGGCTGACGTCGAGCCGGCGATCGGCGACGTCCTGGCGAACGTAGCTCAGGAGCCGCCTGCAGAGTTCGAGCGCCTCGCGACGGTCGCCCCGCCATGTGTCCCGCGCGCAGGCCGGACGCGGGCCCAGGATGTTCGCCAGCAAGCCGGCGAGCATCGGATCGGACGCCGCCGCGACGGCGTGCGCGTCCGCGACGAACATGAGCAAGGGATCGCGAGCCTCCTGTGCGAAGGCTGCGGATCGGCCGGTCGGCGAATGAGACATGTCTGTGGACATGGCTGCCATGACAAGCCCAATAAATCTTCGGGGTAACTAGGCTGGTTCCTAGGTTGCTGGCATGCCATGCGGGTCAGAGCGTGATGAGGCCGGTCTGCAACGCCACGACGATCGCCTCGAGCCTCGAGTTGACGCCGAGCGCCCGGAAGATGTTGGCGGCGTGGAACTGGACGGTCTTTTCGGAGATCCCGAGGATCTCGGCGATCTCCGAATTGGTCTTTCCGTCCCGCATCCAACGAAGCGTCTCGAGTTCGCGGCGCGACAGCACGGCCTTGGGGCGCTCGAATTCGAGCTCGAGCTCCGAATGGCGCAGCCAGGTCTGCACCGCCATGGCGTAGACGATCGACAGCCGTGCGGCGGGAGGCTTGTCCTTGGTCCGCACGCTGACGCTGACGAGGTCGAGCTGGTTGGAGGCCGTGCGCAACGGGATCGTCAGCCCGGAATGCACGCCAAGCACACGACACTCCTCGAAGAACGCCTTCACCTTGTCGTCTTCGCGGCCCCGGCGCGCCTGCGCCCAGGTGAAAGGCTGCGCAGTGGCGGCCGCGAACTTCAGGACCGGATCGACCCGGTCCCAGGCGTTCTCCTGATAGGCGGGCGCATAGCCGTCCGGCAGCTCGGCCCAGACGATCCGCTGGAGAAGCATGTTCCGTGTCTTCACGAACACGACGTTCTCATAGCCTTCGGCGATGAGCTCGCGCTTGAGGATCTCTCCGACGTCCCGCGCGGTCGCGGCCCGCATCGTGGCCTCGATGAAGTCCTCGAGCCGGCGCTCCATCGCTCAGGCCTCCCCGTCCGCGTCGCCGCCAAGCGCCGCCCGACCTGCGCTCTTCGGCGTCGGTCTGCGCCCATGGCGGGAATAAGAGTGGAAAACGCCGCGAAGCCGTCTACGACTTTTGGACCAATGGTCGCAGGATAGGGTCCCGAACGCGCGCCGGGAGCGAAGGTCCGAGATGTCGGCGGCCGCGACCGCAGTCGTCGAAGCATGCGCCATTCGTTGACTCACGAGGGTGCAGCGCAGTGATTCCGCGCCTCAGGCGTGTGGTTCGATCTAAAAACTATCGACGAATGTCAAGTGAACGCAACGGTTTTCGCCACAATCGCCACAATGGGCAATCTTGACTAGAAACTCGTCCTGTCATCAGTGTGGGCCTACACCTCGGGCGGGCGTAATGGAGACTGACTGACATGCTGGACGCTGCGTCCGCCAACGCGAACAAGGGTGACAAGGCCGAGTTCGCGAACATCGACAAGCTGGTGGGGCAGCGCGTTCGCGCTCGCCGAACTGCGCTGAGAATGAGCCAGACCGAGCTGGGAGAGGCCGTCGGCGTCTCGTTCCAGCAGATCCAGAAATATGAGAAGGGCGTGAACCGGATCGGCGCGAGCCGGCTGAGCGCGATCGCCGCCGTGCTGCAGGTGCCGGTGACGCATTTCTTCGAAGAGCCGCGTCGCGCGGGCGCCGGCGTGTCGTCGCTCGAGGATCCGGCCGCCGTCGACCTGATCCGCGCTTTCGACGAGATCGCCGACGCCGACGTGCGCGACCGCCTGGTCGAGCTCACCCGCTCGGTCGCAAGCGCCCTCGGCGGCGCCCGTTCGTCGGGCAACGCCTGACGCCGAAGGCGGGTCATCGCCGAACGTCGATATGAAGAGGGCGGCCTTCGGCCGCCCTTTTGCTTTCTGAAGATGACGAAAAGCTCTGGCGTCGCTTAACGACGCCGCCAGCAGGACGCTGTCACTTCTCGACGAAGGCCTTTTCGATGACGAAGTGGCCTTGTTCGCCGTGGTTTCCTT
>NZ_JBHRXS010000013.1:0-68084 GCF_042648545.1 Chenggangzhangella methanolivorans
AGCTTCAGGGGGTCAACATTGGACGCCGATAGAGGGTCAAAGTTCAGTGCCGATTGACACACTTCACCGGCTCGAGCACGCGCTGCATGGCTTCGTGCCGTTCGTGGTGATCCCGATATTCGGCTTCGCCAACGCTGGCGTGTCGTTCGCGGGCATGACCGCGGACGCGCTGACCGACCGCCTGACGCTCGGCGTCGCGCTCGGGCTGCTGCTCGGCAAGCTGGTCGGCGTGTTCGGGAGCGCCGCGCTCGTCATACGCCTCGGATTCGCCGACCTGCCCACGCGGGCGAGTTGGCCGCAGCTCCTTGGCGTGTCGATGCTCTGCGGCATCGGCTTCACGATGAGCCTCTTCATCGGCCTGTTGGCCTTCGCGGACAACGTCGAACTCCAGAATGAGGTGAAGGTCGGCATCCTGCTGGGGTCGTTGACCGCTGGCCTGATCGGCTGGCTGATCCTGCGGTTCGCGCAGCCGGAACGGGTTCCGGCCGCACGCGTCGCCTGAGGGCGCCTCCGCCCGCCGTCAGTGGACCGCGAGCGGATCCACAGCGCCCGGCTTGTCGTGAACCCCGAGCCTGTCGACGATGGTGGCGCTCGCCTGGTTGAGGCCGGCGACCTCGACCTCGGCACCGAGGCGGCGGAACTTCATCACCACCGCGTCGAGCGCGGCCACCCCGGTCAGGTCCCAGACATGGGCGCGCGTCACGTCAATGCGCACGCGCTTAACGTCAGGCACGAAATCGAAGGCGTCGACGAAGGCGCCGGCCGAGCCGAAGAACACCTGTCCCTCAACCTCGTAGGCCTGCTCGGTCCCGTCCTCCGATGAAATCGGGCGGACGGTGAAGGAGTGCGACACCTTCCAGGCGAAGAACGCCGCCGACAGCGCGACGCCCGTGAGCACGCCGATGGCGAGGTTGTGGGTCCCAATGGTCGCGACGGTCGTCGCCAGCATCACGACGCTCGACTGCCAGGGATGGGTGCGCAGATTTCCGATCGACGACCAACTGAAGGTGCCGACCGAGACCATGATCATGACGGCGACCAAAGCGGGCATCGGGATGATCCGAACCCAGTCGCTCAGGACCACGATGAGGAACAGCAGGAAGGCGCCCGCCACGAAGGTTGAGAGCCGCCCGCGCCCGCCGGACTTCACGTTGATCACCGATTGGCCGATCATCGCGCAGCCGGCCATCCCGCCGAAGAAGCCCGTGACGAAGTTGGCGATCCCCTGGCCGACACACTCGCGGTTCTTGTCGCTGCGCGTGTCGGTCATCTGGTCGACGATCGAGGCCGTCATCAGGCTTTCGAGCAGTCCGACGGCCGCTACCGCCACCGAATAGGGCAGGATGATCCGTAGGGTCTCAAGCGTGAGCGGCACGTCCGGCAGCAGGAACATGGGCAGCGTCGAGGGCAGCTCGCCCATGTCGCCAACCGTGCGCAGGTCGAGGCCGAACACCAGCGAGACCGCGGTCAGAGCGAGGATGCAGACGAGCGGCGACGGCACGGCGGTCGTAAGGCGTGGCAGCAGGTAGATGATCGCGAGTCCCGCCGCGACCATCACGTAGGTCAGCCACGGCACGTTCGTCAGCTCAGGGAGCTGGGCCATGAAGATCAGGATCGCGAGCGCGTTCACGAACCCCGTCATCACCGATCGCGAGACGAAGCGCATCAGCACGCCGAGCCGCAGGAGCCCGGCGAGGACCTGAAGGATCCCGGCGAGCACAGTCGCAGCGAGCAGATATTGCAGGCCGTGCTCGCGCACGAGCGTGATCATGAGCACGGCGGTCGCGGCGGTTGCGGCCGAGATCATGCCGGGCCGGCCGCCGACGAAGGCGATCAGGCAGGCGATGGAGAAGGACGCGTAGAGGCCGACCTTCGGGTCGACGCCGGCGATGATGGAAAAGGCGATGGCTTCGGGGATTAGGGCGAGCGCGACCACGATTCCGGCCAGCACGTCCGCACGGACGTTGCCAAGCCAGTCGCGTCGCACTCTTTCAAGTGCGGTCATTATGAGGTTCCGGATCGAAGGGAGCGCGCCCGCGCCGCGATGCGGCGTGAGGCTTTGGCTCTCGGGCGCGTGATGTAGCCCGGGGATAGGCGCCGGGATGAGCCACCCGGGCAAGGCCGGGTCCGTCGAAGAGCGCCACCATGCCTGCGCGCGAGCGGATCGACAAGATCATACGCCGCGATGCAACATCTTCGCATCGGTTCGTCAGAACGGATCAGGGGGCCTTCCAGTCTCCGCCGCGTTCCGATCGGCCTTTGAACGCGGCCGCGAAGTCGTCGGACGCGACCTCTTCGGCGATCGCGCGCAGCGTCGCCGCGGCGGGCGCGCCGAGCAGGCGCTCGACCCGGGCGTTCGCATCGACCCACAGGGCGATGCCGTGACCGAGCTTGTCGCGGCCCGCGGTGGTGAGCGCGGCGTGCTTCGATCGCTTGTCGCGCGCGTCCGCGCAGCTCGACGAGGCCGTCCCAAACAAGCGGCCGCAAGGCGTGGGTCAACGCCGAGACGCCGAGGTCGAGGCGGCGCGCCAACGCCTGCAGCGTCGGCCCGCGCTCGCTTCCAAGGCTCTGGATGCGCCACAACTTTGCGACGATCGAAGGTCAACGGGCGCTGTACCAGGACAACTTGTCTGGCTCGGCGAACTAGACCGGCCTTCGGAGGGCGATCTTAAATCGGCCCTCCGCCGTCAGGCTATGGCCTCGGTCGTCGGTCTTAATCAAGACCAGCCTAGAAAGCCTTTTACGCAAGTCCTTCGGTTCCGCAGGAAACTAGAGCGCGTTTCTGCTAATAGGCTGTCAGCCTCGCGCCTTTGGCGGTGTCTAGCCGTGTTTCTCGGCTGGCGCGGGCTGACCCTCCAGGCTCTGTGCTGATGCGGGAAGTTTGTCGGCGATTTTTCGGCCAAACCGTAGATCTAGATAGACCTCGATTTCGTCGCTGCACATGGTGTGACGGCACGGAAGTGCGATGGTTGTCGACAGATTGCGCCTACCATCCGCTCTTCAACGCTTGCACTTGCGGTGCTTAAATTATATTATTTACATAATTATAGGGAGGCTACCATGCAGGCGTTCAGAGTGCAGGACATGCAAAAGCAGGCTTCGGTTCTCCAGGAAGCGGCAATGTCAGAGCCGGTGATCATCACTTATCACGACCGTCCGAGGTTGGTCTTGATGTCGATGCAGGAGTACGACCGCCTTCGGGGCAGGCGCCGTGTGGTCGGAGCCGCAGGCGAGCTGACTGGTTCTGTCATCGACCAGATCGAAGCCCTCGCGGAGGCCGATGTTGACGCCGAAACTCCAGAAATGGAGAGCTCGTCGACTTATGGCCCGCGTTCCTGATCCAGTTGCAGGCCTGGTTTTCCGCTATGGCCACGTTTAGCTGAAGGATTACCTTCAGGAGAAAATAGATCCAGTAAAGGATCGCCCTGCGTGCATCATCGCCCGTGTCGCTGAAGGCGGCGAAACAGGCCTAATTGTTGCCAACGGTGAGAAGCTGGAGCCGGGCGATGTTATCGTTCTGCCGATAACCACGACCCGACCAGATGCGGATGCAATTACTGTCGAGCTTACCGCCGACGACAAAAGAGGATGCGGCCTCGACCCCGAATATTCGTCATGGGTCGTCGTATCGGAGTTCAATGCCGATATCTGGCCAAACGCTGATCTCAGCCTTGTGCCGGGAACGGAGAGGTTCGATTTCGGTATAGCGGCTCCTGGCTTGAAGAAGCGAATTGCCCAAGGATTTCGCGAGGCCCTCCGTCTGCAGCGACAGATTGGCGTAAAGCGATAGCATCTTCTTCATGTCGGCGGGAAGCGGCGCACCAGCTTCAGAGACGCGGATCCGTAGCGCCTCGCGCCGCGCCGCTCTCCCGGCGTTCGAGCTCGTCAGCGCGGCGCCGCTGCGATCGGCGCTGGCGCACACGCCGTCGGATCGGCTAGGACAGCCAGAAGCGCGGCGCGTCGCGCCGTAACGGACGTCGCCAGGGCGTCGATCTGCACGGCGAGGTCCGCATCGCGTGACGCGATCTGCTCACGTCGCGTCGGCCAGTCCGTCGCGGTGAAGCGATCGATCGCGGGGGCCTCCGCGGCCGCCGTGGCGACGTCGACCTCCGAATATTCGCGCGCGGCCGCCCAAAGCCGCCGCCAGGTGTCCTCGCCGACGCCCTCGAGCGGCTGATCGGAAAACAGATCAGCGGCCCGAAGGCTTGCGGCGCGCCTTGCCTCGACCGCCCGAGCGCCGAGCGCGCGGGCGGAGTCAAGTGCGGGGTCGCAGAGTGCCTCCGACAGTCGCATGCAGTCGCCGGCCAGGCCCTTCGTCCAATCGATCAGCGCCGTGACGTCGGCCTGAGCGCTCGCCCGCGAGGACTTCGTTCTCAAACTGGGAACGGTCATCTCCCAGTTCGGCCTGCATGCTCGCGTAACTCACACTTTTCGCTCACGTGTGCCGACCGGCTAAGCGCGGATGCGGCACCATACCAGACCAAGGCTTGCCACCTGGAGTTAGCCTGACGCATGTGTGAGAGCATGCTGAATCAGGCTGTCGTCTTCCCACGGACCACTTCATTCTGAATGGCGGCGAGCAAGACTTAGTGACGCGCCAATTCTTGCCGGAAAAGACCGCGCTTCCGCGCCGTCAAACCATATGCGCCAATCCTGTCGTGGCTGAGTCAAATCAACCACTTGAGGGAGACGTTGCCGACAAACTTCCCGCATCAGCACACCTCCAGTTCAGCACCGTCCACAGCCACAAGGAACGGCGCCCGGATACCGTCGCCCAAATGCAACGGCGCAGGAATCTCGACGCAGCCAGACCCTTTTTGATCCTTCGGCGAACTATGTGGGTCTAGATAATGCCTCAAAATCGGGTCGGGCCCGTTCAACAGACAGGAACATGTGATGCGCCGCAGCTTGCCCCTCGTTGTTTCCGCCGCCGTCGTCGCGTTCGCTGCGCAGGCGCACGCCGCCGACATGGCGCTCGAGGAGCCCGCCGTCGCAGTCGCCCCGATCGACGTCTGGGTCGCGACGATCAAGGGCACTGGGTTTTACCAGCCGCGTTTCGAGGGCTCGAAGGAGTACTCGTTCTCCGGCGCGCCGGGGCTTAGCATCCGCCGCGCCGACGAGCCCTATAAGATCGGCTCGCCGGACGACGGCATCGACATTGCGCTCATCAACACGCCGAGCATCCAGTTCGGCCCG
Organism: Chenggangzhangella methanolivorans; assembly: GCF_042648545.1. Lineage (NCBI taxonomy): Bacteria > Pseudomonadati > Pseudomonadota > Alphaproteobacteria > Hyphomicrobiales > Methylopilaceae > Chenggangzhangella > Chenggangzhangella methanolivorans. Next base: position 5,197 of record NZ_JBHRXS010000013.1, read on the forward strand.
ACCGCCCGCATCCGGTCCGAGCGCGATTCGAGCAAGGTGAGCCGCTTCCGCGGCATGGATGACATCGATTACGGCATCGAGCCGGGCGCATTCCTGGAATACTACCCTAGCGAGTTCATCCGTCTGCGCGGCGAAGCGCGATACGGCCTGTGGGGCAGCGAAGGCTTTTCCGGCACGCTCGCCGCCGACGGAATTTTCATCCATGACCGTCTGACGTTCTTGATCGGACCGCGCCTCGAACTCGGCGACAACAAGTTCACCAATACCTATTTTGGCGTCAGCGGGCGCGAAGCGGCCCGCGTGGGCGTCTCGAGCTACAAGGCCGACGGCGGCGTGAAGTCGGTCGGCGCCGCGGCCTCTGCCACGTACCAGCTCACCGACGCCTGGAGCGTCACCACCTTCGGCCGCTACGACCGCCTCACCGGCGACGCCGGCAAGAGCCCAGTCGCCAAGACGCTAGGCACCAGGAACGCCTTCACTGTCGGACTGGGCGTCGGGTACTCCTTCGCCTGGGACGGCTTCAAGTTCTGATCGGCGGCTTCCGCCCTCCCGCCGTCGACTGGAGGGCGGACATCGAAAGAGCCCGGCTTGAGCCGGGCTCTTTGCGTTTCGCCCTGTCAGGGACTGCCAGCCTCGGCGGTCGTGGACAATCCCTTACAGGGCTGCGCCTTAGGGCTCCGGTTAAGGCGCCGGCCGCGTCCGGGGCAACAGATGGAGGAAGGCTGAAGTTCATGGCCTACTCACACCGCGAGCTGGCACGGCGACCCGGCGGCCGCCATCACGACTTAGCCTCAGCCTCCCCGCGCTTCGGCTCCTTGAGCCGGAACCAGGCGACGTAGAGCGCCGGCAGGAACAGCAGCGTCAGCACCGTGCCTGCGATGATACCGCCCATCATAGCGAACGCCATCGGACCCCAGAAGATCTGGCGAGCGATTGGGATCAGAGCGAGGCTCGCGGCGGCCGCCGTTAAGAGAATCGGCCGCATCCGGTGTTCGGAGGCCTCGATCACGGCCGTCCAGCCGTCGACGCCCTCGCGTCGCAGCTCCTCGATCTGCATGACCAGGATCACCGAGTTGCGGATCAAAATGCCGATGAGCGCCAGAACGCCGAGGATCGCCACGAACCCGAGCGGCGCGCCGCTCGGCACGAGCGCCGCCACCACGCCGATGAGGCCGAGCGGCGCTACGACCATCACGAGGAACAGTCTGGCGAAACTCTGCAGCTGGAACATCAGGATCGTGGTCATGGTCAGCAGCATCACCGGGACCACTGCGATGATCGGCCCCTGACCCTTGCCGCTTTCCTCCACCGCGCCGCCGATTTCGAAGCGATAGTCCGACGAGAGCTGCGAGGTGACGGGATCGAGCTTCGGCGCGAGTTGCTGCACGACGGTGGCGGGCTGGACGTCTCCGATCACATTCGCCTTCAGTGTGATGGTCGGTACCCGCTGCCGGCGCCAGACGATCGGCTGCTCTGATTGATACGAGAGGTTGGAGATCGCCGCGAGCGGAACTGTCTGGCCGTTCCCCGTGCGGATCTGTAGGTTCTGCATCGCCTCGATCGACGAGCGATCGACGTCGCGTGCGCGCGCCATGACGTCGATCAGATAGATCGAGTCGCGCACTTGCGTGATGGTCGAGCCGCCGACGATCCCGTTGAGCGCCGTCGAGATCGATTCCGAGGTGACGCCGAGTTGGGCGGCCTTGTCCTGAAGCACGTCGACTTTCACGACACGGCCAGGCTCGTTCCAGTCATAGATGACCGGCCCGAGGCCCGGGTGCTCGCCCATCACGCCCGCGATCTTCTGCGCGGCCTCGCGCGTGCTCTGTATGTCCGGCCCTCCGATGCGAAACTGCACGGCGCGGCCGACCGGTGGCCCAATGTCAAGCAGATGAACGAAAGCGTCGGTCCCGACGAAGTCGCGCCGCGCAATCTCGGTGAGCTTTGTCCTTACCCGCTCGCGCGCCTCGAGCCCCTTCGTCACGATGACGATCTGCCCGTAGTTCGGGCTCGCCGGCTGGACGTCGAAGGACAGCAGAAATCGAAGCGCGCCTTGGCCAACATAGGACGACCAGTGATCAATGTCGGGGTCGCCTGCGAGAACCTTCTCGAACCTGTCCATCTCGGCGCGGGTTTGCGTGATCGAGGAGTTCTGCGGCGCGGTCCAGTCGACAATGATTTCGACGCGTTCCGACGACGGAAAGAACTGCTGCTGGACGAAGCGCATGCCAAACACCGCGCCCGCGAAGATCACGACCGTCGCCGCGATCGTGATCCACTTCCAGCGCACGGACAGCCGCAGAATTCGTTCGAACAAGCGGGTGAAACGGCCCTTCGTCTCCGCGTGTTTCTTGAGAGTCTTGGGCAGCATGGCGACGCCCAGCAGCGGCACGAACAGCACCGCCACCACCCACGACACGATCAGCGCCGCCGCGATCACCACGAACAGGGTGAAGGTGAACTCGCCGGCGCCGCCATTGTTAAAGGCGACGGGAAAGAAGCTGACGATGGTGACGAGCGTGCCTGTCAGCATCGGAAAGGCCGTGTGGGAGTAGACGTAGGTCGCGGCCTTCTCGAGCTTGTCGCCGAGTTCGAGCCTCGCGATCATCATCTCGACAGCGATCATGGCGTCGTCGACGAGCAGGCCAAGCGCAATGATCAGCGCGCCGAGCGAGATGCGCTGCAGCGACACGCCGAAGAGTTTCATCGCAAGAAACGTGATCGCGAGAACGAGCGGGATGGTGACCGCGACCACGAGCCCCGCGCGAACCCCGAGGCTGATGAAAGTGACGATCAGGACGATGACCACGGCTTCGATCAGCGCTTCGACGAAGCCCCAGACGGCGTCGGCGACGAGCTCGGGCTGGTCCGAAACTTTGTGCACCCCGACCCCGATCGGCAGATCGCCCTCGATCTGGCGCATCTTTTCGGTCAGCTGCTCGCCGAACGTCGTGAGGTTCGCGCCGGGCTTCATGCCGATAGCAAGGCCGATGGCGGGCTCGCCCTTGTAACGAAACAGCGCCTGCGGCGGATCCTGGTAGCCGCGGGTGATGGTGGCGACGTCGCCAAGGCGGAAAAAGCGGTCGTTGATTCTGAGGTTGATCGCCCTCAGGCTGTCCTCGGAGGCGAAAGAACCCGAGACCCGAACGCTGACCCGTTCGCCCTTGGCCTCAATGACGCCCGACGGCGTGATGGCGTTCTGCCCCTGAAGGGCGTCCGTCACCATCTTCTGCGTGATGCCGAGCGCCGCGACCTGTCGGGTCGAGAATTCGAGGTAGATCACCTCGTTCTGCGCGCCGACCAGCACGACCTTGCCGGCGTCGCGCAGCGTCAGGATTTTTGATCGAACATCCTCGACATGGTCGCGCAACTGGCGCTGGGAGAGCCCGTCGGACGTGAACGCGTAGATGTTCCCAAAGACGTCGCCGAAGTCATCGTTGAAAAAAGGCCCCTGCACACCGGACGGAAGCTCGGACTTGATGTCCTGAATGATATTCCGGATCCGGACCCAGTAACCTTGCACAGATTTCCCGGGCGTCGTGTCCTTCAGAAACACATAGAGAGTCGTGCGGCCCGGCGCGTTGATGCTCTTGACGTAATCGAGCGCGTCGATCTCCTCGAGCTTCTTCTCGATCCGCTCGGAGACCTGGGTCATTGTGTCTTCGACAGTGGCGCCCGGCCAGGTCGCCTGGATCACCATGGTCTTGATTGTGAAATCCGGGTCTTCGGCCCGGCCCAGGCTGTAGTAGGACACCAGCCCGGCGATCACGAAGACAAGCATGAAGTACCAGATCAGCGAACGGTGACCGAGCGCCCACACCGAAAGATTGAAAGATCGGCGATCGTCGTCTTGTGCGGCGCCGCCTCGCGGCGGCTCGTTTTCCACCCTCATGGCTCCTTGCCCGTTCTGACCGCCTGACCTTCGGAAAGGCTGTTGGCGCCGGCTGTCACCACGCGCTCTCCAGGAGACACGCCGGCCGACAACCGCACCGTCCGGCCGTCGCGATCCGCGATCTCGACCACGACGCTGCGCACGGTCGCGCCGTTTCCGTCGACCAGCCAAACCCGGTTCGCGCCGTCGCGTTGGAAGACGGCGGTCTGCGGCAGCTCGATCGACGAGCCGCTCCTTTGGGTCTCGGGCGATGCAGATACCGTGGCTCCGAGCCTGAACGCCTCCTGCGGGCGATCGAGCGTGATCCTGATCCGCCGAAGACGCGTGGCGACATCGGCGTCCGGCGCGATCTCGCGCACCTTACCGGACGAGCGGACGGACGGATCGGCTTGCAGACTGACGTCGAACGGCGCGCCGGGCTCCAGCGTCCGGGCGATGTCGTCCGGCACGTCGACGACGGCCTCCCGAACGTCGGTCCGCGCCAGCGTCATGATGCGCATCCCCGGCGAGGCGATCTGGCCGACCTCGGCGTAGACGCCCGTCACCACGCCGTCGAGGTCGGCGGTCAGCGTCGTATAGCCAAGCTGTTCTTTGGCCTTAGCGAGTCGCGCCTCGGCCTGTTGCACAGAGGCGCTGGCGGCGTCGACCGCCTGCTGGGCGCCGTCTAGGACGGCTTGGGACGACACGCCCTGCTTGACGAGCGTCAGGGTGCGGAGCCTCTGGGCGCTGGTCTTTTCGAGCTGCGAGTTCGCGGTCACGAGCTCGCTCTGGGCCGAGCGGACGGCGAGCTGGTAAGCTAGCGGATCGTTGGTCGCGATCGTCTGTCCGGTCTTTACGAAGTCGCCGACATCGACGTTACGGGTGATGATGCGTCCAAGAACCTGAAAGGCGCGATCGGTCTGGTAGCGGGGCTGCACGACCCCGGCGAAACCACGCTTGCGTTGGTCGGCAAGCTCGGCCACGACCGACAGCACCGGTCGCACGATGGGGGCGGCAGGAGGCTCGCCGCCGTCGCAGCCCGACAGCAGAGCCAACGAGCCCAGCGCGAGCAGCAAGCGTCCGCACTTCATGATGCGTCCTGGCCGGCCGGCGGGTCGCCGTCCATTTTTATATCCACGATCTGGCCTGGCGCTAGAAGCTGGCCGCCATGCGTGACGACCAGTTCACCAGGTTTCAGCCCGTCATCGAGAAGGAGCTCGCTCGTCCGGTAGCCGAGCACGTCGACCTGCCGTAGCGAGGCCGTCTTGCTCACTGCGTCGACGATCCAGACAGCGGGCTTGCCCTTGACGGTGAAGAAGGCGGTCCATGGCAGCACGATCGTGTCGGTCGGCTTAAAGCGCCCGGCGCCCTGTACCGGCGCGCCCAGGGTCATTTCCGGCGGCGTGTCGTCGATGCCGATCTTGACCCGAACGGTGCCGCGCGCAGCGTCCACGGTCGGAGAGATTTCGCGAACCGTGCCCACCGTCTTGATTGAGGGATCGGAAAGCAGCGTGATCTCGACGCGCTTGTCGCCGGGCGGCTTGGCGGTAAGAGCCTCGAAGACTTCGAAAACGGCGTCGCGTGGTCCATCCTGTGCGACGGTGTAGACCGCCTGCGCGACCGCCACGACTTGTCCAACCTCGGTGTTCCGTGCCGTCACCACGCCATCGGTGTCAGCCCGCAGCTCTGTGTTGGCCAGCGCGTCCTCGACGGCCCCGAGAGCGGCTCTAGCTCCGTCGTGCCCGGCCTTCGCGCCGTCAAGCGCCTGCTTGGCGTTGTCGAAGTTAGGACGCGTGGTAAAGCCTTGGGCGATGAGGTCCTTCTGGCGCGAGAAGGTCGCCTCGGCCTCCTTGAGGCTCGCCTCGGCGGACGCCACGCCGGCCTTGGCGGCGCTGACGTCGGCGTCCTGCTGTCTAGTCTCCAGCTTGGCGAGGACCTGTCCCTTGGCGACACGGTCTCCGACCTCGACATAGCGACTGGCCAGCCGCCCCTCGATGCGGAATGCAAGCTCGCTCTGGATCCGCGCCGCAATTTGTCCCGTGAGAGCGACCTCCTGCACGAACCGGGACAGCGTCACCGGCATGACGCGAACCGCCGTCGGGGGTTTTTCGGGCGGACGAGGGGTCTCTCCGCAGCCGACCAAAGAAATGCAGGCGGACAGCAGGAACGCGGCTGCCGCGGCGCCTTCCGCTCGGCCTTCGCGATAGCCGAACAGGACCATGCTCACCCACCGGCAGGTCTTGGACCTTACACTCAAAATCATCGCCCTGGAGAAGCGCGGCTGGCCGACGAACGCGGCTCAGCGCAACGGTTTGGTAAGCGCACCTGGGGACGTTTGTGGCGGCCCAGCTCTAAAAGTAAACCTGCAGCTTTGCGGTCGTGCCGTCCGTCCTCGTTCAGAGACGCTGTGGGCGGCGGCTACGTCCCAGATATGATACTGCGCGGCGGGAGGTTCGGATCGGTCGCCTCGTCGTATCTCTTGCAGGTTTTGATGTGTTTTGACCTGCGCCGCCGCCAGCCGCTCTGACGGACCGGGCGGCGAAGGTCGGATGTGCAGCGACCGGGGTGCGCAAGGCATCTACGCGCAGTTCCGCTCTCGTGACCATCCCCACCGGATCGACGGCGACAAATCCGACGGCGGAGGCTTGGCCTTTCGGCCGTTCAGATGCGGACGACGTTGGCTGAACCACCAACGGCGCCGGACCCGTGGTCATGGTGCAGGCGCGATGATATCGAACGGCGCGAATGACGCGTACGACGCAGACGGCAGATATGCGTGGGCTGGTCGATGGTGAAGGATGCCGGGGAATATGCTCGTTGTGGTTCGCGCCTGGATCGCCTGTGGCGCGATCATCCTCAGCGGCTGCGCAGCGCGCGTCGAGCCGACCCTGACGGTCGTCGCTGCGGCGCCGGACGCACGGCTCATCCCAGTTTTCGTCGCCACGACCCGCGTTCCCGATGCGCGCTCTCCCGCGACGTTCACCACTGGACGGGCGCGCGAGGTGAGCTACGCGCGCTACGTCGTGTCCGTGCCGCCGGGGCATAAAGCGGGAGAAATCGAGGCGTCCCAGACGGCTCGCCCGGATCCCGCGAAGTCGTTTGCGATCGTCGACGCCACACGTCTCGACGAGACTTCATTCTACCGGCAGGTGCTGAAAGCGAAGGAAGCCGGCAAGCCGATCAGCAGGTTGGGCGTCTTCGTTCACGGCTACAACTACACGTTCGAGGAGTCGCTCTTCCGCCGGGCGCAGCTTGCGGTCGATTCGCATTTCGGCGGGCCCGCCTTTGTGTTCGCCTGGCCGTCGGCCGCGTCTCCGACCGCCTATGCCGCCGATCGCGACGCCTCGACGTTATCGCGCGACGGTCTAGCAAAAACCTTGGAACGGCTGACCGATGACCCGGCCCTCCGCGTCAGCGTGTTCAGCCACAGCCTTGGTTCGGGGCTTACGATGGAGGCGTTGCGGGATCTTCGGCTAACAGGACGCGGGCGCACCGTCGACAGGCTCGAACAGGTGGTTTTTGCGGCTCCCGACATCGACGTCGACCTGTTCGTCGAGCAGCTCGAAACCGTCGGCCAGCTGAAATCGCCCCTCGTCGTCCTGACGTCGAAGGACGACGGCGCACTGTCATTTTCAAGCGCGCTTGCAGGCGGGAGATTGCGCGTTGGCAACACGGACGTCGAAGATCCGAAGGTCCAGAGCGGAGCGCGCCGTTTCAACGTGAGCGTGATCGATATATCGCAGCTCAATAAAGCCGACGGAGTCGGGCATGGCCGATACGCCGCCATGGCGGCGCTCTATCCGAAACTACGCAGCCAGCTCAACGCGAGGTCCAGCATCGCGTCAAAGGCCGGGGCGTTCGTCTTTAATCTGGCGCGAGACGAAATCCGTCCGATCGCTTCGGCCCGTTAGCATCGGCGGCGGCTGGAACGACGTCGTTTGCAGGTCGGTCAACATGAGATCGCCATCCGAGTTTAAGCCGGCACAGTGGTATGCCTGGCAGGGGTTCTCGGACGATGACGCGCCATTAGGATATTGACCACCCGGGCCAGCTGAGCAGGCCCCAATTTACGGTTCCAGTGCGTCCACGGAGGTCAAACTCTCAATGATCGCTTCCAAACTCTCGGCGCGCGATTACCGACGGCTTGTGACCATATTGCGGGTTCTCGGCGAGGCTGGGCTTAAGCCCGCCTTGGCGCGCTTCGGGTTGGTCCGGACCCGAAACGCGCTGCCATACAACGCTGAGGCCGACGCGGAGGCTCTCGTCCGGGCTCTCGAGTGGCTCGGGCCCACCTTCGTCAAACTCGGACAGCTCATGGCGACGCGCGAGGATTTGCTTCCACCCGAGCTGACGCAGCGCCTGAGCCGGTTGCACGACAATGTCACGCCCGTATCATTCGAGGAGGTGCGATCCCAGCTGACGGATGACCTGGGCGCAGACCCGATCGAGGTGTTCGCCGAATTTTCGCGAACGCCCATCGCCGCCGCGTCCATTGCTCAGGTCTATGAAGCCCGTCTGAAGACCGGGGAGCTGGTCGTCGTGAAAGTGCGGCGGCCAAACATAGAGGAAGTTATCCGCGCCGACCTCCGGCTGCTCGCGGGAGCTGCGCGGTTGGTTGAGCGACGTGCGCCCTCGCTCAGGCGACATCAACCCACCCTCGTGGTCGAACAGCTGGCGCAGGCGCTTCTCGAGGAGATCGATTTCAGGATCGAGGCGCGCAACCAGGAAGACATTCGCCGGCGAACCACCGTCTTTGTCGTCCCAAGGGTCTATCAACACTTCAGCACGATGAGGACGTTGGTCAGCGATCGCATCGTGGGCATGAGCCCCAACCGGGAATTCAGGCTTTCAGCGCCGGCGCTGGCCCGAACGCTCGCCCCGGACGCGGCCCAAGGTTTGCTCGCCTTAATGCTCCGAGAAGGCGTGTTCCACGCTGATCCTCATCCAGGAAACATCCTGGTCACGCCCGAGGGTCGGCTCGCTTTGCTCGACTTCGGCTCGGTCGGCCGCCTTTCGGCAAAGCGTCGTGAACAGGTGCTCGTCGTCCTCGGGTCCTTTATCGACGCCGACGTCGGAGCTGTGTCCGATATCCTGATGGACTGGGCTGGACGAGCTGGACCGCCTCCGCCAGGGCTCGAACCAGCTGTCGATCGGTTTTTCGCTCGCTACAGCACTCAGTCCGGCCGCAGCATCCGTCTGACAGAGGCAGTCACGCAATTCATCTCGATCGCCCGAGAACACGAACTTGCGCTCCCGCCTGATCTTATACTCTTGCTGCGAGCTTTCGGTATCTCAGAGGGCTTGGCCCGAACGCTGGATCCCGATCTGGACGTGATCGACGCCATGACGCCCGTCTTGCTGCAAGCGTTCGCTGAGCGCTTCAGCTTCAAGGGTCTGTCGGCGCGAGCTTTTCGGACACTCAAGGAAATTGATCAGCTCGTCGCCATTGCGCCCGAGGCCCTTCGTCGGGGCATGGACAGGCTAAGACGTGAGGGATTGGTGGTCCAGGTTTCGAGCGCAAACCTTGACGTTCTAAGCGACGCGGTCCGACGCGCCGGCGCCGGCATGGCGAACGCCGTGGTCGCGGCTGGGCTTATTCTAGCGGGCGCTGTCTTCTCGTTGTCGTCGGGTGGAGACCCGACGCGATCTGTGTTTTCGATGGTTGCGCTCGGCCTAGGCGTGCTGATCTGGCTGTTCTTCGTTCGCCGACGAGACTGACGGACCTGCCTCGATGGTAACGCGGCGAGCTTTTCCCCGAACCCACGCCGATTTCGGCAAGTCCACAGTCAAAAGGCCATCTTGAAGAGTTGCTGCGACGCGCTCGGTCTCGACCGCTTCGGACATTTGCACGAAACGTTCGAGAGCGACCCGCCGACGGCCGGCCAGAGTTTCGAGGCTTTTCACCCGAACGAATTGCGAGGTGGCCTCCAGCAATAGCTCGTCCCGGGCGTAGCCGGGCACTTCAAACACGACGGTCACTTTCTCCAATGTTTCCGACACGGAAAAACCAGTTTCTGAAATGTGACTGTTATTGACCCTCCGGACTGGACGACCCCAAAGTCTACCAAGGGCGCGTCCTAAAACGGAATCGTACTCAAGACGAGCTGATACAGCTATGCTACCCAAGTTCATCTGACGTCACCCTTCGTTCTCATTCATTGAGCATGTTAGAGGAACGCCGCTACGTGGCGAAATCAAGGCAATAAAGAGTATACGCCCGCCGGAGCGCTTCAAAACAAACACTAGCCTAGAGCCTCTCTTCCGCAGCAGCGCGGAGCGCAAGACATCCCCAAAAGGGACGGCGAGGTCCAAGCGAAGTGCGGTCGGGTGAACCGCCTGACACGCTCGATCCGGCGACCGCAGGTGGCAAAGCGCCCACCCGAGCCGCGAGGCTGCACTTTGATGCTAAGGCTCGCCAAGTGACACCGGTCACTGTCCGAGGAGTCGGCGAGACAAGGGTGTCCGTGATCACGGCCATAAGAGCCATGGCCCCGCGCTGCTGAAGCCGCACACTCAGTTTCCGAACAGACCACCCGTTTTCGGCGGCCGCGCCTCGCCCGTTTTCGCGTCGAAGTTTATTCTGACCTCCGCACCGTCATCCATAAAATAGACGACCTCGTACTGCCCCGCCGAGAACGAGACCGTTTTGATTGCAAAGAACCCCGGCCGGACTTCAGCCTTCGCGATTACTTGAGAAAGCTTAACGCTGTCTCGAGGCGGAAGGCTTGATAGTGGGTCGGATTTGTTACTCGACTGCGCGAATGCGCCTGTTGACGCAAATAGACAGAGACCGACCAAAACCGTAGCTGTTCTCATGCGAAAGATATCCTGACTGAATGTGAGTACCGTTTTTTTCGTATGGGTGAGATAGCGCGTGAGCTCCTTTGGACCAGTTGCCCGCCCATTCTGGCCCAATTCAGACCGGATACGGGTGAGGCATACTAGCCACGCAGCCTGGTAGCCGGACCAGCGCTGATCTGCGCAAAATGCCCTGAAAAGCCGACCACAGGTTGTCTCGGATTGCTCGGAAGGCTAGATGCAATTTCAATTCATTTGGCCTGCCCGTCGGCTAATAGCGAGCAACCTCAACCGCTCAAATGTCGAGTATCGGGATCCTACTGACATGACCCCCCGTATCTCATCAAGGAAGAATGCCATTTTGATCTGAGCCATCGTCGATGGGGGTGCAAGAAGCCGAAGCGCGGAGCTGTCAAGTTGCGCAGCGCTTCGGCCGGCGGTCTCGATGATGGCGCGGGCGTAATCCCCCCGGCGTCGTCCCGCCGACTTCGAGCGCGGTCGCTCCTCGTTGTAGTCGCGCCGCCCAGCTTAGAGCACGGTGCGGGCGTTAGGGAGTGACCGGAACACGCCCGTCGCTCAGGCGGAGGTTGAAGCTGTCGATGAAGTCGTTCTGCCGCGGCTTGCCCGACGCGATATAGCTAGCCGACGCCGGTCTTGTCCGCCCAGCGGAGGGTCGCGTTCGAGGTGAACTCCGTTCCGTTGTCGCTGACGATCGTCGTCGGCCGGCCGCGCCGGCGCACGATGTCGTCGAGCTCGCGGGCGACACGCTGACCGGCCAGCGAGGTGTCGGCAGAGAGCGCCAGGCATTCCACGCGTGCAGTCATCGACCACAGCGAAGGTCCAGACGCGACGTCCGTCCGTCAGTTGGTCCGACAGGCAGTCCAAACTCCACCTTGGGTTCGCTGCGACAGCCGTCTCGATCGGAAGCTGGGTTTCGATCGCCCACTTGCGGCCGCCGCGACGGCGGACCGTCAGTTTCTCCTCGCGATAGAGCCGCTGCGCGCGTTTGCGGTTGACGGCATGGCCCTCTCGCTTTAGCAGCACAAGGAGCCGCCTATAGCCGAAGAGCCGGCGCTCTGCCGGCAGGCTTCCCTTGACGACCGCGCAGAAACGCATCATCGCGTCGCGAGCCCTGATAACGCACGCTCGACGCCGTGCTTCCGGCATAGCTCCGCGATCGCCACGCCCGCCTCCTGCCCTCGCAGGATCGGAAATGATCTGCTCGTCCTTGAACCGTAACCTCGTCATCCGTCCGTCCCTCGTTCTGAGGCGGACTCTAGCTATCCTAGGAGGGTTTCAGGAGGGTCACGTCATTGCGCTAGGACATTAAAACGTTAAAATCGCAGCTAAGAAGTCGCAGTCTACAACACGATAAGGAGCACATTAAGCCTATAATTGGAGCGGCACAGGACCATAAATTCGGGCGAAAATATGCGGCCTAGTTGCGGCGCGCCACCTACTCCCATGTTCCCCGGAGGTTTGGCAATGACATTCAACCGAATCCTAAGGCTTTCAGAAAGAGGGAGAACACCTCTTACTTCGAATGCCCACTTTACGACCGCCGCGTTGCCGTGGGCAGGGTTTGATATGGAAGTTGCGGTCACTGATCCGGGAACAGTCAGAAATTTTACCATAGAAAAACCAGCGGTCTTCGTCTGCACCGCCGGTGAGGGCGACAATGAATGGCTCCACGACGGAGTGGTCGAAAGGCGTCATATAACACCAGGGACGGTCTGCCTATCTTCCCCGCACTATAAAATACAGCAATCAATTATTTCTGATGAATGGGAATATTGCGGTGTGCAATTCGATGCCGGCCTCTTTCAACACACGGCGCCTGAACAATCCGAGGCTATTCAAAACATGGACCTTAATCAACGTTATAATAACGATTATAATTTGGCAACGATAATTTTGCAAATGCGTAACGAGGCAAGATCTGGTTGTCGATCAGGCAGACTTTACGCTGAGTCTTTGTCGCTCGCGCTTCTATCTTATATCTGCGCGGCATACGTTCGACAAGTATCCAAACCGGGGCGTGTTTGCTTGCGGCCGAACCAGGCGCGTCTTATCAAAGACTTTATTGAAGAACATCTTGATGCTCATATCTCTCTCCACAGTATGGCGCGTTTGGTCGGGTTGAGCGCTTCCCATTTCAGTCGCGCATTCCGCGCCTCGTTTGGAGTGTCGCCCTACCGATACGTTCTCGATACGAGACTTCGGCGCGCTAAGGAGGTGTTGTCGCTCACGGACACCCCTATAGCATCGATCGCGATTGATCTCGGATTCTACAGCCACAGTCATTTTTCCGAACGTTTCCGTGCACAAACGGGTCAGACTCCCGCGGAGTTTAGAAGACTACGACAAACTCGCGGTTCTTTGGTCCCGGCGCTCGTGCAGGAGATAATAAAATAGCAGGATTGTGACAGCTCTTCCAAACCGTGGCAGCGGGTGCTGAGATAGCGGATTAAAATCGTCTGGCGCGCAAATAAAAACGGGAGGAGACCCAATGAAAGCGCTTACCAGATGCAGGACGCTGCACAGCCTCGCTGTCGGAGCAACTCTAGCCGCTCTTGCCGTCACAGCCGGGGCGAAGAGCAGCGAGGCGGAGAGCGTCGACGCGAAAGCGCCGTTGGTAGAGACGTCGGATGGTCCTGTTCAGGGCATTCGAAGGCACGGGGTCTATCAATATCTAGGGATCCCCTATGCCGCTCCTCCCGTGGGAGACTTGCGTTGGCGGCCTCCGCAGCCTCCAAAAAAGTGGGCGAAGCCGCTTAACGTCGGGCGGCCAGGGAAAAGTTGTGTGCAGTCCAACACGCTCGGCGTGTTCGCGGAACCGAGTCTAGAGGAAGACTGCCTCTATCTGAACGTCGTCACCGACGATAACCGAAATAGCAATGGAAAGAAAAACAAGCCCGTAATGGTCTGGATCCACGGCGGCGGCTGGTTTGATGGTTCGGCAAACGAGTACAATTCAGAGTGGCTTGTAAAGCGAGGAGACGTTGTATTCGTTTCAATGAATTACAGACTCAACATTTTTGGATTCTTCGATCATCCGGCGTTGGGGGGAAAAAATGCGCCGTCAGGAAACTACGGTTTCATGGATCAACAGTTGGCGCTGCGATGGATCAAGGAAAATATCGTCAACTTCGGCGGCGACCCACACAATGTAACAATATTCGGTGAGTCGGCGGGGGGTGGCAGCGTCATGGCGCAGATCGTGTCCCCGGCAGCTAAAGGATTGTTTCACCGGGCGATCGTAGAAAGCGGCTCGTACGTGATGGTCTCACCGATGCAAACGGTAGATCAAGCGCACGCTTACGCAGAACAGTTTTCTGAGACCGTCGGATGCGGGGGTAAGTCAGCGGAAGAAACGGCGGCCTGTCTGAAAGGCCTTACGCCCAAACAGATCGTAAAGCGCGGCAAGGCTTTCACTGACACGGCGCAGGCGATAATCGACGGAACTACCATTCCAGCATCGATCCCGGAAGTCCTCGGCTCCGGAAAGTTCAACAAGGTGCCTGTGATGAACGGTGCGAACCGCGACGAGTTAAGGTGGTTTGTCTCATTGGAGGAGGCCGCAACGGGTCATGTCCTAACGAAGAAGGAGTACCCGGAGCGGGTCTCAGCGCTATTCGGAAACCGGAACGGACAGCGAATCCTGTCGCGATACGACGTCGACGATTTTGATTCGCCTAGCGAAGCGTTCGGGGCTGTTCAGGGCGATCAACTGATGCTTTGCCCATTACGAACGTTGAATACTGCTCTGGCGGAACACGTCCCTGTCTACAGCTTCGAATTTGCGGATCGCACTGCGCCTGATTCTGGACCCGAGGTGTCCTTTCCACTGGGAGCGGCGCATACGTTCGAGATTCAATACCTTTTTAAGAATTATAATGGAGCGACAGGTCAAGTCACTCCTTTGAACAAGCAACAGTCGCGCCTTTCAGATGCAATGGTCAGTTACTGGACACGCTTCGCCGCCAATGGCGACCCGAACGGACCAGACACCCCGGAATGGGATCGTTACGACAGCAAGGAAGACAATCATCTATCTCTGAATTTACCAATGCCGACAGTGACGAAGACATTTTCGTCAAGGCATCGTTGTAAACTCTGGGATAACCTTTCGGCCGGGCAGATTGCGGGAACGCGTTGACGTTGGGTAAGCCGAATCCGGAGAACGCGCTGCTTTAACAAGCAGTTGTTTTCTCAGACTCGAAGAATTTCCCCGCCCGGCAAAGACCGGGCGGGCCCTATGTTAATATATAGATGCCTTCTCAGTGGTTATAAGATGGAATAGAAAGGTAATTAACTGAAATACGTATAGCCAAAAGGTATGCTTCTGAAGGTTATATAGGTTCGCTTACTCGGATCGGCGCATAGCTTTACAATGGAATTGAGTTCTCCAAGCGCGATCGATGTCCATCTTTTTGGCCGCCTATCGGCGTCACCGCCGCAGGTCAGCTACTTGTCAATGGCACGCGAGCCGGCCACGCCCCGCGGCCACCTCGCTGATCGTCACTTCTTCCGGATCTTGGTCACGGTGATCTGGCCGTTCACGCGTTCGGCCTCGAACGTCACCTTATCGCCGGGCTTGACGCCCTTCAGCATGGCGGGGTCGGCGGCCTTGAAGACCATGGACATCGGCTCGTCCATGTCGAGGCTCTTGATCGGGCCGTGGTCAAGCGTGATCTTGTTCGCGCTTTCGTCGATCTTCTTGACCGTGCCGTCGGCGGCGGAGGCCGATGCGGCGAGGTGGGCGGCGACGAGGGCGCCGAGGACTGATGCTGACTTCTTCATGCGGGTCTCCTGCTTTGGGGGTCACTTGACGGCGACCGTGCCGTCCATGCCGGCCTCGCGATGGCCAGGGATCAGGCAGGCGAAGTTGAACTCGCCCGATTTCGAGAACTTCCAGGTGATCTCGTCGGACTGGCCCGGCGCCACGCGGCGGCCGTTCGGCTCGTCGTGCTCCATGTCCGGGTTTTTCCGCATCGCGACCGCGTGCCTGTCGTTGTCGGCGCGGGTTGCGAGCATGAATTCGTGGTCGAGCTGGCCCTCGTTTCTGAGCACGAAATGGACCTGCTCGCCCTTCTTCGCCGAGACCGAGATCGGATCGAAGAGCATCTCGCCGTCATCGGTCTCCTTCATGACCACCTCCACCGTCCGGGACGGCTTCTTGGGGTCGCCGGGCTCGCCGAAGGCCTTGGCTTCGCCATGGGAATGGCCGGCGTCGGCCCATGCGGCGGAGGACGCGAGCGCCGCGGCGAGGACGGCAAGCATCAGGGACGTCTTCATTGGTTCTTCCTGGTTGAGTTTTGAGGTCAGTGGTTCGCGTGCCCGCTGGAGCCCGCCTTGGGCTTCACGACGTTCATCTCGACGTCTCCGGGCTTGGGGTTGGCGGGAGGGGCGGCGGCCGCGTCGCGCTCCGGCCCCTTCCACTCGAAAGCGACCTGGCCTTCGGGGTGCTTGAACCAGCCAGGGTCCTTGTAGTCGCCTGGGCTGAGGCCCTCGCGGACCTTCACGACCGAGAACATTCCCCCCATCTCGATCGGGCCGAACTGGCCGAAGCCCGTCATCATCGGCAGCGTGTTGTCGGGGAGCGGCATCTCCATCTCGCCCATGTCGGCCATGCCCGCCTGTCCCATCGGCATGTAGCCGGGGACCACCGCCTTGATCTTCTTGGCGACGTCCTTCTTGTTCACGCCGATGAAGTTCGAGACCTCGTGGCCCATGGCGTTCATGGTGTGGTGCGACTTGTGGCAGTGGATCGCCCAGTCGCCGGGGGCGTCGGCGACGAAGTCGAAGGCGCGCATCTGCCCAACCGCGCAGTCGATCGTGACCTCGGGCCAGGCCGCGGCCTCCGGCACCCAGCCACCGTCGGTGCACGAGACCTTGAAGTCGTAGCCGTGCATGTGGATCGGGTGGTTGGTCATGGTGAGGTTGCCGAACCGCACCCGCACCTTGTCGCCCTTGGCCGCGACCAGATGGTTGATCCCGGGGAACACCCGCGTGTTCCAGGTCCAGAGATTGAAGTCGGTCATCTCGGCGACGCGGGGGACGTAGGTTCCCGGATCGATATCGTAGGCCGACATCAGGAAGACGAAGTCGCGGTCGACGCGCCGGAACGCCGGATCCTTCGGGTGCACCACGAAGAAGCCCATCATGCCCATGGCCATCTGGACCATCTCGTCGGCGTGCGGGTGATACATGAAGGTCCCGCTCTTCCTTAAGATGAACTCGTAGACGAACGTCTTCCCCGGCTTGATGTGCGGCTGCGTGAGGCCCCCGACGCCGTCCATGCCGCTTGGGAGCAACTGTCCGTGCCAGTGCACCGTGGTGTGCTCGGGAAGGCGGTTGGTGACGAAGATGCGGACCTTGTCGCCCTCGACCGCCTCGATGGTCGGGCCGGGCGACTGGCCGTTGTAGCCCCAGAGATGCGCGACCATGCCCGGCGCGAGCTCGCGGATCACCGGCTCGGCGACGAGATGGAACTCCTTCCAGTCGCCGTTCATGCGCCAGGGCGCGGTCCAGCCGTTGAGCGTGACAACAGGGTTGTAGTCGGGCCCCGTGGTCGGAACGAACGGCGGCTGCATGGTCGCGTCCTTCGTTGTCGCGGCCTCAGGAATCGCCGCGGCCTGGACGCGGCCCGACACCGCGGTCGCGGCGACGAGCGACGTCGCTCCGGCGGCGGAAGCCGACAGGAAGGATCTGCGCGAGACGGTCATGGGTGCCTCCGGTTTCATTGGGGGGATGCCGCCGACGCTGACGTCGCGGAAGCGAGCTTCGGCTCGGGCGCGGGTTCGGACGCCGTGCCGCCGCCGATCAGGGCGGCCTGGAAGTCGACGTCGGCGAGGAAGAAGTCGCGCTTGGCCCGGATCGCCGCGACGTTCGAGGCAACGTTCTCACGGGCGTTGGTGAGCAGCTCGAAGGCGTCGACCAACATGCCGTTGTACTGGAGCTGCGCTTCTTCGGTGATGACCTTGCGGAGCGGCAGCACGCGGCTCTGGTAGGAACGCGCAATGTCGTGGCGGCCGCGGTAGGTGGCGTAGGCCTCGCGCGCCTCGGAGCGGGCGTTGACGGCCTTCTCGAGCAGGCGGTTGACCGCGCCCATGTAGGTCTCGCGCGCCTTCGCGGAGCGCGCCTTGCCGAAGTCGAAGATCGGGATCTGGACCGCGACCTCGAAACCCTTGGGGTTGGCCTTGTCGCCCTCCGCCGACTTCGCGTGGTTGGCGAGGCCGGTGAGCTCGAGCATCGAGATCGCGCGGGTCTGTTCCGTCAGTCCATAGGACTGAGCGAGCGCGTCGAGCTCGAGCCGGTCG
Source organism: Chenggangzhangella methanolivorans (assembly GCF_042648545.1). Lineage (NCBI taxonomy): Bacteria > Pseudomonadati > Pseudomonadota > Alphaproteobacteria > Hyphomicrobiales > Methylopilaceae > Chenggangzhangella > Chenggangzhangella methanolivorans. Next base: position 23,188 of record NZ_JBHRXS010000013.1, read on the forward strand.
CCGATGATGTCCACCCGGCGCCGGATGGCGGTCGCCTCGACGTCGCCCTGGGTCTTGAGCCGCGGGAACGACGGCAGCCGCGCGGGCAGCCTGTAGTCGAGGTCGCGTCCCCAGAGACCGAGCTGGCGGGTGAGCGCCTCGCGCTCCTTGGCGGCCTCGAGGCGCGCCTCCGCGAGCTCGGTCGCGACCTCGGCGTAGAGCGCGCCGGATCGGGCCTGGTTGAGCTTGGTGGCCGCCCCCGTCTCACCGAGTTTTTTGGTGAGCTCGGCCGCGGCGCCCGCCGAACCCCGCGCCGCCTCGAGGAAGGCGGTGGTCTCTCGCGCCGCGACCGCCTTGTAGAACGCACGGCGCGCCTCGGCTGCGGTCCGGAAGGTCGCAGCGATCGCCTTGTACTGGGCGGCGCGGAACTCGGTCTCCGCAATCTTCGCGCGCCGTGGCAGCGTCAGGAGCTGGAACAGGTCCGCGATCAGGCGGCGCTCGATGTCGAGGTCGCCGGAGCCGGCCACGCGTTCGATCGAGACCGTGGGCGACGGCGGCAGGCTGGCTTCGACGAACTCCGCCTCGGACACGCCGAGCGCATTGTACTCGGCCTGGAGACCGAGGTTGTTGAGCAGCGCGATCTGGACCGCGGCGTCCGCCGTCAGAGGCCTCGCCAGCAGGCGGTCGACGCGCCCCTTCACCGCTCCGGCGTCCGACGCCGTTACGATCTTCGCCGTATCCTTGCCGAGGTCGAGCGATACCCGCGACACGACCGGGGTCATGCCGCCGTCCGCCGAGACCGACGCGCATGCGCCGAGCGAGGCCGACAGCGCGCCGACCGCAACCGCCCTCAGGAGGCGTGAATGGCGCGCCGCCATCACATGCCCTCCGCAGGTTTCGGCGCGACGCCCTTGTTCTGTTCAAGCCAAGGCTTCGGCTGGACCGGGCGGTAGTCCGCCGTGCCCGCCGTGACAGAGCTGTATCGGAGGGTCGGAACCGACGCGGACGGATTGCTTGGGTCGTCGCGCCCCGCGATGGGCGATGGCAATTGCGTTGAGCAACCGCCCAGGAATAGAGCGGCGGCAGCCGAGACGAGCGGCTTCATGGAAAACCCCGGAATCTGAACGAGCAAGCGCGAGGGCGCCGTGGCGCCGGCGAGGCGCGTGGTCGGTCAGATGTCTCGGAGTGCGGCGACGGAGCCCCAGAACTAGGGCGTGCGTCAGGCTCGCGAGGACGTCAGCCGACCAGCGTGGCGGACGGTCTCGGGGGGCGCTTGATGTGGGCGGTCGGCCCGGACAGGGCGGCCTTCGCCGGAACCACGGGCAGGACAGTCACCTTGATTGTCACGGCCTGGAGCGGCTCCATTTCGGTCGAGATGACGGCATGGCAGGTGTTGCTGCAGCAGGTGGACTTGCCCGTGCCGGACTGGCCCATGTGGCCAGTGCAGTCGGCGGAGACGGCTTCCATGCCCTGCTGAGGCGTCGAGGCGACGAAGTCCGGAGACGCGGCGGGAGCGTTCGCCTGCTCTATGGCAGCGGCTGGCGCGCCATGACCTGCGTGGGCCTCGCTCGGCGTGGCCCAGCTTGCGGCCACGAACAGTGCCAGAGCTAGACCCACCACCAACCGAAGCAGCGAAAGGTTGGTCATCCGCGCACCCTCCCTAGGACGTCGACGAGCTCGGCGACCTTCTGGCGCTGCTCGTCCTTGTCGCCTGACTGGATAGCGTTCTCGACGCAGTGGCCGACATGGTCCTTCAGAATCTCCTCCTCGACCCGCTTCAGGGCGGCACGGACGGCGGAAATCTGGGTGACCACGTCAATGCAGTAGCGGTCCTCCTCGAGCATGCGAGCAATTCCGCGAACCTGTCCCTCGATCCGGTTCAGGCGTTTGCCGCAGGAAGTCTTGGTGCAGCACTGCATGCCAAACTTTGTACCCCAAGGGGGTATGCGGCGCAAGATAGCTTCATTCAGGCGGCGGTTCGATTGCGCCGAGAATGACGCGACCGGACCTGGGGTCACGCGACGCCAGAGGTGATCGCTGCTAACGCTACGTATCGGCCGACCTTGGCGATGGTAACGAGAGCAAGGAATGACCAGAACGGCTCGCGGAGCACGCCCGCCACCAGTGTCAGCGGATCGCCGACGATCGGCGTCCAGCTAAAAAGCAGCGACCAGCGGCCCCATCGGCCATACCAACCCTTGGCCCGCTCGAGCGCCGGGTCTGAGACCGGGAACCAGCGCCGCCCCCGGAAGCGCTCCACTTGGCCGCCGAGGATCCAGTTCACGACCGAACCGAGGACATTGCCGACGCTCGCGACGGCGACCAGTGCCCAGACGGGCTGCGCCTCGGCGAGCACGAGACCGACCAGCAGCGCCTCCGACTGCGCGGGTAAGATGGTGGCCGCGGCGAACGCCGAGGCGAACAGCCCGAGATAGGCGACGAGGTCGGCCACGGCTCAGGAGCGCCCCGCGTCGGGCCACTGCGGATGCAGGCGGTCGATGACGATCGGGTGCGCGTGGACGTGGGCCTGCCCGGCGGCGGGAGCTTCGCGGAGATGCGGATGGTCCGGGTCGAGGCCGGGATGGGCGTGCTCGAGCGCGTCGTCCTCGGCTTGGGGCCAGAGAATGAGCGCCGCAACGACGGCGGCCGCAGCGACGCCTGCGAGCGCGAGGTACGCGACGGGCATTCCCGCCCTCGCGCCGACCCAACCCGCGACCGGATAGGTTAGCAGCCAGCAGGCGTGCGAGAGTGCGAACTGCGCGGCGAACACCGCAGGGCGATCTTCGGCATGGGCGGAACGGCGAAGAAGCCGACCGCCCGGCGTCTGCGTCACCGAAGTCCCGACGCCGAGGACGAACCAGAGCGCGAGCAACGCCTCGAAGGATCCGACGACGGGACCAAGTCCGAGGGCGAGCGCAAGGAGCGCCGCGCCGAGCAGCATCACAGGACGGTCGGGCATGCGGTCGAGCAGCCGGGGCAGCGCGAAGGCCGCGGCCATCGAGCCGGCGCCGTAAGCCCCAAGCGCGAGCGCGGTCTGCGGCTGGCCAAGACCTAGCCCCGCCTGGACGATGACGACGGTGTTCACGATGACCATCGCGCTCGCCGCGGCCACCGCGAGCGTGAGCGCCAGAAGTCCGCGGAGCCGAGGCGTCGCGAGATAGATCCGCACGCCGCGCGTCGTCCGGTCGTAGATCCCCCGCCGCTCGGTGGGCTTGGGCGTCAGCAGCGCGACCGAGACCACCAGCGCGGCCGAGGCGAGGAAGCCAACCACGGTGCCCGCGAACAGCGCGTGGAAGCTGATGACGGTCAGCAGCGCCGCCGCCAGCATCGGGCTGACGATGCTCTCCAAGTCGTAGGCGAGCCGCGAGAGCGAAAGCGCGCGGGTGTAGTCGCGCTCCTCCGGCAGCACGTCCGGGATCGTCGCCTGGAAGGTCGGGGTGAAGGCGGCCGACGCCGACTGGAGGACGAAGATCAGGACGTAGACCTCCCAGATCTCCGTCACGAAGGGGAGCGACACCGCGACCGCGGCCCGCACGAGGTCGAGCGCGACCAGCATGGTCCAGCGCGGCAGGCGGTCGGCGAAGGCGGCTGCGATCGGCGCGACCCCGACATAGGCCACCATCTTGATCGCGAGCGCGGTCCCGAGCACCGCGCCCGCTTGCTTGCCCGCCAGCTCGTAGGCGAGCAGCCCGAGCGCGACCGTGGCGAGCCCTGTGCCGATCAGCGCGATCACCTGCGCGAGGAACAGGTGTCGGTAGGTTCGGTTAGACAGGACGCTCAGCACGGCGCGCTCACAGGTATTTGGTGATCGCCCTGAACTCGTCGAGCGAGCGGCGCTGATCGCGTCCCCCGGCGACGACCGCATCCTCGAGGCAGTGGTCGACGTGGTCCTGGATCAGCGTGCGCTTGGCCTGCCCCACGGCCTTCTCGACCGCGTGGAGCTGCTGGGCGACGTCGACGCAGGGCTTCCCCGCCTCGATCATCTCGATGACGCTGCGCAGGTGCCCCTGCGCCCGCTTCAGGCGCGCGACGACTTGCGGGTGGCTCTCGTGAAGGTGGGGTTCGGACATGAGCTACGTCCTATCCCCCTGGAGGGGATATGGCAACGCGTCGCGGGGCGCGGCCTCGACGGGCGGACGGCGACGCAGCTATGGTCCGGCCCGATGACGATCAAGCGCCTCCTCGACCGGACGCTGCGCATCGCGGGCATGCTCGCGATCGCGCTGGCCGTCCTGTCGGCGCCGACCGGGCATTCCGCCTCGCACGACCCGCTGGCGCTCGCCGCCGCCGAGGCCGAGCGGCACGCGGCGCTCGCCGCCGAGATCGCCGAGCATGGCCATGCCCACGACGAGGGCGACGCCGACGAGCGCAGCCCGGGACACACCCACGGACATGACTCCGCCGACCATCTCCACGACAAGGCGGGAACGCCCCCATCCTTCCTCGCGCAGGCTTCGCCCGCGACGCGCTCGGTGACGCTGACTGGCGCCGCCCAGATTGCGCGCGACGCGCACCCGTCCGGCCTGAAGCGTCCACCGAGACCGTCCTTCGCCGCTTGAGCCCCGGCTGCCTCAGCGCAGCCGGCCCCATCGACGAACCACGGATCCTTCACATGCACCGACCTCCAAGCGGGGGGAGGCCCGACGCGCACGCGCCGCGCCGCCTCGCCTTCGCGCGCCTGCTCGCGGTCTCCGCCATCCTGATCGTCCCTGCCTCCGCGCTCGCCCATGCGGTCGCGGAGGGCGACAAGGGTTATATCCAGGAGATCTCCGGCGTGAACCTGATCTCCTTCGCCTATCTCGGCGCCAAGCACATGGTGACGGGCTACGACCACCTGCTGTTCCTGGCCGGGGTGATCTTCTTCCTCTACCGGATGAAGGACATCGGCCTCTACGTCAGCCTGTTCGCGCTCGGCCACTCCACGACGATGCTGCTCGGCGTCTATTTCAACGTCGGGATCAACAGCTATGTGATCGACGCGATCATCGGCCTGTCGGTCGTCTACAAGGCGCTCGACAACATGGGCGCGTTCCAGCGCTGGTTTGGGTTCCAGCCGAACACCAAGGCCGCCACGCTGATCTTCGGGCTGTTCCACGGCTTCGGGCTGTCGACCAAGATCATCGAATACAACATCTCGCCCGACGGCCTCGTGCCGAACCTCCTCGCCTTCAACGTGGGCGTCGAGATCGGCCAACTGCTGGCGCTCGCTGCCATCCTGATCGCCATGGGCTTCTGGCGCCGGACCGACGGCTTCTGGCGACACGCCTACACGGCCAACGTCGTGATGATGACCGCGGGCTTCGTGCTGGTCGGCTACCAGCTCACCGGCCTCGCGGTCTCCTGACCCCAATCCCCAGATCGAAGAGACAGAACCGATGTATAACACCGACATTCCGACCCGCGCCGAACTGCCGACGACCAGGCAGCTCCTGCGCTCCACCGCGATCGCCATCGTCTCGGCGGGCGTGATCCTGACCACCATCGTGCTTCCCGCCGAATACGCGATCGACCCGACCGGGATCGGCAAGGCGATCGGCCTCGCCGAGATGGGTGAGATCAAGACCCAGCTCGCGGCCGAGGCGGAGTCCGACCGGATCAAGGACGAGGCGCGGCCCGCCCCGGCCACGCCCGCGGCTCCGGACCAGCGGTCCAGCCTGCTCGGCTCGATCTTCGCTGAATTGGTGATCGGCACGGCCTCGGCGCAGAAGGCCGCCATGAAGACCGAGGAGACGAAGGTCACGCTCAAGCCCGGCGAGGGCGCCGAGGTGAAGCTCGACATGAAGAAGGGCGCGAAGGCGAACTTCACCTGGACGGTCGAGGGCGGCGTCGTGAACTTCGACATGCACGCCGACGGCGCGGGCCAGCAGTCCACGAGCTACGAGAAGGGCCGCGCCGCACCGAGCCAGGAAGGCGTGCTCGAGGCCGCGTTCGACGGCAAGCACGGCTGGTTCTGGCGCAACCGCGGCAAGGCCGACGTGATCGTGACGCTCAAGGTCAACGGCGACTTCGCCGCGATGAAGCGCGTGATGTGAGCGACGAGGCTGGGCGGACTGAGTTCGCGGCCTTACAGCAGGCGCGTGTTAAGGTCCATTCTTGGACGCTGGCCTTTCGTCCCGTGATAAGCGATCGTCGTGCGTGAGTTCTTTCGCGTCGACCAGTTCTTCGATCGACACCAAGTTAAGCGAACCATCCAACGACGCCTTGCTTTTCAGGCCGTCGCTGAATCCCTTGCGCGAGAACAACAGATAGTGTCGGGCCGCATCCGGCATGTATCCGCACCTGTCGGCCCGCTCAATGAGACGAGCGAGTATGGCGTCGTCGACCTTAGCCGTGGTCCATTTGCATTCGCCGAACATCGAGGCGCCGTCGATCAGCGACCCTGCGACATCGATATCATAGTCGCCGCTCCAGATGCTGCCGACCTCGCGTGCTGGCGCGCCCAATCGATCCTGAGCGTGAAGCAGCATGTGATCACGGCAGATCCGCTCAAAGGCGAGACCCATATATTCGGACAGATGAGGCATGACCGAGCTTGCCATGACCTGGTCGCCGAAACCCCGGTTGACGAGCGACAGGTCAGGCAAAACGAACCGATGCCAGAACCGGAAGAGCGGATCGACAACAGCGTAGCGCCGATTGCGGCTCGCCTCAGCCGAGCCGATTGGCCGGGTGGCGGCGATGATGCCCATTCGAGTGAGCTTCTCGATATAGGGCCCCAGAGCATCTCCATTCTTGATTTCGGTCGACTGGATCCGCCCAACGATCTCGCTCGGCTTCGTTGCCCCGTTCGCTACTGCCCAGATGATGCTGGAATAGCGTTGGGTGTCTTTGAGTTCGGTTTGCAGGAGCAGTTCGGGTTCATCGTGGAGTAGACCTGTCGGGCTAAGCAGCAGATTTTTCATGTTTTCTTGGATCGAAAGATCCGGTCGACATGCTTCCAGATAGTAGGGAACGCCCCCGAATACCGAATGGGCGACGATCTGATCCGCCGGTTTATAGTTGGGGAGGAACTTGGCGGTGTCGCGGAGTGGCATGGGCGGCAGCTCGAACGACAGGGTCTTCCGGCCGTAGAGTGGATTTTTCTCGGCGAGCAGGCTCTGCATCTGGGAAATGAGCGAACCGCACAGCACAAGCTTCAAGCTGCTTCCCTTAGCGGCGCGTGAGTCCCAAAATTTCTGGAAGATGGAGGGAACAGCGGATGCGCTCGAAGTGAGCAGGTAGGGAAACTCATCGATGATGACGACGAGCTTCGGGTGCTCTCGAGCCTTGTTTGCAAGGTAATGCAGCGCACCGAGCCAATCGGAAATCGAACCAAGAATGGGATCGTCTCCGCGGAGCGTTCGAGAAATCTCTTGCTTGAATTCTCGGAGATTTAGAGCTTCGTCGACCTGCGTAGCCTGGAAGTAAATGTAGGGGCCGGTCTTTTCGGAAGCCTGCTGGAGCAGCGTCGATTTCCCGACCCGGCGACGACCATAGACGATGACCAGGCTGGGTCGCTCAGCCTGAAACTCATTGCGAAGGTATTCGAGCTCCAGATCTCGTCCTATGAATCCCACGAACGCCCCTTATCACCGTAATAAGGATTACCGTAATAAGGATTACGCTCGATTGCAACTCGATAATTTGAGCAAGGATCAACGCGCTCCGAGGCGGACGTTGAGCTTGCCGGAATGCACGATAGGGTTGCTGGTGGCGCCGAACTGAGCCGCGCAGCCCCGGCAGGAGAGGATCCTGCGCTTGCCCTTGTGTCGATAGACGGCCAGGCAGCCGCACTTCGGGCAGGCCGGGTCGCTTTACCGTGGTTCGCGTGACCCGCGCGCTCAAGCCGTTCAAGTGTCCGCCGTGCGGGCTATCGCGGTCTTGAACGACCCCAAGTCGATGGCGCCGACCGTGCGCGATCCAGGTTTCTCGTCGCCGTTTCTGTCGAACATCAGCATCGTCGGCGGACCCGCGACATGGTGCCTGCTCATAAGCTTTTGGGACTCGCTCGACATCGCGGTGACGTCTACCTTCACGACTTCGATCCGGGCAAGCTCCGCCTGAAGCTGCGTGTCCCCGGCGATGGCCCGATCGTTGTCCTTGCAGATCACGCACCAGTCCGCGCTGAACGCCACTAGGATTGGCCGTCGCGCGCGACGCGCTTCGTCCAGGACCGTCTCAAGTTCATTCGCGGTGGTCACCACCCTGTGCGTCGAGACAGCCTGCATCGTAACCGGCTGGCCTGTTGCAAAACGCTCGAGGGGCCGCAGCGGATCGGTCGCTCCCGAAGCCGCTCCGGCGATCAGCGCAACGCCATAGACCGACAGAGCGACGCCTGCGGTTTTCGCGATCCGATCCCTCACTGAGTTTTCTCGGTTCAACCGGTCCCATCCGCCGACGAAGACGCCAAGGCCGATGAGGAAGAGCGCCCACAATGCGAGCGCCGCCGTTGGGGGAATGACGCGGGCCACGAGCGAAACGGCGACCCCGAGGAAGACCACGCCGAAGGCGTGCTGGACGGTCGCGAGCCAAGGGCCAGATCGCGGCAGAATCCGCGTGCCGAAAACGCCGACGGCGAGCAGCGGGACGCCCATGCCGAGACCGAGCGCGAATAGTGCCGCGGACCCCCGCGCCGCATCTCCGGTCTGGGCGATATACAGCAGCGCCGCGGCCAGGGGTGGCGTGACGCAAGGGCCGACGACAAGCGCTGAGACGAAACCGAGCGCGGCTGCCCCACCGACGCGTCCGACCCAGGTCGTCGCTGAGCCGCCGGACATTTGTGGACCGAAACGGGCGGGAATGCGGAGTTGGAGCACGCCGAACATCGAAAGGGCCAAGACGACGAACACGAGGCTCATCGCGCCGAGCGCAAGCGGGGTCTGGAGAGCGGCCTGAAGGTTCCGACCAGACCAGGCGGCCGCAACTCCAAGAGCCGCATAAGCGCTCGCCATGGCGAGGACATAAGCGATCGCGCTCGCGAGCCCTGCCGATCGCGAGGACGTTCCGGAATTGCGGGCGAGGATTCCCGCCAGGATCGGAAACATCGGATAGACGCAAGGGGTTAGCGACAACAGCAGCCCCAGCCCGAAGAACGCGGCGAGGACTGCGAACAGGCCGCCATCGAGCGACGGACCGGCGGCCGAAGCCGATGGGATTTCGGGCAGGCTCGCGGCCGCCTCGGATCCGCGATCGGTCAGCTCGGACCAGGATGGCGTCGACGTCAGGGCTTCGGCGCCAGCGTCGGCCTCCGTCACCGGCGCCAGCGTCGCAAGATCGAGGCGCGTCGTCGTCGGCGGATAGCAGACGCCCTTCTCCGCGCAGCCCTGGTGGCCGATCTCGATCACACCCGTGCGGGGAGCGCTGCTTTCGGCCACCCGACCGGAGGCTCGGTCGTGGTATATCTCCGTTTGACCAAAGGTGGGATCGTCCTTGATTTCACCCGGCTTCGTCGCGATTGCGACCGGCGCTCCGCCAACCTTCGCCGTAAGCTTGTCTCGATAGAGATAGACGCCTGGAGCCATTCGCCAGTCGATGCGCACCGCTCCATCCGCATCCCGAACCGCCGACATCGCAATCGGCTTCTCTGCGGCCGAGGCCCCCGTAGCGAAGGCACCGGTCGTCAAGAGCGCCATGGCGACGGCGAGGAGGAGCGTGGCGAAAGCGGGTCTCAGGGAGCGGATGCGGCGGATGGCGGCGGTCACGGGAGCTCCTGGGGAACATATCGATCCCGAAGTCCTCGCGCGTCCCGCTTATGCCAGCCTTAAGCCGCCATCCCCGCCTGTCTCGACGCCGACATGACCCCCGCCTCGAAATGAACTTGCGCCGACAGGCCCGGCCTGTCGGCTCGGTTCATGAGTTCGATGCGCGCGCGGCAGTTGGCTGCGGCCGCCGCCGCGATAGCAAGGCCAAGGCCCGTGCCGGCGCCGGAACTTCCTGCGCCCCTGAAGAAGCGCTGGGTCAGCTGCGGGAGCTCCGCCTCGGAGGCCCCGAGGCCCTCGTCCACGATATCGATCGCGTCCTCACCGGCGGTTCGCCGCCATGTCACCACGCCGCCGACAGGGGAGTGCTGGAGGGCGTTCTCGGTTAGGTTCTTCAGCAGGAGCATCAAAGACTCGCGTGGCGCAGCAAGGACCATCGAGCGAATCTCCGGATCGACCATCACCGGCACATCCGGGGCGGCGGCCCTGCAGAGTTCGGCCACCTCGTCGATTAGGCTACCGAGTGGGACCGCCTCGACGGCGCCGTTCGACGGCCCGGCGTCGAGCCGGGCGAGGGCGAGCAGTTGGGTCACAAGGCGGCTGGTGCGGTCCACGGCCCGAACGACCTGTCGAAGCGCGTTGTCACGCACGGCTGGATCCTGCGCCGCGACCGCGATCTGCGCCTGCGTCTTGAGCCCGGCAAGCGGCGTGCGAAGCTCGTGGGCGGCGAAAGCCGTGACCTCTCGCTCATGTCGCCGCGCCCGCTCGACCTTGCCGAACAGGCCGTTCAGCGCGGCCGCCAGCGGTCTGATCTCCGATGGCGCGGCGCCGGCGTCGACCGAACTCATGTCTTCGGCGTCGCGACCGCTGAGTTCGCGGGTGATCCGGTCAAGCGGTCGAAGCCCGCGTCCCAGACTTGCCCAGATCAGCACGCCAAGGAGTGGGAGGATGAACGCGGCCGGCCACAGCAGGCCCTTGATGAGGTCCGTGACCAGACGTTCACGCAGACCGAGCCGGTCCCCGACCAGTACCCTGATCCCCTTCGCCTCGTCCTGGACGGCGTACACCCGCCAGGGTTCGCCGTTGACGACCCGCTCCGAGAAGCCTGCGCCGCCGTCGCTCAGTTTCTCGTCGGGGGCCCCGCTCGAGCGCGCCACGAGGCGGTCGTCGAGGGACCAAATCTGGCAGGAGAGCTGCCGCTCGTAACCCGCCGCTTCAGGGATCAGGCCGGGAGGCCCGCCAGCTTCAGGTTTCGGCGGCAGGCTTCCGGCGGCGACGAGCGAGCTGACCATCCGCGCCGCCTCCTGGAGGCGGGTGTCGAGGACGTGCTCGACCTCCTGCCGCGCGCCGACATAGATCCAGACGGCGGCGATCAGCCAGAGGGCGCCGGTGGCGACGATCAAGGTCGCGAACAGCCTGACGCGAAGAGACCTCATTCGCCGTCCCTCATCCGGTAGCCCAGTCCACGGACGGTCTCGATCGCCTCGCGGCCGAGCTTGACGCGAAGATGATGCACGTGAACCTCGACCGCGTTGCTCTCGACCTCCTCCTGCCAGCCATACAGCCGATCCTCCAAGTCGGAACGCGACTTGATGGCGCCAGGCCGCTCCATCAGCGCGGCGAGCACCGAGAACTCGCGCCGTGACAGCGACAGCGCCACGCCGTCGCGGATCGCAGACATGGCGGCAGGATCCAGGGTCACGTCCCGCCATCGCAGGGTCCCCGCGGCCCGGCCGACGCCGCGGCGGGCGACGGAGCGGATCCGGGCGGCGAGCTCGTCGAGATCGAAGGGCTTGCCGAGATAGTCGTCCGCGCCGGCGTCGAGACCGTCGACGCGGTCTGTCGTGTCGTCGAGCGCCGTAAGCAGCAGGATCGGCGTTCGGTCGCCGCTCCCGCGCAGCCGCTTCAGAACGTCGAGGCCCGAACCATCGGGCAACATGCGATCCAGCACCACGGCGTCAAATGCGTTCGCGGCAAGCGCCGCCTCGGCGTCGGCGCAGGTCGAAACGACGTCGACGGTGACGCCGGCGAGGCCGAGGCCGACCTTCAGCCCATCAAGCAGCAGCGGATCGTCCTCGACGACGAGCACTCTCATTTCGGCATTCCCGGCAAGACCTCTTCCCACCTCGATCGGCCCGCCCGCTTAAGGCTGGCTTAAGCCACGCGGCGCTCTTGGGGGGCGAGCACCGTAACCGCGGAGACCACGCCTTGTCCCTGAACGCCAATCTGGCGCGCCTCGCGCTCGCTGCAGCTCTCGCACTTCCGCTCGCGTCGCCGCCGGCCTGGGCCGAGAACGCCGACACGACGCGCCAGATGATCCTGAACGATCCGGCGGCGCCGGTGGCGGGCAACCCCAAGGGCGACGTCACGATCGTCGCGTTCCTCGACTACAACTGCCCGTTCTGCAAGAAATCCGCGCCCTCGCTCGAAAAGCTGGTGAAGACCGACGGCAAGATCCGACTGGTTTACAAGGACTGGCCGATCCTGACGGATGCTTCGCTTTACGGAGCCCGGCTCGCGCTCGCCGCCAAATACCAAGGCAAGTACGGCGCGGTGCACGACGCCCTGATGGGCATTCCCGGCCGCAAGATCCCGGAAGACAAGATGCTCGACGCCGTCAAAGCGTCCGGGGTCGACATGGCTCGGCTCGACGCCGACCTGAAGGCGCATGGATCCGAGATCACGGCGCTGATCGAGCGCAACAAGGCGCAGGCGGAAGGCCTCCGGCTCGCTGGAACGCCGGTCTATCTCGTCGGCCCGCTCTTCGTCGCCGCGGCGCTCGACTACGAGCAGTTCAAGCAGGCCGTGGCGCAAGCGCGCCTTCGCGGCGACAAGTCCTGAGATCGGCGGCTTCACGATGACAGTCCTGTTTGCGTACCCCCGCAGGCTCGCCATTCTAGCGCTGCCGCTTCTGCTGGGCGCCTGTGCGAGCATGCCCGAGCCTTCCGTCCGGACGGCGAAGCCACAGGTGAACGCCGCGGATGAGCGCTACACCGCCAAGCTCGACGAGCCGTTTCCCGTCAAGGCGATCGACACGCGCAAGATCGATCCGAAGAACCTGCGACAACTGGTCGACTTCCCGACCTCCGAGCCCCCCGGGACGATCGTCGTCGATCCCCATAACCGCTTCCTCTATCTCGTTCAGGAGGACGGCAAGGCTCTTCGTTATGGGGTCGGGGTCGGCAAGGCTGGACTGGAGTTTCAGGGCACGGCCGACGTCTCTCTGAAACGCGAATGGCCGCGCTGGACGCCGACCAACGACATGATCGCCCGGGACCCGGAACGCTATGGTCATCTGAGCTCCGGAATGGACGGCGGGGACGCCAATCCGCTCGGGCCGCGCGCGCTCTATCTGTTCAAAGACGGCAAGGACACGCTGTACCGCATCCATGGCACGACCGAACCGAATACGATCGGAAAGGCGGTCTCGTCCGGCTGCATCCGCATGCTGAACCAGGACGTGATCGACCTCTATGGACGTGTGCCCAGAGGCTCGAAGGTGGTGGTGCTTTGAAAGCCAAAAACGGTGGCGTCTTGATCACGCGCTCGACGATCACATGCCCGCATTGCCTCCATTCCCGGAACGAGGACATGCCGACCGACGCTTACCGCATCCTTTACGACTGCGAGGGATGCGGCGCGTCGCTTCGGCCGCGCCCTGGCGACTGCTGCGTCTTTTGCTCCTACGGCGACGTGCTCTGCCCGCCCATCCAGGAAGGCGGAACCTGCTCACAACCAGGATGCTGAACTCTCGGCGGTCATGGCGTTATGGATGCGGCTAGATCCAGCGTCGGACCCGGCTCCTGTACGCCCGATATGGCTCCCCGAAAAGTCGATCGAGGTAGCGTTCCTCCCGGCCAATCACTCCGAAACGGACGATCGCCCAGAGCGGCAGCGCGAGCGCGAGCGTCACGAGGCTGTCGGCCATCAGGGCGACGGCCAGATAGATGAGCATCATCGCAAGGTACATCGGGTTGCGGGTCACGCGGTAGACCCCGTCGACCACCAGAGACGTCGTCGGCTTCCAGGGTTCGGGCTTGGTGCCGGCAGAGCGAAAACCGCGGACGGCGGCTGCGAGCAGAATGACGGCCACCACGGGGAGAATCGTTCCGGCAACGAAGCGAGGCGTCGCTGAGACGCCTGATCCCGGTCCGTCGATGAGATGATCGGCGATCAGGGCGAAACACAGGAAGCCTGCAAAGAGCAGCGGCGGAGGCGCGATGACGCCCGCGGTAACTACGGCCGCGGGCAGATCTCCACCTTTCCGTCCTGCGTCGTCCATGTCGGACGCCCTGCCTTGAGATCTCAGATGTGAATGTAGACGAAGCCCATTCCCTGAAGGCGTGCAAGCTCCGCCACGCCGCTTGGGACGATGTCGGCTTCCGTCACGCCGTAGAGCATTTTCCAGTCGATCTTCCGCTCCTTCAGCGTGTTGGCGCAGATCAGGAACCTGACGCCAAGCTCCTTCAGACCATCGATCTTTCCCGCCAGCTCCTCATCTGACTGCGCCATCGAAAACAGATCGACGCCGGCACCATGGTCGACGACCCGAATTTCAACACGCTGTTTTCCAACCGCGTCGACATGGTTCTTCAGGCTACCCAGCATTCTTTTGAAGTAAGCTGCGTTGTCGGCCCCACCGCCGTCATTGTGGTAGACGACTTTCTGGTCCTGATAATATTCGGCTTCCACAGCCATGGCGCCTTGTGAGCTCCATCCAAGAAATAACGACATAATCAATGCGAAACTGAGCGCCAAAGATTTCATCTCTTTAATTCACTGATCTGGTTGACTAGAATTTTCGGAATCTTGTGCTGACTTCATTGCATTGACCTTAGCCCGGATCGGTTGGAACGGACCGTACTTATGCTGGCCGCGTCGAAGCCGTCTTCGAATGGGCCGTACCCGGCGTCAACGGCCTTCTCGGAGCGAACGGGGTAGTCCTTGTCGAGCGCCGGCTTCTTCGGCCGCTCCCTGGACTGAAGGTAGGCCGCGACGTCCCATGCCTCTTCGGGCGAAAGAACCGGTCGATCGTGGGTCGTTCCGTTCGGCATGTTGCTGCGGATGAAATTCGCCGCTGAAATCAGCCGGCCCATGCCGGCTCCGTCGTTGAAGCTTTCGGCGCCCCAAAGCGGCGGGAACAGGTAGCCCTTGGCGTCGCCGACTCGCTGGCCCTGGCCGTCCGCTCCGTGACAGCTGGAGCAGTTCTGTTCGTAAACCTGCCGACCGACGACGGGATTGGCCGCGCGCGCCAGTCCTCCATTTTCCCAGATCCCCGTCCGGGCGTTTTTCGGCCGATCGGGCGTCCGTCCGACAGGAACTCGATGTAGGCGACAAAGGCCTTCATCTCGGGCGAGTCGATCGGAAGCGCCTTGCCGTTCAGGCTGCGCGTCATGCAGCCGTTGATCCGATCCTCTAGCATGCCGACCTCGCCCTCGCGGGCGCGGTATTGAGGAAAGTCGGCGAACACGCCGACGAACGGCAAGCCGAATTTCTTGGTCCCGGCTTCGAGATGGCAGCTCTGGCAGGCCATGTCGCTGCCGGCGAAACGCTTGGCGGGGTCGGCGACCTCCGGGCCGATATGGGCATACGTCTCTGTCGTGAGATCCCGACCCAAACGGACCGTGTCGGCCCCACCGGCCCGGCGGGAGCGAACCCACGTCGGGAACGGTCCATACGTCGGACGGCGAGCGCTCGGGCGTCGTCGCCGTCTTAACCGGACCGACGGACTGAGACTGCGGCTGGTCGGCGGCTCGCACTGGCGCGGCATCCGCGGCGAGCGCGACAGCCAGTCCCATTTTGATCGCACGATCTCGGAACATGATCGCCTCCAGGGCGCGCAGGGTCATCAGCCCCTGCCGTCGGGTTCGCCTGCTGAGCTTAAGCCAGCCTTAAGCCGCCGAACCCTCAAGTGCAGGAAATTCACTGTGTTATGGAGCAGACGAAAAATCGTTCTGTTTTGAGCGAAAAATCGATTTCCATGCAGCATAAGACGGCCTTTCCGGGCGGTCCCGATCCTCGAGCGGCGGATCAAGCCCGGGAGCACGGTTTACGCCGATGAAGCCAACTCGTGGAATCCGCTTCACTACGCCGGCCTCAACATGAAGCGGATCAACCACCAGCGCGCCTACAGCGACGAGGAAGCGTGAACGAACAGCGCCGAGAGCTTCTTCTCGCGGATCCGGCGCGTCGGATCGGCAACGAAACGCAGTTTCTGCTCATCGCGCTTGCGGCGACCGGACACCCGCCCTCCGAGGTCTGGGCGGGGGCTACTGGCAGAGGGCGCACAAGCTAAAGTCGCCTTGCGGCTCAACAGCAGAAGCAAAAACTTGCGGTTGAATAAATATCATTTCATGATATTATCTAGGATAAGACGGGAGAGAGCATGCCAATTGAAGCTTCGACGGTTGAGGATCTGTTCGCCAAGATTGGTTCGGCGCTCCAGACGCCTACAACGCTTTGCGTGATTGGGAGTACGCCCGGGATCGCCACGGGGCAGAAGGAGCGTCAGACACCAGATATCGACGTGTGGTTCGCAGGTTCTAGCTTTGACGCCGCAGAGTTATCCAAAGTCTGTCGTGATATTGGCGTTCTCTACGATCCGAAAGGTGAAATTGATCCAGATAAAATATACATTCAGATAATCAGGCCAGGTATTGTTCAACTTCCCAACGACTTCGAAACTGAAACCATCGGAAGGTATGGGCAGCTCATTGTGATTATGCCAACCCCAGACCTGTTGGCTGCAGCGAAGCTTGTTCGATCGAGCCCCGCCGATGTTCAGGACGTTGTCTGGTGGGTTAAGCAGAGAGGGATCGATCTCTCCGACATCGAATTGGCCATCAAGAAACTTCCTAGACCGTCAGATCGGGAGGCTGCTTCCGAGAACCTCGTTTTCGTTGAACTGACAACTAGCCGAGAACATAAATGAGCAGATCGCCAAGAGAGCTGTATGTTACTGCGCTCGATTCGCTTCTCCGCGGAAACACTGCTTCAGTCGCACACAGTCGCGATTGGGAGTTGCTGCGAGAAATATCTCGGCTAGCGACATCCGATGCGCCCGTAGAGTTCGCAGCAACAGACCCCGCGCTTTTCCAGAGCTGGCGATCTGCGGTGACGCGTTTTCATCTAGCGGGATGGAGCGCAATGACGCCTGACCGGGTCGATCAGGTCGTTCACCGATTAAACGAAAAACAGCATGCCCCCGCTCTCTGAAACGGAGGTCATCCTAAAAGCTCTGACAAAAGGAAATATCGAAATTATTGGTATCATTAACCGAGAGGCTCCTGAAAGCGTTGCAGAGCTAGCTAGGTTAGCGAGCCGGTCTCAATCAAACGTCTCAAGATCGTTATCTTCATTAGTCGAACTTAAAATAATTAGGTTGGAAGGGAAGCGACCGAAGCGCCCTGTGTTAAATATTTTATGTATAAAAATCAGGCTGTCAGAAATAATTGGAGCCTAGCCTCTTAGGCGGTATCGCAGGATTGCTGTTGCGGCGTACCCATAGAAGGTTGCCGTTCTGATCCGGCGCTGACTGGACGCGCCCCTCGTCGCGCTGCTTACGCAGGGCCTTCGACGCCCAACGCGTGACCTCCGACAGCAGCTTTCGATCGCGGGCATCGTCTGCCCGTAGTGAGATCACGGTCTGGGCAAGCTCCCTAGACATCATCGGCCCGTCGGCATCTGCGACTTCCCGCATCAAGGTCCTTGTGAGCTCGCCGGTCCCGAACATGACCTGGCGCTTCTGGCGCGGCATGGCCGCGTCCAGATCGCCTATGTAGCCGAACGAGCCCAACGTCCGGTCGAGGGCTTCGATGTCGTTCCGGATCTCGGCCATCCGATCTCGCAGGCGCTCAGCCTCGTTGAAGAGCTCGGCGCGCTTCCTCAGCAGTCCGAAATGGTGTCGCCGTAGCCGTCTCGAGCCATGGACTAAGCATCGGCGAGACGGCAGGCCTTGGATACGGAGCGCGTTGTGGTTGCTCCATAATACCGGAAAAACACTTAAGGCCCCTTGATATCAATAATATGAAAGTGTATATTGATATCGTCAAGGCAGCGCGAGGCGGGCATGAGCGAGACGATTTCGATCGAGAATGAACAGGTTTTTCGGCGACCCCCGGTCATCGGATCGCCAGCGCCCTTGTTTGTTGCGCGCACCACGATGGGTGAGCGCGCACTCGCCAGCTACAGGGGCCGCTGGCTGGTGTTCTTCTCGCATCCGGCTGACTTCACTCCGGTCTGCACCAGCGAGTTCGTCGCTTTCAGCCGCGCGCACGACAAGTTCGAGGAACTCGACTGCGACCTGCTTGCGATGTCCGTCGATAGCCTGTTCTCGCATTTTGCCTGGGCGAACTCGATCCGCGAGCGGTTTGGCGTCGCGGTGCCGTTCCCGATCGCCGAGGACCCCTCGATGGTGATCGCCGCCGCATACGGCATGCTCCAGGACGGCGCTCAGGACAGCTCGACAGTGCGCGGCACCTTCGTGATCGATCCGGAAGGCGTCATCCGTGCGATCTCCTGCTACCCCATGAGCACAGGCCGGTCGGTCGCGGAAATCCTGCGCCTCGTGGAGGCGCTCCAGACGGCGGACGCCCAGACGGCGTCGACGCCGGAAGGGTGGACGAAGGGCGATCCCGTCATCGACGCCTTGCCGCTCGACGTCGCCGAGCTGGCGAACTTCACGCCGAGCGAGACCTCCCCCGACTGGTACTACCGCCTGAGGCGGTCGTGAGGTCGGCCATGTCAGAGAGCAACCTCAAGCCCGTCGTGCAGGGCTTCTTCGAGCCGCGCACGAACAGCATCCAGTACGTGGCGGCGTGCCCTGTTACGGGCGCCTGCGCGATCATCGACCCGGTTCTCGATTTTGACGAGAAGTCGGGCGCCACGTCGACCCGGAGCGCCAACGCGATCCTCGCGTTCGTGGCCGAGCGCGACTACCGGGTCGAATGGATCCTCGACACACATCCCCATGCAGATCACTTCTCGGCAGCTCAACACCTGAAGTCTCTGACGGGCGCTCCGACCGCGATCGGCGAGCGCGTCACCGACGTCCAGAAGCTCTGGAAGGGCATTTACAACTTTTCCGACCTTCAGGCCGACGGCTCGCAATGGGATCGCCTGTTCGCCGAAGGCGAGCGCTTCAGGATCGGCGAACTGAGCGCCCGAGTGCTGTTTTCTCCCGGGCATACGCTCGCTTCGATCACCTATGTGATCGGCGACGCGGCCTTCGTCCACGACACGCTGTTCATGCCCGACAGCGGGACCGCCCGCTGCGACTTTCCGGGCGGAAGCGCCGATCGGATGTGGAGCTCGCTCGAGCAGATTCTTGCGCTGCCCGACGACACGCGGGTGTTCACGGGACATGACTACCAGCCGGACGGACGCGCTCCGCAATGGGAGAGCACGGTCGCGGAGCAGAAGCGTCTCAACCCGCACATCGCGGGCCGGTCGCGGGAGGAGTTCGTCCAGCTTCGAGAAGAACGCGACCGCAGTCTGCCTATGCCCAAGCTCATCCTCCACGCGCTGCAGGTGAACATCCGCGGCGGACGGTTGCCGGAGCCGGAAAATGACGGCCGCCGGTATCTGAAGTTTCCGATCGACGCGCTGGAGAGCGCGACATGGTGATGATGTCCCACGAAGCGGTCACCCGCGAGCGCGCCGACGCCGCTGGCGAGTTCCTCAAGGGTCTCGCCAATCCGAACAGGCTGATGATCGCGGCTCGTTTGATGGCGGGAGAGGCGTCCGTGGGCGAGCTTGAGGCGAGCCTCGGAATCCGACAGCCGACGCTGTCACAGCAACTTGCCGGCCTTCGCGACGCAGGCCTCGTCGAAGCCCGCCGAGACGCAAAGCAGGTGTTTTATCGTCTCGTCGATCACAGGGCCGCCGAAGTCGTCGGCGTCCTACAACAAATTTTTGGATTGGCGACGACTGTCGGCGGTCACGCGACGCGAACCCCCACGCCCCACGCCCCGTCGAACGGCCGCAGCCACGGCGCCGCCAGATTCGCCCAGATTCTCCCATTTCCGGAAGCTCAGCGGGGACGGCGATGACCATTGCTGATTTTCTCCCGTCGCTATTAGGCGGCATGGCGATTGGTCTCGCGGCGGCGATGCTGTTGGCGCTGAACGGGCGTGTCGCCGGCGTGAGCGGGATAGTGAGCGGTCTGTGGCGGCGCACAGACACAGGCCCGATGACGAGCCTCGCATTCGTCATCGGCCTCGTACTCGGACCGGTGCTGTTCCTCGCCGTCTTCGGGACATTTCCGAAGATCGAGATCGGTACGCCGCTTTGGCTTCTGGCGCTTGGCGGCCTGCTCGTTGGATACGGATCACGACTGGGGTCAGGATGCACCAGCGGCCACGGCGTGATCGGCCTTGCGCGTCTCTCGCCACGGTCGATGGCCGCCGTCGCGACATTCCTGACCACAGCGGTGGCCACGGTCGCCGCGATGCGCGCCGCGGGTCTGTCATGAACGTCGCGCGCCTCATCGTCAGCCTGGCGGCCGGTCTCGTTTTCGGCTTCGGCCTGGCCTTGTCCGGAATGCTCGACCCGTCCCGCGTGCGTGGCTTTCTCGATGTCACGGGTCCGTGGGATCCAAGCCTCGCCTTCGTTCTTGGCGGCGCCGTTCTGGTTGCGGCTGTCGGGATGTTGATCGTTCGGGCGATGAGCCGCCCGGTTCTCGATGACCGATTTCACCTGCCGCCGACCAGACCGGTGGACCGCCGCCTGGTCTCGGGCTCGGCCATCTTCGGCATAGGTTGGGGAATGGCCGGCCTTTGCCCGGGACCCGCGATCGCAGGGATGGCAGTCGGCCTGCCGGCTTCAATGATTTTCTTGGCCGCCATGATCTTGGGCATGGCGGCGCATGACCTCACCAAGCCCAACGTGGCGGCGCCAGTCGCGATCTGACCGAGGCGCCAAGCCGCGATCGAACAGAGCGCCCGGACGCATCGGCGAACAGCGGATGCAGGACCTGTCGCGAAGCGACATCGAAGACCGGCATCCGGCCGGCCGCAAATTGGGAGACCCGCCATGCAGGCCAAGACGCTCACGGACGACCTCTCGGTCAGCCCGCAACTCACTGTCGCAGATGTCGCCGAGGCGAAAGCAGCCGGGTTCCGGTCGATCATCATCAACCGTCCGGACGGCGAGGCCGCCGACCAGCCGTCTCACGCCGACATCGAGACCGCGGCGCGTCAGGCCGGGATGGAGACGCGGTACATTCCGGTCGTCCTTGGCAAGCTCGCCAAGCAGGACGTCGAAGCTTTCGCAAACGCGATGAGCTCGCTGCCGAAGCCGGTCATCGGCTTCTGCAAGTCCGGAACCCGCACCGCCACGCTCTGGGCGATGTCCGAAGCCGGAAATCGGCCCTCACAGGACATTGAAGGCGCGGCGAAGGCCGCCGGCTACGATGTGTCGGCGGCGTTGACGGCGCGTCTTGGCGAAAGCGATCGCGGAGCGTCGAAGTCGAACACGTCTCGATCCCACGACGTCGTTATCGTCGGCGCCGGCGCCAGCGGCATCGCATTGGCCGCCAGCATTCTTTCGCGAAAGCCGGGTCTCGACATAGCGATCATCGACGCCGCCGACGCCCACTACTATCAGCCGGGCTGGACGATGGTGGGCCGCGGCGTGTTCTCGGCGGCCGAGACCCGTCGGGACATGGCCTCGCTCATTCCCAATGGCGTCAAATGGATCAAGGAACGGGTCGCCTCCTTCCAGCCTGACGCAAAGACGGTGACGCTCGAAAGCGGCGCGGCGGTTTCATACCGGAAGCTCGTGGTCGCGCCGGGGCTCAAGCTCAACTGGAGCGCAATCGAAGGCCTCGAAGAGACCCTCGGCAAGAACGGAGTCACCTCCAACTACCGTTACGACCTCGCTCCCTACACATGGGAGCTCGTTCAGCAGTTCCGTGGCGGGAACGCGCTGTTCACGCAGCCGCCGATGCCGATCAAATGCGCCGGGGCGCCGCAGAAGGCGATGTATCTCTCTTGCGACCACTGGCTGGCGACCGGAGCGCTTGGGAAATCCAAAGTCGAGTTCCTGAATGCCGGTCCGGTGCTCTTCGGCGTGGCGGATTACGTGCCGCCGCTGATGGAATACGTGAAGCGGTACGGCATCGGCCTCTCGTTCGGGCACAACCTGGTCAAGATCGACGGCGCAGCCAAACGAGCTTGGTTCAAGACGACCCCGAAGGAGGGCGAACCCCAGATCGTCGAACGCTCGTTCGACATGATCCACGTGACGCCGCCGCAAAGCTCGCCGGATTTCGTGAAATCGTCGCCGCTCGCCAATGAGGCCGGCTGGGTCGACGTCGATCCTGGCACGCTGCGCCACGTCCGGTATCCCGACATCTACAGCCTCGGCGACGCCATGGGCGCGTCGAACGCCAAGACGGCGGCGGCGGCCCGCAAGCAGGCGCCGGTGGTCGCTGAAAACCTGCTCCGCGACATGGGATCCGCCTCGACCTCACAGCCCGCGATCTACGACGGCTATGGCTCATGTCCGCTCACCGTCGAACGCGGCAAGGTCATTCTCGCAGAATTCGCCTATGGCGGCCGACGTGTCCCAAGCTTCCCGAAATGGTTCATCGACGACCTCAAGCCGTCGAAGGCCGCCTGGATGCTGAAGGAACGCGTGCTGCCAAAGATTTACTGGCAGGCGATGCTCAAGGGCCGCGAGCTGATGGCGAAGCCACAGCATACGACCGCTCAGGCGGCCGAATGACCGCGCGCAGATGACGCTCGACGCAATCCAGTATCTGCTTGGAGGACTGTCCGGATCTCTGGTCGGGTTTACGCTTGGCTTGTTCGGCGGGGGCGGATCGATCCTCGCCGTTCCGCTCATGGTCTATCTGGTCGGCGTCCCCAGCCCGCATATCGCCATCGGAACGAGCGCATTTGCGGTCGCGGCGAACGCTGGCGCCAGCCTGATCGACCATGCCCGCCGCGGCAACGTAAAATGGCGATGCGCCGCCGTCTTCAGCGTCGCCGGCGTCGCCGGCGCTCTTGTCGGTTCAACCGTCGGGAAGGCGATCGACGGCCACAAGCTGCTATTGCTTTTCGCCGTCCTCATGGTCCTCGTCGGGATACTGATGCTCCGGAACAAGGGCGACCAGGGTGAAATCGGCGCCGAATGCACCCTTGAGAAATCGCCGAAAGTTCTGGGTTTCGGGGCCGCGACCGGCCTGTTCGCAGGGTTCTTCGGCATCGGCGGCGGGTTTCTGATCGTCCCCGGACTGATTGCGTCGACGGGTATGCCAATGCTGATGGCGATCGGCTCGTCGCTCGTCGCCGTGACGGCTTTCGGGCTCACTACGGCGCTGAACTACGCCGTGTCCGGATATGTGGACTGGCCGCTCGCGATCATCTTCGTCTGCGGTGGCATTGCCGGAAGCGCGGTGGGCTCTGCGGTCGCCTGCCGGCTCGCTCCGAAGAAGGGAGCGCTCAATGTCGCATTCGCCGTCATGATCTTCGTCGTCGCCGCCTACATGATCTTCAAAAGCGTCACGGAGCTAACCGCCTGAACCGCAGCACGCGGCCACCACCTATCGCATGAGCGAAACCCTTTCGGCCCCGGCTCAATCACTCGATACCGCCACTGTCTCTGTGTGCAGCATCTTCATGTCCGATCACCGGGCGTGGACAAATCAGCGTCCGGATGGTCGACGACCGTCTATATGCGAGAGATATTCGTCAGGAGCTGCGTCATGCTGAGCGATATATCCGCCATCGATCTTGCTCGGTTTCAGTTCGCCTTCACGATCTCGGCCCACATCATCTTTCCAGCCTTCTCGATCGGCCTGGCGAGTTTTCTTGCGGTGCTGAACGGTCTCTGGCTGTGGCGACGGGACGACGCATATCTTCGGCTGTTCGACTACTGGAAAACCATCTTTGCGGTGGTCTTCGGCATGGGCGTCGTGTCGGGCATCGTGATGTCGTATCAGTTCGGCACCAACTGGTCGGTGTTCTCCGACAAGGTCGGACCGGTGCTCGGGCCGTTGATGGGCTACGAAGTACTGTCGGCCTTCTTCCTCGAGGCCGGGTTCCTCGGGATCATGCTGTTCGGCCGCCAGAAGGTCGGCGACAGCCTACATATGACCGCTACGTTCATCGTGGCGATCGGAACCTTGTTTTCCGCCTTCTGGATTCTCAGCGTCAACAGCTGGATGCACACGCCCCAGGGCTATTCGATCAACGCGGTCGGTCAGTTCGTGCCGGAAGACTGGTGGGCGATCATCTTCAACCCGTCCTTCCCTTACAGGCTCGTGCACATGGTGCTGGCCGCCTACCTGACCACGGCGTTTGTGGTGGGTGGCGTCGGCGCCTGGCATCTCCTTCGCAACCGTGACAGCCGCGAAGCGGCGATCATGTTCTCCATGGCGATGTGGATGGCTCTGATCGTCACGCCGATTCAGATCGTGGCGGGCGACATGCACGGCGTGAACACGCTGGAGCATCAGCCCGCGAAGATCGCCGCGATGGAGGGCCACTTCGAGAGCTATCCGGAAGGACGGGCGCCGCTGATCCTCTTCGGCCTGCCCGACGATGAGGCGGAAGTGACCCGATACAAGGTCGAGATACCGCTTCTGGGCTCCCTTATCCTGACCCATGGCTTCGACGTCCCGATCAAGGGCCTCGATGCTTTCCCCAAGCACGAACGTCCCAAGTCGGCGATGATCTTCTGGACATTCCGCATCATGGTGGCGATCGGCTTTGCGATGCTCGGCATCGGCCTATGGTCGGCCTGGGCGCGATGGAGAGGACGCCTCTGCGACGCTCATTGGCTTCATCGCGCGGCCGTGGTGATGGGTCCGTCGGGCTTTCTCGCCGTGCTGTGCGGATGGATCACCACGGAGGTCGGGAGACAGCCATTTACGGTCTATGGCCTTCTGCGCACTGGCGAAAGTGCGGCGCCCCTGCACGCCGACGCCGTCGGCGCGTCGCTGATCGCCTTTATCGTGGTCTACTTCTTCGTTTTCGGATCCGGCACGTTTTACGTCATGCGCCTGATGAGCAAGCGGCCGAAGGACGGCGTCGACATCGACGAGATCGGGCCGACGAGGACCGCGGGCATCACGCCCGTCGCCGCCAACCCGACCGCGCCGCATTTCGCGCCGGGGACTTAAGGTCATGATCCTCGACCTTCCCTTCATCTGGGCCGGGCTGATCGCCTTCGCGGTCCTCGCCTATGTGCTTCTCGACGGCTTCGATCTGGGCATCGGCATCCTGTTTCCGTTCCTGAAAGACCGCGAGGAGCGCCACCTGGCGATGAACACCATCGCCCCCGTATGGGACGGCAACGAGACCTGGCTCGTGCTCGGCGGCGGCGGCCTGTTCGCCGTGTTTCCGCTGGCCTACGCCATTGTCATGCCGGCGCTCTATCCGCTCATTATCGCCATGCTGCTGGGACTGATCTTCCGCGGCGTGGCTTTTGAGTTCGTGCATCGGACCAAAAGGATGCAAGGCTTCTGGGAGCTCGGTTTCTGGGGCGGGTCTCTGGTCGCCGCCATCGCGCAGGGGTTGGCGCTTGGCGCTCTTGTTCAGGGCATAGCGGTCAACGGGCGCGCCTATGGCGGCGGCAATTGGGACTGGCTGACGCCGTTCTCTGGATTGACCGCGCTGGCGGTGGTGGTGGGCTACGCCATGCTTGGCGCGACCTGGCTGATCCTCAAAACCGAGGGTGAGACACTGAAGCGCGCACATCGCTTCGCGGTTCCGATCGGAGTTGCGCTGATCGCGCTGATCGGCGCCGTCAGTTTCGCAACGCCGTTCCTGCGGCCCGAATATCTCGCGCGCTGGTTCGGCTGGCCTTCGGGAGTCTGGAGCGCGATCGTACCGATCCTGCTCGCGATCGCCATATGGCAGCTATGGCGCGGCTTGCGAAACCAGGATCATCTGCGCCCGTTCCTGGCCACCGTGACGATCTTCATCCTGTGCTACGCCGGGCTCGGCGTGAGCTTCTATCCCAATCTCGTCCCCCCCGCGCTGACGATAGCCGAAGCGGCCGCCCCCGACGCATCACTGCGGTTCCTGCTCGTGGGCGCAGCCGTTCTTGTTCCGCTGATCTTGGCCTACACGGCGTATTCGTATTGGGTCTTCCGCGGCAAGGTCCTGCCCGGCGACGGCTACCATTGATGCGCCGATGGCTGTGGTTCATGGCGCTCTATCTCTTGGGGATCGCCGTCATCGGGGCGATCGCGTTCATGATCCGGTCGGTGCTGATCTGAGCCTCTGCTCCTTGACCAGGACAATGGCGCATTCGGTCAAGACCTGGGCGACCGCGGTCGACTTGTGGCGAGGTCGAGAAGCTTCGCCGCGACATGCTCAGCCCTTACGGGCTTACGGACACAATCGGTGACGCCCGCCACGAGCGCCTCGATGAGCTCGGAGACGCCGCTGCGCTCGGCGCGAAGGAACAGGGCCGGCGTCGCGTCGCCATCAGCTCGCCGGTCCGCAAGCGCGCGGAGCCCCGCCATTCCCAACGTCAGCTCGTCGAGCGCCATGATGGTGAAGACATGGTTCGACATGTGGTCGCAGGCTTCGAGAGAGCTACAGGCGACCTGGATCGACCGGGGCGACAGAAGCATCGTCAGATCGGCGACAAGGCCTTGATCCCGGTCCGCGAGAAGTAGGAACAACCAGCGTCTCCATCCTTTCGCGTGCCTTGAAGGCTGCGGCTTAAGCCTGCCTTAAGCGCAGCGACGGACGAGCACGTTTGGGCCGCTCAGATTGGCGTCGGCCATCGTATGCCCGCGAGGCCAGAATGACGGCGTTGTCTGTTGGACCATTTCTGCTGGCTGGCGATCGGCTGACCGTGCTCATTGCGGGCGCTTTCCTGATCGGCGCCAGCGCTTTGCTGACGCGTTTGGTCGACCGCCGGATCGGAGACTGGTCCTTCGCCGTTGTGCCGCTTGCCGTGATCGCGGCGAGGGTCGTTTTCGTCGTGAGCGCTCCGGAGGGCTTCTGGCGCGAACCGTTTCGCGTCGTCGCATTCTGGGATGGCGGCATGTCTTGGTGGGCAGGCCTGCTCGCGAGCGCCGCGTTCACGGTCGTCAAGTTCCGCGATTTCCGACTGCGCTCTTGGACCCTTGGGACGCTTGCAGCGACGCTTTTCGTCTGGAACCTGGCCTGGCAGCTCGCGGCCGTGACGCCGGCGATCGCAGCGCCCGAATTCGCTCTTCCCACATTGAACGGCGAACAGAGATCGCTGAGAGACTTCGCAGGACGGCCGACCGTCGTGAACCTCTGGGCGACCTGGTGCCCGCCCTGCCGACGTGAAATGCCGATGCTGGTGGAGGCTGCGAAGCAGAGGCGTGATACGCACTTCATCTTCGCCAATCAGGGCGAAGGTCCATCGCAGATCATCTCATACGCTTCAAAGTCGGGCCTGACGATCGAGAACCTGTTGCTCGATCAGTTCCGGACCCTGTCCCAGCACTACTCCATCCAGGGCTATCCAGCGACCGTCTTCCTCGACGCAAAAGGGGTCGTCCGAAAGATCCATTATGGCGAGATCACACGAGAGGCGCTGGACGTGCAATTGAACGGCATCCGGTAACAACACCGGAATTTAATCGGCCGGGAGCCGTGTGGCTAACGGTCAACCCACCTTCACATATGCAAAGCCCTTGCCCTGGAGCGCCGCCACCGTGGCCACACCCGACGGCACGAAGCTTATGAAGTCGGCCGGACGCGCACGGGACGGATCGAGCTTGTTTCTCTTGAACGTGATCTCGCAAAGATAGACCTTGAGCCCGTTTTTCGACAACGAGTTGGCGCGCTCGAACAGGTCTGATGGAAGCTTCTCGTCCTTCCACATCGTGCCGTCGAGACTGTCCAGAAAGAACTTGATCCCGCCTCCGTGGGCGATCAGCGCGATTTGCAAAGCGAACGGATCGCCATTGTAGGCCGAGTAGTGGTTCGAGATGTTATTGAGCGTCTGCTCGAAGCGGGCCACATCGCCGTAATCGCAATGATAGAGCGCCGCAACCTCGCCTTCCTTCTTGAGATCGTCGAGAGACATGTGCGTAGGCGCGGCCTTTGCGGTATCCGCGGCAAGCGCGGCTCCCCCAAGGGCCATACCAGCCACAAGTGATCTGCGGCTTATGTCGTTCATCTCTTCATCCTCTCAGGCGCTATTACGTCGACGGACTTCCGAACACGTCCGCGATCATCGCGTCGTACCAAGCAGACGCTTCGTCGACATTTCGGCGGCGGATCGCGTCCGGCTCGCCTGTGTCCGAGACGAAGCCCCGGATCTCTTTGATCTTGCCTTCAGCAGCCTCATAGACGCCGTCGACCTTCACGCAGTCCGTCGGCGTGATCATGCTCCAGCACGTGCTTTCGTAATGGGCAGGGAACGCGGGCGCGCCGGCCAAGTCTGACAGCACAGCAAGGACAGCTGTTTTCGCCTGACTGTTCGCGGCGAACGCTGATTTCGGCATGTCGCCGGCGATCGAGGCGTCGCCCACGACGAAAATCGACGGGTCGACCGTCGATCTCATCGAGGCCGGGTCGACCGGGCAATAGCCGGTCACGTTCGAAAGACCAGCCTCGCGAGCAATTCGTCCTGCAGTCTGGGCGGGGATCACATTCACCAGATCGGCACGGCGCGCCTCAAAGTCCGTCGTCACCGTCATGGTCGCAGGATCGACGCCCTTGATCCCGCCATGGATTGTCGGATCCTGCCACTCCACGACGCCGGGATAGCGCCGTTCCCAACCCTCCTGGAACAGCCCCATCTTCGAGAACTTGTCCTTGGGGTCGAGAATGACGATGCGCGCCGACGGCTTGCCTGCGGAGCGCAGCGCATGAGCCATCATCGACACCCGTTCGTACGGTCCGGGAGGACAGCGGTAGGGGTTTGGCGGCGCCACCATGATGATGAGGCCGCCATCCGGAACCGCGTCGAGCTTCGCCTTCAGGAGCTTGGTCTGGGGCCCGGCCTTCCACGCGTGCGGCATGGCCTCGGCGGCGGCTTCGGAGTAGCCCGGCACGGATCCGTAGTTGAGGTCGATACCCGGAGCCATAATCAGCCGGTCGAAACCGAGCATTGCTCCGTCTTCGAGAACCACCGTCATGCCGTCGCGGTCGATCCGAGCGGCGGCGAGCGGGACGACCTTCAGCGCGTTGCTTGAACCAAGCGCGCGGTAGTCATGCACGAGGCTATCCCAGCCCCTCAATCCACCGAGATAGAGGTTGGAGAAAAAGCAGGTGGCGTATGTTGGCGATGGTTCGACAAGCGTGACCTCGATCTTCCCTCGTCCGAGCAAAGCAGCGTATCTGGCCGCTGTGGCGCCGCCCGGGCCGCCCCCGACGACAACGAGACGGGGACGTGGCGCCGCCCTGGTCGCGCCGACGATGGTCATGGTGGCGGCAGCGCCGAGAAGGAACCGCCTGCGATTGGCTCGGATGATGGTCATCGTCCATCGTCCATCAAAGGACGCGGCCGAGCCGCGAAGTGACGAGCGAGCGCTTCGATGTCCTCATCGGTAAGGCGCGACGTCCGGGTGACCATCACGTTTTTGCCTGCACCGCTACGGTACTGGCGCATCTTGGCTATGAACTGCTCCTCGCTGAGATTCGTGATCGATGGGATCGCGGATGACGTACCTCCCGGCCCGTGACAGGCGACACAGCGCAGCGCGAGCAGGTCGCCTCGGTCGATGGCTGCTTGAGCAAAGGCGGACTGCGCACTCGTGGACAACACCGCGATGACTAGGAGCGATATCCAAGATGCGACCGCGACGACTATTGATCGCGGCCTCGAACGATCGAGGCGTTCATCGTCATTCGACGGCTCCGGCCGGCTTCTCGTCCTTGTTGTCTTTCTGGTCGTCGGGCGTGACGTCAAGGATTGCCGCATGACCTGTGACCTCGACCTTGTCCTTGCAGTTCGACATGCAAGGATCATTGTTCCAGAACGTCTTCTCGGTCGTCTCGCGATCGTCGTCGTAGAAGTTCTTCTCGTTTGGAAGATCCTTAGGGAAGTTTCCCCTGGACAGCACGAAATCGCCGGGAACGAGGTCGTTCAGGTTCATCAGGTAAGCGGTGAGCGCGTAGACCTCGTCAGGCTTGAGCGACTGCGCGTCGCCGAAAGGCATGGCGCGGTGGATGTAGTCGTAGACGGTCGAGGTGTACGGCCAGAAGGATCCGATCGTCTTCTCCGGCCGGTCGGAGGTTAGGCTGTCCTTGCCGCCGGCGAGCACCGGCCAGCGGCCGGCGCCTTCGCCGAACTCGCCATGACAGCTCGAGCACTTTGTCTGAAAGAGCGCTTCGCCATCACTGACTGAGCCCTTGCCGTCTGGAAGGCCTTGGCCGTCAGGACGCACGTCGATGTCCCAAGCCTTGAGTTCCTCAGGCAGCGCCGGACGTCCTAGGCCGGCCCTTTCGCCCGCGAAAGCACCGCCAGTGCATGCAACCGCGAGCGCCAAAAACGCGATCGCTTTAGCTGACTTCGACATTTTCCGCGCTCCCGTCCGGACGCACCAGCCAGGTCTGGATGCCGTTGTTGTGGTAGATCGAGTTCGTCCCTCGGAACTTGCGGAGTTCGTTCTTGGTCGGCTGTACGTAGCCGCTGTCGTCCATCGCGCGCGACTGCAGCATGAGCTCCTGTCCGTTCCAGTCGAAGTCCACGTAGAACCGCGCCATGGCGCGCGGGAAGGTCGGGCCCTCGATCCGCGCCGTCCGCCAGTTCTTGCCGCCGTCCAGCGAGACGTCGACGCGTTTGATCGCGCCGCGTCCGGACCAGGCGACGCCCGACAGGACGTTCGGTCCCTTGGACTTCAGCGGCGACTGCGGGCTCGGATTGGTCACCACGGACTTGGCGTCCATCAGAAACGTGTGCTGCCGGGAGCGGCCGTCCGCGAGCAGGTCGGTGTATTTCGACGTCTCCTCGCGCTGCGCCCACGGCTGGTCGCCAACCTCGACGCGGCGCAGCCATTTGATCCACATGTTACCTTCCCAGCCCGGAACGACGAGCCGCAGCGGATAGCCCTGCTCGGGCCTCAAGGCTTCGCCATTCATCGCCCAAGCGACGAGGCAATCGTCCATCGCCTTTTCGAGCGGAATCGAGCGTGTCATGGCGGAGGCGTCGGCGCCTTCCGCAAGCACCCACTTGCCTTTGGCGCTCACGCCGGCCTCGTTCAGGAAGGCCTTCAGCGGAACGCCGGTGTAGACGACGTTATGGATCATACCGTGAGTAAACTGGCAGCCATTGAGCTGCGAGCCACGCCACTCCATTCCGCTGTTCGCTGCGCATTCCAGGAAGTACACGCGGTTGACGCGGCCAGGCATGCGTCTGATGTCCTCCATCGTGAAGACGAGCGGCTTGTCCACCATGCCGTTGATCATGAAGCGGTGTTTGTCCGGATCAATCTCGGCCTCGCCGCCGTGGTGACGCACGAAGCACAGGCCGTTTGGCGTGATAACGCCGTCAAGCGCGTGAAGCGGCGTAAACGAGACCGAGCTCTGACGGCTTGCGGTCAGCCATTCGACCTCGCGTCGCACGACGTCCTTTTCGAACTTTGAGGGGACGCCATAAGGCTTGGCGTTGACGCCGTCGCCGAGATACTGGGTCCACTCCTGTCGCTCGACGATCAACGGGTCTGGGGTCTGCGCCGAGGCCAATGTCGGTGCCATGGCCGCCGCTCCCGCGCCGGCGAGACCGAGATTAAGAACGCGCCGACGACTTATGGTTGGAGCATCGCTCATCGCGCTGTCCTTCTGGCTAGGCTGTTTGGTCATGCGCCCGTGACCTTCACGGCGTCGTTCGGTTCGACGCGGATGGTCTTCTGGTCGGCGACGTAGCGCTCGACCAGTTCCCAGATCGGCGGCCCTTCGACGTTCTGGTTGACGCTCGCCCAACCCGCGACCGTGTAGCTTTTGTCGGCCTCGATCGTGGCGCCGGACTTCAGCATCGTGAGATTGGAGATACGCTTGCCGATTGGCTGGCTGACGTCGATTGCGTAGCCAACGCCGCCAAGCCGAACCATGTCGCCCCCGCCCTGGAAGTAGGGGTCGGGGTTGAAGATGTTGTCGGCGACGTCCTCGAGCACGTCCTTGAACTGCTTGCCCGTCATGGTCGATCGGTAGCAGGACGGATATGTCACCGCGGTCGCGTTCGAGATCGACTCGAAGGTGATCGGGTCACCGGGAAGAAGGCTTGTTCCCCAACGGAAGGCGGGCGACAGGGCGATCTCGACGTCGCGTTCCTTCAACATCGCCTGGCAGATCACGTCGTCGAGCGTGCCGTTGAAATTGCCGCGGCGGTAAAGGACGCTCTCCGTCCGGCCGATCTCGCGCGCGAGCTCCGCAGCGTAAGGCGCGCGCGCTTCGGTCACGAGCTTCGCCATCTCGGCGTCCGGCGCGATCGCGTCGGAGAACACCGGGATCAGGCCGAACCGGTAGCCGGCGACCTTGCCGTCCTTTACGTCGAGGTCGAGGCGCGACAGGAACTTGCCATGCGAGCCCGAGGCGATCAGCAAGGTCTTGCCGACTTCGATCGCCGTCGGGATGGCGTCGTGGGTGTGGGCGCTGAGGATGACGTCCAGGCCCGGCACGCGCGAGGCCATCTTTCGGTCGACGTCGAAGCCGTTGTGCGAGAGCAGAACGACGACGTCCGCGCCGTCCGCCCGCAGGGTCTCGACCTGCTTGCGGAGATCGTCCTCCCTGAGGCCGAACTCCCAGTCCGGGATCATCCAGCGCGGGTTCGCGATCGGAGTCCTCGGATAGGCTTGGCCGATCACCGCGATCTTAGCGCCGCCCCGCTCGAAGGTCTTGCTCGCGGGGAAGACTTCTTCCTGCCATTCGACGCTTCGGATGTTCTGCGCCAGAAATGCGTAGGGACCGCCTTCGGCGATCTCCTTGACGCGATCGGCGCCGTAGGTGAACTCCCAATGGCCGACCATGGCGTCGAGCTTGAGCGCCTTTAGCGCGCTGAGCACGTCCTCGCCCTGAGTCTTCAGAGAGGACCAGCTTCCCTGCAATTCGTCGCCGCCGGCGAGCAGCAGGACGTTGTCGTCGCCCCGCTCGGCGCGGATCGCCTTGATCAGCGTCGCGATCCGGTCGAAGCCGCCCATCCGGCCGTAGGACTTGGCGAGCGCGACGAAATCCTCGCTTGTCAGCGCATAGGCCTCGGCGCTCTGCGGCTTGATCTTGAACCGCTCCAGGAAGGACGCGCCGGTGATGTGCGGCGGCAGGCCTTTGGTCTCGCCGACCCCAAGGTTGATTGACGGCTCGCGGAAATAGATCGGCTGCAACTGCGCATGCGTGTCGGTCAGATGTAGCAGCGTCACTTTACCGACGGCGTCGAAGCGCAGCAGATCGTCCTGGGTCAGCTTCTGCCCGCCGGCCGCTTGCGCGAGCGTGCGTCCGGAGGCGGACGTCAGCATTCCGGCGGCGGATGCGGCGACCATGAAGTCGCGTCGAGAGATCATGGGATGCTCAAACTCCAGCAGGACGCAACTGTCCGTTCGCTCCGGGAGAGCCCCGGGGCGCTGCGCCGTTTCAGTGAGGTCGTCAGGCGTCAGGCGACGTTGAGCTTCGCCTTCGAGGTCACCTCTTCGCCGGCGTCGTTGCGCCAGGTAAAAGTGAATTCGCCGGACTCGGCGGCCTTGAAGAAAAAGGACTGATAAGGGTTGGCCGAGACCGACGGAAACCAGTCTGCTTCGAAGATCTGCTTGCCGTTGAAGGCCGCCGTGAACTTGTTGATGATGTCGCGCGGCACGAGTTTGCCGGTCGAGTCCTTGCGAACGCCGCTTTCCATCTCGTGCGAGATCAGCGTTTTGATTTCGATAATTTCGCCGGACTTTGCCTTCGGCGGAACGCGGACGCGGGCTGATGCTTTGAAAGCCATGGCTTGGTGTTCTCCCTGAGGTCTTGTGGATCGCGGCGCGGCGTCAGCCGCCGCAGCCGCCGATCGTGACCTTCACTTCGGATTTTGCGGTGTAGAGCTGGCCGGTCGACGTCTCGGCGATGGCGACGACCATCTGCGTCGCGGCGAGACGCATGCGCAACGACGCGGCGGCGCGGCCGCAGGCCGGCGTGAACTTATAGGTCAGGACCTGGGGGAACGGATTTCCTTCGGCAAAGACATGGACCGCCTTGACGTAGTCCGCGTCCGTCATCGGGCTCTCGACCTCGATGTTGATCGGCACCACGAGACCGTTTTCGGCGATCTCCGGCAGGTCGAGCTTGAGCTTGCCGGACGCCATTTCCTTGCCGGCGTAGAGCTTGTCGATCTCGGTCTTGACGGTCTCGGGGGTCGCGAACGCCAGCCTCGGCGTCAGCACGGTGACAGCGGCCGCCACAGCTGCGAGACGCAGCGCCTCCCGACGGGTCGGGGCCTGCTCGAAAAGCCTCATGCGATTCCTCCTGAAGACCAAACGTATCCGTAAGGCCTTGACGCCATTGTTCTTTTTACCAATCAAAAGCCATATGCCAATCGATTGGATTGGACATATTGTGATATAGAGTTTTTTGAATGTAAAGTCGTCCATCGGTTGATCGGCGTTCCAGATGGTGGGTTCGATCGCCCGTAAGGCTCCCTGTCCGCCCGGATGCGGGCGGTCTCAAAAAGAAAATGATTGGGGACGAAACATGAGATCAAAGGCATTGGGCGGCGCCCTTGCTGGGCTCGCCGCCATGGCGCTGACGTTGGGCCTCACCGCCCTCGGCTCGGCGCAGGACGGCGGCGGCTCCGGCGAAGCGGAGATCGAGCGCTACCGGAAGATGATCGACGATCCGATGGCCAATCCAGGCTATCTCAACGTCGACCGCGGCGAGGCGCTCTGGGCGGAAGCCCGCGGCGAGAAGAAGGTCTCGCTCGAGACCTGCGATCTCGGCGAAGGCCCCGGCGCGTTAGAAGGCGCCTACGCCAAGCTCCCCCGCTATTTCCAGGACGCCGACCAAGTCATGGACCTCGAGCAGCGGCTGCTGTGGTGCATGGAGAAGGTGCAAGCGTTCGACACGAAGGCGATCAAGGCGAAGCCGTTCTCCGGACCGGGCCGCGGCTCGGACATGGAGGATCTCGTCGCCTTTATCGCCAACAAGTCGAACGACATGAAGATCGAGGCGCCGCTCTCCCATCCCAAGGAACAGGAAGCCTACAAGCTCGGAGAGGCGCTGTTCTTCCGCCGGTCCGCGGTGATGGATTTCTCCTGCGCGACTTGCCACGGCGAGGCCGGCAAGAGGATACGCCTGCAGGGGCTGCCGCAGCTCGACCGACCCGGCCCGACCGCGCAGGCGACCATGGCCACGTGGCCGACCTACCGCGTCTCGCAGAGCGCCACCCGCACGATGCAGCACCGCTTGTGGGACTGCTACCGGCAGATGCGGATGCCCGCCCCGGATTACGCCTCGGAGGCCATCACGGCCGTCACCCTCTATCTCAACAAGAACGCTGAAGGGGGCGAGCTCAAAGTGCCCTCGATCAAGCGCTGAACCCGAGGGCAAACCGATGAAACGAGCCATCCTCGCACTGGGCGTCGCGCTTTTCTCCGCCCCCGTGTTCGCCGCCGAAGACGGTCCCGCGATCGACCCCGCGCGCGTCGAGAAGGCGGTGACGTCGAGCTTCACGACCTTGCCGGAAGGTTGGGACGCGCGCCTCAAACAGGACGACGCGCAGCGGATCTGCTCCGAGACCCGCAACCAGCCGTCCGAGGAGCAGGCCGACAAGATCGTCGCGGCCGAGAAGGCCAAGGTGAAGTTTCCGGCCGACGGCGTCCTTGGTGACTGGAAGGCGGGCGAAA
The DNA here is from genome assembly GCF_042648545.1 of Chenggangzhangella methanolivorans. Lineage (NCBI taxonomy): Bacteria > Pseudomonadati > Pseudomonadota > Alphaproteobacteria > Hyphomicrobiales > Methylopilaceae > Chenggangzhangella > Chenggangzhangella methanolivorans. The sequence continues at coordinate 58,594 of NZ_JBHRXS010000013.1, forward strand.
AGGTGGCCCAGAACGGCCGGGGGTTCCAGTTCTCCGACCCCGCGGGCACGGAGGCCGGCGGCAATTGCTACTCCTGCCACCAACTCGACCCGAAGGAGGTCAGCTACGGCACGCTCGGGCCCAGCCTGAAGGGCTACGGCAAGGCGATGAAGTTCTCCGACGACGCCGCGAAGGCGGCCTACGCCAAAATCTTCGACGCCCAGTCCGTACTCGCCTGTTCGAACATGCCGCGCTTCGGCCCGAACCACGTCCTGACCGAGAAGCAGATCAAGGACGTGACCGCCTACCTGTTCGATCCGCAGTCACCAGTAAACAAATAAGGTTCCGATGGCGCGAGGGGGCAGCCGGCCTCTCGCGCCTTCAACCACTGTTCGAAGGACGAGCGGGCGTAGGCGCCTTCGTCTACGAAACGGAACATCGCAAGAAAGTCCTCCTGTCCCAGAAGGCCGGGCATGCGGGCGACCTCGGTCGTCAGACCTCCTTCGCTCGCGAAGAACTGGATCGTCGGCGTCGTCCGCACGGCGCGTTTCGCCGCGAGCGCCTTTTCGCCCAGCGCCGCGCCATCGATATCCTTCACCTCGCGCGAGCCGAACGTGTCGAGATGGACGATCTCGAACTTCTCGCGGACGAAGCTTTCAATCTTTGGATCGGCGAAATACGTGGTGTGCAGCCGCTTGCAGGCGGGGCACCCACGCATGCCCCATTGTACGGCGAAACGCTTGCCCTTGGCCTTTGCAGCCTCGGCGTCCTCGGTGAGATCGAGGAAACTATCCAGATACCAGTCCTGCGCGTAGTTCCCGTCGTCGCCGAGAACCACCTTCGCGGCGGCGCGATCGGCGAAGAGCGCGCCGCCGACGGCGAGCGCGATCAAGGTGCGGCGGTTCAGTCGTCGGTCTGTCGTCACTCTCGCCTCACCCGTCATCCGATCTCGGCAAAGCCTGGAAATTGCTCGAGCAGCCAGCCCGAGGCCAGCGGGACCCAGCCGCCGATGAAGGCGAGACCAGTGAGCACGAGCAGCGCGCCCGACGCCTTTTCGATCAGGCCGAGCCGCGGCCGGAGCGCCCGAGACCATCGCAGGAATGTGTCGGTGAAAGCCGCCGCCAGGATGAACGGGATGCCGATCCCGAGCGAATAGGCCCCGAGCAGCGCGGCTCCGCGCCAAGCGGAGGTTTCGGCGCCTGCGACCATGAGGATCGCAGCGAGGATCGGCCCAACGCAGGGCGTCCAGCCGAAACCGAAAGCGAGACCCACGACGTATGCCCCGAACGCGCCTGTCGGTTTGCGCTCAACATGCATCCCGGCCTGCCGGTAGAACAGCGGGATCTTGACGATCTCCATGAAATGCAGACCGAACGCGATCAGCAGAACGCCGGCGACAACCGTCAAGGGCTGAGCATATTCCGAAACCAGACGCCCAAGCGTCGAGGCTGTGGCTCCAAGGATCACGAAAATCGTCGAAAATCCGGACACGAAGGCGGCCGCGAGTCCAAGCACACGCAGCCGTCCCGCCGCCTGGTCTGGAGAAGCCGCGCCGCTGATGAAGCCAAGATAGGCAGGGGTCAGGGGCAGCACGCAGGGCGATGCGAAGGACAGCATGCCCGCGACGACGGCGCCCGTAAGGCTGACGTCGAGCGCCATGCGTATCTCCTTGTGTGCAATCCGGCCGCCGGGCCTCCGACAACCTCTGGAATTCATATTCGAATTCGTATATATATCAAGGCCGATGCAGTTTTTCCCTTTCAATCTCCGTGCTCGCCTGGCGATCCTTGGCGTGCTTCTTTTCGCTTCGGTTCCTGCCGGGGCGGGCGACGGCGAGGCCGCCGAGCTCGTCATGTTCGAGCAGCCCGGCTGCGTTTGGTGCCAGCGCTTCGAGAACGAGATTGCACCAGGCTACGCCGGTTCCGACGAGGGCCGTCTGGCTCCCCTGCGGCGCGTTGACCTAAAAGCTCAAGCCTCAGCCGGGTTCGAGCTTGCGACCAACGTCCGCATCACGCCGACTTTCGTCCTGGTCGATGGGGGGCGCGAGATTGGACGCCTGACAGGCTATCCTGGAAAAGAGTTCTTCTGGCCGGAGCTGGCCGATCTGACCAACCGACTGCCGCCAAATCCCAACCGCGCCCCACCCAGGACTTCAGCTGAATGACCGCCATCGTATCGGCCAAGATCGAAGACGAGCTCCGGGACGGTCCGGAGGTTTCGCCCGAGCTCGACGCGCTGATGAACAACGCCAGAGACGCCAGCGACTTTCTGAAGGCGCTATCGCATGAAAGCCGTCTGCTGCTGCTGTGCCTCCTGGCCGAACGCGAACGGTCGGTTACCGAACTCGAGAACATTCTGTCGCTGAGGCAGGCAAGCGTATCCCAGCAACTCGCCCGCTTGCGCCTCGAAGACCTCGTGACGACCCGTCGGGACGGCAAGACCGTCTACTACAATTTGGCGAACGACGACGTCCGCCGCGTCATCTCGGTAATATACGACATCTTCTGCGGGAAGGTCTCGAAGGACTGAAATCAGTGCTGCGCCTGGCCGAGAGACGAGACGTCAACAGTCTCGCGTCGGCCAAGGGACGGGAGGACCGGGCGCTATGGACTTCATCGGCCCCACGTGGCTCGCCGCCGCGGGCCTTGCGATCGGCGTCGTCGTCGGCTTCGCCGTCCGGCGCGCGAGACTGTGCACCTTCGGCGCGCTCGAAGACGCCTTTGTCGGGTCAGACACCCGCCGGATACGGGTGTTCGCCCTCGCGGTCGGCGTAGCCATCGCCGGAGCCCAGGCGCTGATCTTTTTCGGGCTGCTCGATCCCTCGCGCACGACCTACGTGGCGACCGCCTTGCCTTGGCTGGGCGTTCTGTGCGGCGGCCTCATGTTCGGACTCGGCATGGCGCTCGTGGGGACCTGCGCCTTTGGTTCGCTCATTCGATTGGGGTCTGGCGACCTCCGCAGCTTCGTCGTGATGATCGTATTCGGGCTTGCGGCCTACGCCACGCTTCGCGGCGTGCTGGCCGGTTTCCGGATCTCGGTGATCGAGAGCTTCGCGGTCTCGATGCCGCCACCCATCCGAGCGGATATTCCGGGCATGTTCGAGAGCCTGACTGGGCTCGACCTCCGCTGGGTCATCGCAGCCGGGGTGTCCGGCGCCTTGATCGCGCCGGCCCTGATCGACCGGCGCTTGCGAAAGGCGCCCCGGCTTGTCAGCGGAGGCCTCGTCCTTGGCCTTGGAACTGTGGCCGGCTGGCTCGCGACCGGCCAGCTCGTGGACGAATTCGTCCAGACAAGCGCTCCTCAGAGCCTCACCTTCGTCTCGCCGGTAGCGCGCGCGTTGTTTGGCATCCTGTTTGACCAAGACGCGCTGCTGGAGTTCGGGGTCGGCTCGGTCGCCGGAGTGGTCGCCGGATCTTTCGCCGCGGCGCGCCTCAGTCGAGAATTCCGATGGGAGGCGTTCGACGATCCTCACGAAATGAAGCGGCACCTCGGGGGCGCCGTTCTGATGGGCGTCGGCGGCGTCGTATGCGGCGGCTGCACGATCGGTCAGGGGGTGACCGCGGGTTCAATGCTGGCGCTGTCCTGGCCGATCGCCGTGACAGGAATGGCTGTCGGCGCCCGGATCGGCATCTCGGTGGTGATGGAAGGTTCGGTTCTTCAGCTCGCGCGATCGCTGCGCCTTCTGCCGACCGCGCCAGTTCGTCGGAAAAGGAAGGGACGGTCTGATCGATCGTCGTCCGACAGCTTCACGGCTTCCGTCGATATCGACCGAAATGCGCCATGAAGCAGCCGAAAGCGGCTCGCTTATGAACGACTTAATCCGGATTGATTGAGGACCGTGCCGACCGATAGGATGCGCCAACGACGCCGAAGAGCTTCGGATACAAAAGGTGAGATACGGGATGGCGAACCAGGAACGGATCGAGCGTTGGGAGTCCGCATTCCCGTTTCTGCGGGAGATGTCCGCGGACGACCGCGACCTCGCCGTGCGCAGCGCACATTTTCCCACCCTCGACGCCGACGCGATCGCCTACGAGCTCGACGGCGACTGCGCCAACTAACTGATGTGCCTCGACGGCAGAACGCGCGTGTTCCGCAGATCGGAGAACGGGCGTGAGGTCCTGATCTACAAAGTCACCTCCGGAGGGACATGCGTGTTGACCACGCAGTGTCTGCTTTCGGGCGGCAACTTCCCGGCGGAGAGCATAGCAGAGGCGAAGACCGAGCTGGCGGCCATCCCGGCAGGAGTGTTTTCTGAATTGATGGTCCGCTCGACCCCATTCCGATCTTTCGTCCTTCAAGACTACAGCAAGCTGCTGTCAGGAATGTTTTCGATCGTCGACGAGGTCTCGTTCGCAACCCTTGAGCAGAAGCTCGCGAGGCGTCTGCTCGCGGACGCCGATGACGCGGGCTACGTTTCCAAGACCCACCAGCAACTCGCCTCCGACGTGAACAGCGTCCGCGAGGTCGTCTCGCGCCACCTTGGCGAATGGGAGCGCTCGGGCTGGGTCGCCAACCACCGCGGCCGCGTCGAGATCCGCGACCGCGCGGCTTTGGCTTCGCTCAAGATGGCTTGAGGCGCGGCTGGTCCGCGGCTCCTCTTCTAGAACCGGGTCGTCAGCGCGGTCAGCCACTCGGGCGACGCGTCGACCAGCACGGTCTCGACGGACTTGTCGAACCCGGTCAGGACGGCGACGCCGATCACCAGGAGCAGGAGGCCGAGCGCGATCTTCGCGCCGCGGCCGGTCTCCATCAGGTGCGTCCGCCAGCGCATGAGCGCCTCGCGCGACAGCATCCCGAGCAGGAGCAGCGGGGTCGCCGCGCCCATCCCGAACACCACCATGGTGAGCGCGACGCTCGCCAGGTTCTCGCCGCGGGCCGCGAGCACCGAGGTCGCGCCAAGCGTCGGGCCCACGCAGGGCGCCCAGACGGCGCCGAGCAGCAGCCCGACGAGGAACTGCCCCGTCAGCCCGGTGCGGGACACCGTATCGAGGCGCTCGCCCGCCCAGTTCCCGACCGGGCCGGCGGCGACGGCGAAGCGCGCCTGCGCGGCCGGCACGAGCAGGATGAGGCCGAACACGACCATCAGCACAGCCGCGACGGCGCGGAATACGTCGGCGTCGAGACCGATCGCGAAGCCCACAGTCGCGACGAACAATCCGATCGCCACGAAGGAAAGCGTCAGGCCGCCGACAAGGGCGAGCGGCCCGAGCCGGTGCTCGGAGGCCGCGGCCCCGAGCGCGAGCGGCACGAGCGGCAGCACGCACGGCGACAGGATGGTAAGGACGCCCGCGAGGAACGCCAGTCCGAGCGTGCCGATCATGGCTTCAGGCCCTCAGACGGCCTTGTCGAGCAGGTCGGCGATCCACTCGGGCTGCGTCTCGCCGACCGAGCGACCGACCTCCTTGCCGTCCTTGTAGACGAGCAGCGTGCTCTGGGCGGTGGCGCCGAGCTTGCGGACGTTGGCTTTTCCTGAGTCGAAGTCGATCTCGAACGCCGCCATGTCCTTATATTTCGGATCGGCGAGCAGCTTGCCGAGGATCGGCTTCTGGGTCTTGCAGATCGGGCACCAGGGCGCGCTGATCTCGACGAGGATAGGCTTGCCGGACTTCAGCGCCTCGTCGAAGGCGGCCGGGTCGAAGGGCTTTGATCCGGGCATGTCGGCGAGCGCCGGGCCAAAGGCGGCGACGGCCGCCAGCCCAAGGGCGGCGAGGAACGCGTTGCGGCGGGTGAGCATGTGAAGATTCCTCTGATGGGCGCGGCTCAGCGGCCTGCCTCTTGTTTTGTAACGGCAGACCATTTGGGGTCAGCGGGCACGACCTCGGTGTCGCGGTCGGCCTTCTGCCAGCCGTCGATCCCTTCCGGAAACCAGCTCACCTTGGTGTAGCCCCAGGTCACAAGCCGCTTGCCCATGTTCCAGCTTCCCCAGCAGTCGGGGTGGCAGAACGCGACCACGGGCTTGGCCTTGTCGCCGCCCGTGAGCGCGTCGACGCGCTTCTTGAGGACATCCTCCTGCGCAGGCGGCAGGTCGCCGGGCGCGGCGCCCGGGAACCAGACGGCGCCGGGGATCGAACGATGCTGCGGTCGCCACAGGGCGGTGGCTGGCAGCGTCGGCGGCTTGCGGTCGGGCTCGGTCACGTCGATGAAGACGGCCCCGCCCTTGTCGACGAGAGACCCTGCCGCAGCGACGTCGATGACCGCGGCGCCCTTCAGGGTGGACGGCGTGTAGCCGGGGATGGGACCCGTCCAGAGCCCTTCAGGCTCGGGAGCGGATCCGGATCCCCCGGCCGAGGCCGCGCCCGAAAGCGCGACGACGGCGAAGGCCGCGAGAGCGAGGCTTCTCATGGGCCGGCTCACTGCGTCTTCACGGGGACGTCGAAGGTCTTCTCGAAGCGCGCGCCCGAGGTGTCGTTCGCCACGACCTTGAACGTGCCCTTGGCTTCCGGCTTGAAGCCGAACTCGATCACCGGGTTTGTCGACAGCGAGATGTCGCTCGTCAGCGAGAACACGTCCTTGTCGTTGTAGGTGACCTTGATGTCCTTGATATAGTTCGGCGGCGTGTAGAGATGGGACACCTGGTCCTTTTGCATCCCGTTGAAGTTCGGGTGCCGGATCATAAGCGTCGCCTGGGCGGATTTGCCGGTGGTCGCCTCGTCCTTCACCTTCAGGCGCATCTCACCGGTGGTCCCCTCGGCACCGCCCGCGACCGGGGCCGAGCAGCCGCCCGACGCCTTTACGAACTTCACGGTCTCGACGAGCTTGCCGTCCTTGGTCTCGGCGATCGCATGGACGTTGGAGTAGGCGTTCACGCGCGTCCTCAGCCGAAGCAGGCCGGGATCGCCGGCGGGGCCGAAGTCAATCTTGGCCGCGACCGGGCCCGGGTTCTCGTCGATGATGAGGGTAAGGCCCTTCACCTGGTCGGGGTTCGAGACCTTAATGTCCATAGGCACCAGGGCCGCGTCCTCGGCGCGGATGGGGGCGTCGAGCGTGATGAGGCCGTCCTGCTGCTCGACCTTCTTGTCGCCGAACACGCTCTGACGGAGCTCGGTCCAACGCTGGTCGCGCGCCTTGGCATCGTCGGCCGCTTGGGCGCCGAGAGCGCTCGTGAGAACCAGCGCCGCGGCGCTGGCGGTGACTGCGATCTTCCTCATGGAATCCTCCTGCGGGCGTTCGGCCCTGGTTGGCTGCTATGCGCTTCTGCATCGGTTATGGGCGCGTCCCCTTCCCCTGTCGGTGACCCAAGTCACCGACGCCTGAAAATCATTCGGCTAAGGTCGGACCAACTCAGGAAGCGGACCCTACCCATGACGACCATCGAACGCGCCGACCGTTGGGAGGCGAGCTTTCCCTTCGCCCGGTCTATGGCCGACGGCGACCGTCGGCTGGCGCGGGCGAGCCTGATTTTTTCGGATCTTGAGAGCGGCGCTGTGGCCTACGAGTTCGACACGCCGTGCCGGGGGTACTTGATGTGCGTCGGTGGCGGCACGCGCGTCTTCCGCCCGACCGCGGCGAAACTTGATGTCGCGCTCTATCGGGTCGCGGCTGGAGGGGCCTGCGCATTGACCGCTCAGTGTCTGCTGTCAGGCGAGAGGCTCGCAGCGAGCAGCGTCGCGGATACCGAGACTATACTCGCCGTGCTGCCCTCAGACACCTTTGCCGACCTGATGCAGTCGTCGGCGCCATTTAGGGACTTCGTTCTGCAGGAATATCTCGCGCTGGCGCCGAAGCTGTCGCGACTGCTTAAGGCTCACCTGGTGTAATGATCGGGCACTCGCCCTCGGGCAGACGGTGCAAACTCCCGCAACAGGGTCGATTGTGTTGAAGAAGTCGGTGTTCCGGCGGCGCATGCGAGCGACTGGCCAGACAACGAGCGGCCTTTGTACTCTTCTCAGATCATGATCGGCCTCGGCGCCGGGACCAGTTTGGCGAGCTTCCTGAGGTTCTGGGCGGTAGCGGCGAGCAGGAACTCGTCGCGGGCTCCGCACGGCCCTCGAAGCCGTAGTCGGTCGAGCCGCAGGATGCGCTTCAGGTGCGCGAACAGCATCTCGACCTTCTTCCGCTCGCGCCGGGAGGCGGCGTAGGCGTCGGTCTTCGCGATGTCCCTCGCCATGTCGCGAGCGCCCTCGTGGATCGAGCGAGGGATCTTCCGGGCCGGCGTGTTAGGGCAGCACTGCGGTTTCAGCGAGCAGGCGTCGCAGTAGAACTTGCTGGCGCGGTAGCGGATCATGCCGTCGTCGTCGACGAGCGGAGCCGAGCTCCGGTAGACCCTCTGGCGGGGTCTCAGCTCCTTCCCGGCCGGGCAGGTGTAAAGGTCGCGGGCGTGGTCATACGGGAAGTCCGAACGGCTGAACGTGCCGTCGGTCCGGGCGCTCTTGTCGAACACAGGGATGTGCGGCTCGATCCCTCGTTCATGGACCAGCCAGGCGAGCATCTCGGCCGAGCCATAGGCGCTGTCGGCGGCGAGCCGCTCTGGCCACAGCCCGAAGCGGTCCTGGGTCCTCTCGACCATCGTTCGCGCGGCGCCGACCTCAGCCTGCCGGATCGCGCGGCTCGCCTCGACGTCGACGATCACCGCGTGGTCAAGGTCGATCAGGTAGTTGGTGGCGTAGGCGAAGAAGGCGTGCCCCTTATGCGCGCCGGTCCACTGCGCGGCCGGATCCGACCGCGAGACGAACTTCGGCGTCGTCGGGCTCGCCGCGCCCCAAGCCGCATCGTCGAGCGTGTCGAGGTACTCGCGTACTGAACGGCGCGTGGCCGCCAGCTCTTCCCAATCGACGTCCTCCGCGCCGCCGGCCGAGCGCTGACGGTTCGCGTCGGCCCGGATCAGGCTGGCGTCGACCGCGAAGCCGTCGCCGCCCACGAGCCCCTCAGCCATGCAGCGCCGGACGACCGTCTCGAACAGCTTTCGCAGCAGGTCGCTGTCGCGGAAGCGGCCATGGCGGTTCTTCGAGAAGGTCGAGTGGTCGGGCACGTCGCCGTCGAGGCCGAGCCGGCAAAACCAGCGGTAGGCGAGGTTGAGGTGGACCTCCTCGCACAGTCGCCGCTCAGACCGGACGCCGAAGCAATAGCCGACCAGCAGCATCCGGATCAGCAGCTCCGGGTCGATCGAGGGACGCCCCGTCGAGCTGTAGAAGGGAGCCAGATCCCGCCGCACCCCTGACAGGTCGACGAAACGATCAATCGCCCTGAGCAGGTGATCTTGCGGCACATGCCGCTCAAGTGAGAACTCGTAGAACAGCGCCGCCTGGTCGACCTGCCGCTCGCCCATCATCGTCGCCGCCCTCCGCTCATGGAGCTGAGTGAATCAGCGGCGGCGCCTCGCTTCAACGACGGAGTTTTTCAACACAATCGGGTCATGAGCGGACACCGGGAGCTTTCCGATATGCGGAAAGGTCTCGACCATCCGCTCCGTTATCTAAGTCGTGGATCCGGCTGCATTAGCGCCTCGTCGTATGTGATCCGGCGTGGAATTTTGACCCCCTAGGTTGGGGGATCGGCGTCCAATTTTGACC
>NZ_JBHRXS010000014.1:0-10775 GCF_042648545.1 Chenggangzhangella methanolivorans
AGCTTCAGGGGGTCAACATTGGACGCCGATAGAGGGTCAAAGTTCAGTGCCGATTGACAGATGGTCTCTCTCTTGAGCGTTTCGTCGGCTGCGATCTCTGCAAGGGGAACGATCGGCAGACGGTCCCCGCCGGTCTGGTCGATAAAGCCGAAAATCGCGTTGGTGCCCAAGAACGGCCGGTCGGACCCGAAGCCCCATCCCTGAGGCGCGCCGCCGTGAGGCGTCAGTTCGTCGGCCCGGCGGTCGTCGCCGATCAGCTTCAAATAGTCGATCACGCCCTGCAGGCTTTCGGCGCCGAGGCTGTCGTCTGCGTTGAAACTCATGATCGCCTCGCTCTGACCGCAACGCCTGCACGCGCCCGCAACTCAAGTTCCTGCCGGATTTCCTGATAGATGTCGGCCCGGATGGTGTCGGCGGTCTCGAAGCTGACAGCCAAGGCGTAGGGCGCGTCAACCTGATTGAACGCTGTGGTCTCCGCCATGGCCTGGACGCCGATCATGAAGCTCGACCGACTACGGAAGGGGACTGCCTTTCGTCCGTCGAGAACGGAATGAAACAAGGTTCCCTTCCCGCAGTGTCGGTGATCAGGCTGAACCACATTGGTTCGATCGACGCCCTCCCAGAAGTGGGACTTCCCTTCATCGTCAGTGACCACCAGTCGAATGGATCGCGGCGAGGCGGCGCTGACCCTGACGGGTGAGCTCCAAGCGAGCGTGACCGTGATGCGCCGGAGTTCGGCCAACGACGACAGGGAGTCGGGAAGCGGGATCCGATACTCGTGCCGGCGGTCGTTGCGCAGCGTGGCGTCGGCAAGCATCGTCACGCGATGGGCGGAGCCACTGATCACGCGGTCCACATCCGGTTCGCCATAGCCAAGAAACTGGGAGATCGCCACGCGGCGACGGTAGTTCGAGGTCGCGGCCGCAGGCGGATAAAGCCCATCAAGGTGATGGCCGATGTCTCCCCAAGAGCAACCATGCGCAAGTAGGCATTTCAGGATCACGGCCCTGGTCGATCGGTTACGCCACCGAACCTCACCGGTCACGGGTGGGATATCATCGAGCGCTTCGGCGATGCGGATGGCGTCCCGGGTCGCGAGCGCCGCGGCGTTGCTGGTCCCGCTCGAGCGCTGTGTACGATCGCGGCGTCCGCCACGCGTGTCCGGAATGGCCGCTCTCTGCCCGACTCCTTCGATCTCCTGACTGAAGACCTCGAGACCTGATGGCGTGACGCGCGCCCGCGCCGCCTGACGTCCGCCCGGCATCACAAGATCAGGCTTGATCGAGCCGCCGATACCGGTGCCGAGGCGCGATCCGAGATTGGTCATCCGCAGCGTGCCGAAGGGGTCGATCGCCGCGCCTGTGAAGGCTCCAGGGCCGGCGAAATCGCTGTGGAGCGCCCCGACGGTCAGGCTGTTGCACGACTGTGCGGGGCTCAGCACCGGGCGCGTGGCTCGCGCCCGCTCGAGTGCTGTGAGGATAGCCTCGGTGCGGGCGTCGGCCGTGGCGCGCCCGAAATCGGCGAGATTGGCGAACCCGTCCAGCGGGAGGCCATCTTGCGCGTTTCCGGCGCTGACGATGAATAGCACGTTGTACCGGTGAGATAGGTAGTCGAGGAGCCTGCTCCAGTGACTGGCCCGACGCTCGAATGGCGAGTGCATGTCGCCGAGCGAGTGATTGATGATCAGCACGTCCGGCCCGACGGGCTCGCGGCCGCCGACACCTTCCTTCAGGGCGCGTACGGCGCGCTCGATCATTCCAACGGCGAGCTTATCGGTCGGGGTGTGTTCCGGCGAACCGTTCGCCGGAGAGGCGAGAACGGGCACGACAAGAAGCGTTCGGCCGAGCGGGGCGCGTGGCCGCCGTCGAGGTCGCCGTGAATGACGAGCGACGCCATCTGGGTGCCATGCATGCGCCGGTGAGAAGGGGCCTCGGCCGGCGCCACGTCGATTGGGTAGACGTCGATCCGATTACGCAGCAAATCGTGGTTTTCAATCGGAAAGCCATCGAGCAACGCGGCGATCGGAGCGCGCGTGTCGGGCTCCGTAGGAGGCGCGCGGTCGACCGCCTCCAGAGGATCGCGCTCACTCGGGGGATGAGGTGAGAAACTCTGCGGTCGAACGACCATGACCTCGTCTGCGGTCGCAAGCGGCCCGGCGCGCTCGATCAACGCGAGGGCTTGCCTGACAGGCAGTTCGACGAGCGCCGCATGATACTGGATGGGCTCCAGCAGCACGCGATCGAGAACCCGTCCGTCGGCGGCCGCGACCTTGGCCTGGAACGCCTCCATTCGAGCTAACCGCACGATCGGATCTTCACGAAACCAGAGATCGAATTCGATGCGGACAGCGCCTGTCGGATTGCGGCGAATCTGGTCCTGCAGGATCGTACGGGTCCATTGGTCGATCCGGTCTTCGGCGCTCCACGATCTGATCACGTTCAGCGTGGCGAAGATCTGCCACCACTTGCCGTAGCCTTGTGGAGCCGGCTCCTGTGCCGTGAACGCTGTCCAAAGACGCAGGAGCGTTTGGAGCGCCTCGCGTGACGGCATCAACGCGTAGAGGCGAGGATCTGCGGCGACGGCAGGATCGACGAGATCCTCTTCGTCAGAGACGTTGTCGTTTCCGTCAGCGCCCTGTTCAAGCATCCACGCGAAGCCGAGCCTTCTGGCTTCGCGGGCGAAGTTTTGAACGCTGTTCTTCAGCTCCAGAACGAGGACCCGATCCGGAACGATCCGGTTGGGTTCGGCGGCGATGTCGACGCCGGCCTCGATGTCGTCGAGCGTCCGACTTAGCCGCTCGAACTCGCCGCCAAATCGCGTGGTCTGAGTTTCAACGGTCTCCCGAGGCCTGCGACGTCGATCAGGTGCTCCCGGAATCCTCCTCACCCGCTCCGAAGGATGCAATTTGAGGATCGGTCTTTCGGTCGGCATCACGTTGGCCCTTCGATGGCTCGAAGCGCTTGCGCCACCGCTTTAAGGTCAAGCGAATGGCGTCGGACCAACTCGCGTTCACGCCCGACAGCACAATCCTCCGTTGCACGTCGAGCGCGAACTGTTCAATCTCGGAAAAGCTCTTTCCCCGAAAGTTTTTGGCCAATCCCTCGAATTCAACGGCACAATCCTTAGGCGCATCGCGAAATGCGCTTTTGAGCCATGACGCCAGTTGCGCCTGGGTTGGATTGGGCATCGTCAGCCGCAGCTCGAACCGCCGCCACACGGCGCGATCGAGCAGTTCCGGATGGTTGGTTGCGCACACGAGCAGGACGTGAGGCGGTAAGGCATCGAACTGCAACAAGAGCGAACTGACGACGCGCTTGATCTCGCCGGTCTCATGAATGTCGCCGCGTTCTTTGCCGATGGCGTCGAACTCATCGAAGAAGATGACGCAGGGCGTCGTTGCGACGAACTCCATCACCGCCGAGATCTTGGAGGCCGTCTCGCCGAGGAAGCTTCCGACGATCGCCTCGTAACGCAGCACGTAGAGCGTCAGACCGAGCTCGGTTGCAAGCGCCTCCGCGAGAGAGGTTTTCCCGTTTCCAGGCGGGCCGACGAGAAGGACGGTGTGCCTGGGGGAAAGCGAGTTCGCGTAGAGCAGCTCGACGTTTTCGTGTTCCTGGCGAAGCTCGTCGAGTTCTTCGCGCGTGTCCTTCGACAGCATCAGATCGTCGAACCGCCGTCGCGGGACGATCTCGTGCAGCAATCCGGCGACGCTGTCGGGCAACCGCAGCGACGGCAGGCTCAGGCTAGCGGCGCCGCCGACCGCCTCGATCACGTTCGCCAGCCGCTTCGCGAAGGTGTGCTGCTGTTTCGCCTTCGCTTCTTCGGCGAGAGCCCGGACGGTTCTCTTCACCATAGAGCGATCGCCGGACGCGCCGGCTTCGGCTAACGAAAGAACGAGGTCGCCTCGACTCATGCCCGATCTCTCTTGTCAGCCTGAGGCTCGGTGAGCCGACCGCCGCGAAGTGTCGAAGCTGTTGCTATCAAAGCGTGCAACACCTTCTCGAACGAGGCAAGGTCCCGTTCCGTTATTTGATCAAATTGTTCCGTTTTAGAGCTCTTTTTCGGCTCTTGGTCCGAGAGGGCTTTGCGGATGCGCGCAGCTGTCTCGCCGGTGACGCGGCCGGTTTTGAATGCGCGATCGAGGGTCGACTTGCCGATCTCGAGAAGCCTGGATGCGCGCGAAACTCCGCCGCTCTCGCAAACGAAGCGGTCGAGCTGGGTTTTGAGCTCGCTGTCGGGGGAGACCTTAGGCATGGCTGGTTGTTTCATCACCATGAGAATGCGTCAATCCGAAAAATACGGAACATAACAGATCAAAACGGAACATCGGTTCTCGAACATTGGTCGACGGGCGACGGGGGCTTCGGTCCTTAGACGCTCCAACTCTCGGAACGCACGATCGGCGCCAGATGGTCTGGATGACGTCGAGGCGAACCGCGTGTCGACTAAACGCGATCGTGCGTCTAGGGCGCGAGGCGTCGAAGCATCGCGTATTTCTACTGAAATACGGCGATCCCCAAAGTCCTCAGAATTCAGCAGTTTTTAGCCCGTCAGACTCGGCTTTGTGAAATAGGCGCTCCCAGACTCGTTATTTGAGAAACTGGACTCAGGTAATCTGCAGGTCGCGCCCTAATAATCTCAATGAGTTAGCGAGTGGCCACGACTCAGGAATTCAGAAAAAGGACAGCGGGCCGGTGTAGAATATCTCAAATAACGAGTCTACATCAGAGAAGACGAGTCGTAAAAGGTATAAAGCTATGTCCGCGTCAATGTATGACCATACCTTTAACCAGCTGTTAGAGCAATGCGTTCAATTTTATGAAACTTCTGACCTGCTACGGCAGGCCAACTTACCCCAAGGTCTTTATTGTATTTTGCAACGGATGCTAGTGATACATCCACGTCAAACGTTACCCTAATCCATTCTTGAACAGTCTTTCGTGAGAGGCCAGGCTCTCCGCCCCTTATTCTGTCTGCCACGCTTTGGCTAAATATTTTTAATTCCGCCTTCTGTGGCTCGGTCAGTTTAGACAAAACCTTACGGTCTGTTGGCCACTCAAGTCCTGTTCGACGCACAAGAGCCGAGATGCTCTTCACGTCGTAATCGATTCCAAATTCGCGCTTCACAAAATCAACTAATTTGGATTGACTGATACGCTGGTCGTTGTCTTTTTGAGAGATGTATCTTTGAATCTCGACCTCAAACGCGTCACGTTGTGCGGCGTCAAGCTTACTCTTGGCAGTCTTTCTGCGCGAAACGTGAAATTGTACGCCTCTCTTTCGAGCCGAGAAACAGAACAGCTGAACAGTCTGTACCCCAAATTCTTCATACAGACTATTGAAGTTGCGACCCTTTAATATCTCTATCAGAATCTTCAGTTGTGTAGCCTTTTGCGGCGGCAATTGATCAAGCAATCTCTCCGCATATGGAAGCGTCATATCCACAGGAACATTGAGGTATTGAAGCTGTGCGATACTTAGCGGCGTTATCGCAGCCCCAATGCCGCGATATTTTTTGACCCATGCACGAATGACCGCCTCGACGTCCTCGCGTTTATAGATGACGGGGCGGCCATTCCCGAT
This sequence comes from Chenggangzhangella methanolivorans, assembly GCF_042648545.1. Taxonomy (NCBI): domain Bacteria; kingdom Pseudomonadati; phylum Pseudomonadota; class Alphaproteobacteria; order Hyphomicrobiales; family Methylopilaceae; genus Chenggangzhangella; species Chenggangzhangella methanolivorans. The sequence goes on from NZ_JBHRXS010000014.1 coordinate 5,584, forward strand.
CATTTCGACGCCAGCTTCAGCCAGCCACTTCGGAATGATCTTTAGCGCCAACCCGAGTTCGGCTGACAGAGCGGCCGCCGTCACATAGTTCTCCTTAAAGCGGCGAAGTTCCTGCTGCTCCAAGATCGCGACAGGCGGAATCGTGGCCGACTCGCTTGTCTGAACGATGTTCAGACGAGCGAGTTCTAGGGCCTTGCTCGCCCGGATTCCGTGGCTGGCCAGCACAGCCGTCAGCGAGGGTCCCGATCCGCCTTCTTTTTTCGGAAGCTGAGCGCCTAACCGCCGTCGGCACAGCATCCATCTCAGTCCAAGCCGAGTGGTTTCACGATTGAGGGTAATGATCGGCACGCTCCCATCCTCAATCAGCCCCAACGTCCTGTTCCATCCAACAATGCCGCCGCCGAGGAGTTTGACCGCAGCGGAGAACCGAATCGCGGTCGACCCTTGCGGCGACTGCATGCGAGCTTCGACGGAGGCCAACCAGGTGCGCCAATCCGATTCGGACACCCTTCCGGGCCCGAGCATCCTCTCGACGAGCGCAGAAGCGGGCCTAATGACGCCCCGCTCGATCAAGCTGGTGAAGACTCCCCTGGGCATCCCGCTCTCGGTTATAAGAAGGGTCATCGCCTTGGCGTCGCGCATTCCGGCGACCAAGGCCTCGACCGCGGCTCTGTCATACGCGCTGACGACTACCCCGCGCCCGACCCGAAGCTCCTGGAGAGGAAGCATTTTCCTGGCTGCGAACTTGCTCGGCGCGGTGGCGAGGAGTTCTTCCGACGACATGGTCTGGTCGCACCAACGCAGGAGGGTGATGGTGCTGGTTTTCCGGTCAGAAGCTCGGTACCGCGATCGATAGAAGCGCCCAAACCTCTCTTCAAAAAGAGCGGCCGTCGCCTCCCCGGAAATGGCCGGGTCAACCAGATCGTACAGCGCTCCTAGTTCGGTTCGCGCCGGCGATTGGGATGGCGCATGTTTGGCCTTCTCTCGGATCTCGCTCAAAAGATCCTCGAGATATTCATCCAGCTCAAGCAGCAGCCGGAAGCCGGTAGCCATGATATCGGGTGCGGTTTTCTCCGAAGCCCCTCGCGACAGACGTGTTCGGAGTTCCTTCGCCCGAGGATTGTGGATCGACTCCATCGCGAGCCCGAGCAGCATCGACGTGTGCCAGATCTCTCCGGAATCCAAGCTTTGGACATAGGCGGGCAAGCGTGCCCGAGATTGCTCGCGAACGAGAGCCGAGTGAGAAACGAGATTGGCTAAGGGGACGAGGTCCGCGAGCAGCGACGGGTGAGCCCGTTTTGCTTCACGTTCTCGGAGGTCGAAATCGCAGTAGTGACAATGGCATACCGAATTTCCGCGCCAGGCGAGCGCTCGGTTGCGTCGTGGGCACTTGGAGATCAAGACTTCGTGGGACTCTGGGCAGATGCCCAGATGCACAAGATCCCAGGCAATCCGATGAAAGGGGGCTTTCCGCAGCGAGGAAGGCGACACGGCTCGCCGGATCGTCGAAAGAAAGCTCGAACGCAGAACGACGCCATTGAACACTGAGAATTGGTGGCTCTGACAAGCGCGTGCGACGGGCAGATACATCCGAGCGCGGATTCCGTCGATCGGATGTCCTGCTGTCTCGGCGACAACCTGCGCTTGGTCCTCGAGCCAGGGGATCTGGTCAGGACTTTTCCCCTGAGCTCCAAGGGGTCCATCAGGGCGGTAAAGTGGGAGTGCCCGGACACTCCCACCATTCGCGTCAAGATGCTCAGTAAGCTCTCGCCGCTGAAGGGCGCCACGCGGTCGCGCAACGTCCCTGCGGACAAAACGAAGCGAAAATCCGATTGCAGGGACGCCGGATCGACGCCCCGGCTGTCGGCCGCGGCGGCGTCAATCAAACGATTCCTCCCATTCTTCGGTCCAAACCTGTTCGATCCGAGGCGGGGTTGCGGTCCTGAAGGGATTTACCGCTTTCGCGTCGGAGAACGCCCACATGCTGTCGAACGCTTCAGCGAAGATCTCGCGAGATAGCGTCGGCTGGTCTCCATTGAGCATCGCCTGGATGGCGGTCAGCTGCAGGAGCCGAGCCGTGGCGCCGGGATAACCCCGGGACGCTGCATGGATCCGCTTCGCCAAATCGAGCTTGTGAAGGTCGGACCGATGGAAGCCAGCGACCTGCTGCAGCTTCTCGTCAAACGTTGCAAGATAAGTTCGGTATAGCTGCCAGTCCGCAGCGTCGTCGTCGGCTGCGGCGTAGGGCTTGATCTCGAAGTGGTGATCGCTGCGCCCGACCAGGTGGCCATTCCGGCGGAAGATGCGTCGGGCGCGGGTCGTCCCGACCAACAGGATCCCACATGTGCCCGAGATCTGATTCAGCAGGTTCTGAATCCAGTCGGACACATTATGAGCGACCCGGCCTCGGTCTTTCGCGACGAGGCGCTGGATCTCGTCGATAATCAGTAGCTTCGTCTCGCGCCGGCGGATCGCCTTGGTGATGAGGGTCTGCTTGTAGGCGCCGTCGCCTCGAGACGGATTCATGTCCCCCAGGGCGTTCAGGATCGCCATGCCCAACGATGAGGTGCCGGTCCCGCTCGGAGTTTCGACATAGACGATCGGCATCTTTTCGGTCGCGACCTCCGGGTCCGGCATGAAGGCCGAACGGAACTCCTGGATGATTGTTGTCTTTCCGCCTCGTGTAGGGGCCGTAAGCGAGGCGCCGGCGTTGTCGCCGGTTCCGGTCGCGGTCTGCATGAAAAGCCGGATTTCCTTTATCCCTTTGATCGTCCGGTCATTCTGGATGCGGATAGCTTTTACGGCGTTGATGCGCGCGGCAAACCGTTCAGCGAATTCGTCGTAATCTTTGCGTTCAATCGTATCGATAACTTCACTCACCACCAATACTCCGAGAAGTGGAACCGAAACGGTTCGAAAGCAACGAGTCGAGATCGTCATTCTCTGGCGAAGAATTGGCCGCAGGTGGCGCTATAATTGCTAGAGAAGATTTCGTAACAGGCGACTCCAGCGGCTTCGGATCCCCATCGGCCGCCGATTTCTTGCGTTGTTTCTTTGTGGCCGATTTGCCTGGCTCGATTATGAGCGTGTCGGCCGTTTCAAAAGCCGGTGCGGCCATGGTCGGCACAGTGATGACGTTTTCGACGGACGAGCTCGAGGTCTCGATTGCGATCACCGGTATTGAGCCTGGAGAGCCCCGTTGGGATCCGATGCCGCGAAAACGAGCTTCATAGGACTTGGCCAATCCGGTCTGGATCGCCTCATGGACCGCTTCCATGAGTTCAAGACGTGTCCGCATCAGATCCTTGTAGCTTTTCGGATCGCGATCCCTTTTGCGGTTTTCGTCTTGGATAATCTTGTGTTGCCAGAGCGATATGCCTTTGGCGTATTCGTCCTCGCAGTGCAAGGGCAGATAAGTACCGTTTGGATGGAGAATATATATTGTTCCGATATCTGTTGGATCGAATCGGAATTTCACGCGTAATTTTGCTTTCCCCGCAGCTTCGAGGACGGACGAAACAGTTGAACTGTTTCGATAGGCAAGGTTTTGATATCGGATGCCGGATCGTGACAGCATGCCATCAGCGTGCCGCGAAAGAACAACCTTCAGATCAGAGATGCGCTCCGGCATCTGGATCCGATGCTTCTCAGTGCCTTCGATCCAACGTTTTTCCGGCGTGCAGCCGATCGTACGGTTCTTGGCTTTACAGTAATCCTGAGTCAGCCACTTTAGGAAAAGAAACTGGAAGGTGTCGAACGACATCGACATTGTCTTGCGAGGGTCAATATCGCTGTCTCGTAATTTCTTCGGACTACCGTAAGTCGTTCCCGGAAGACGATGCAGGAACGTAGTGTTGAGCGTTCTGAAAAAGCGCTCGATAATGCCTTTGTACTTGGGCGTCCGCACAGGCGACGTCTCGAGCTCGATCCCGAGTTCCGCGCAAGCGCGCGGGAGGGAAAGACCGATGACCTCTTTCGCGTTGTCAGCCACCAACTTGAGCGGCAAGCCAGCCGCGCGCCAGTCGGCCTTGATACCCTTATACTTGGCGAATAAGTCGGTCTTCGGCGCGACGGCCTGTTGGAGGCACATCATCACCGAGTAAACACTCGGCGGTTCAAATCCGATGTAATAGCCAACCGGATAGCGTGAATAAGCGTCGATCGCCATGGTCAGCCAGGGACGGCCACCGCAAGGGAGGCTCGTCTGATCTTCGAAGAGCATCCAGTCATCGATCTTCGTATGATCGATGATGATCGTTTCCAGCGGACGCGTCGCTTCCGGCGCGACTTTCAGCGGCTTCATCATCTGGTCGGCGGCGCGCTTTCCAATGCGTAGCCGGAGGGTTCTGTAGAACGGGTGCTCCGCGATCCTTCGATGGATCGTCATCGGCGACGGAGTGGCGATCCGCTCAGCGCTTCCGAGGTCTTCGTTTCTCCGCGCAATCTCGCCGACGACGGCCTCGATCACAGCGGACGCCGGGAGCTGCTGCTGATTCAGGAAGACGAGCTTTATGCAATCCTGAATGATGTTTCCGCTTCGGGGTCGACGCCTTTCTTCCGACCTCGCAGTTCCTCGAATGAACGCATGGCCCTGAGGGGACGACGGCCGCCGACGCCGCGGGTCCTCAGCCATGTGAGCAGCGTTCTCCAGTCTGGCTTCACATCGTGGCCGTTCTCGGCGGCCACATGTTCGATGAGAGGGACAAGTCCGCGTTCGGTCTTAACCACGGGATTTGCGTCGAAGGCGACGCAGTAGGCGTGCCGCCACTCCGCCTTCGTCGTCTTCTCCGGCGGAAGAGTTTCGAGGGATCTCTCAGCTTCCTTGCGAAACTTGACCGGAAGCACGCTCCAGTCGCGGACGACGATGCGACCGGCGCGATAGCGATCGAGAAATTCGCTTTCCCTAAGGGTTTTCCGCTTGGCGTTCTCTTCGTCGTCGAAAGCGAAGCGGCCGTCGTCCAGCAGACGCGCGAAGAGATGGTTCCGGCCATCGATCTCGACGACCCCATTCTTACGCAGGCGCAAGTTCAAAGAGACGTCTTCGAGTTCGGCCAGCCGAGAAGCGGATCGGGCGTCAAACATTCTCAGGCTGTCCTTGACGTACGATGTTGCCGAGGCGATCACGATACTGGCCGGCCCCCATCGAGTGGTCCGGTTGGAATGTTAGTTCATGAGCGGCGCTGACGCGACGG